>NZ_DATIGT010000197.1:0-22663 GCF_035481375.1 Tahibacter sp.
GAGTCAGGAACGAGTATAGCGGCCGGTTTCGTTGCGCTTGCCGCCCTCTGTCCGGCAGTGGAATTTTGGAAGAGTAGCTAACGCCCGAGGGGAGCGCTTCATGTCCACGCGTTTCCCGCTCCCGATCCCTCTTTCCCGCTCTCAAGTCCGTGTGAACTCGCTGACCCAGTTCACCTCCCAGGTCACGCCGCCGTCGGCCGAGCTCGCCTGTTCCCAGCGTGCCGAGGTCGGCGTGATCTGCGACCAGCGCACGCGCGTGCGCACGGGCTTGCCGTCGTGCGTGTCGTCGCCGACAAATTCCCCGACGCCGTCGGCGAAGCGGCCGCGCAGCGGCGGGCCGAGCGTCGTCGGCGCGCGGCCGTCGAACCACCAGCTCAGCCAGTCGCCGCTCGCGGCGTCGAACGCGCGCAGCCCGATGCCGCGGAAGGCGCCGGCCGGAAAATCCATGACGTTGTCGCCGACATTGCCGTGGCCGCCGAGCACCGGCCAGTTCACGAGCGTGCCGTCGAAACTGTCCCAGTCGCCGCTGCCGGCCAGGCGCTTGCGCAGGCGCCGGTGCCGCACCTTCCAGCGGCCGACGAGGAAATCGAAGTCGTGCGGGCGATCGGCCAGCAGCGCGACCGGCGTGGCCTTTTCGGCGGTACGTGTGAAGAAGTTTTCCCAGTTCACTTCCCAGGATTTGCCGCCGTCGGGCGAGAACGCCTGCTCCCAGTGCGGTTCGCGGCTGTGGATGTCGAGCCAGCGGAAGCGCATGACGATGGGCTTGCCGCGCAGCGTGTCGGGACCGCTGAACACGCCGGCGTCGCCGTCGAAGCGGCCGGTGACCGGCGCGTCGAGGCGCGCAGGATTGCGCCCGTCGAGCCACCAGATCGACCACGCTCTGCTGGCCTTGTCGTAGGTACGAATCGTCAGGCCGCGATAGACTCCGGCCGGCAATTCCACGAGGTTGTCGTCGATCGTGCCCAGTCCGCCCATCGCGAGCCACAGTGCGCTCTTGCCGCCGAAGTCTTCCCAGTCGCCGGAACCCGTGAGCCGTTCCTTGAGCCGGCGATGGCGCACGTCCCAATTGCCGATCAGCCAGTCCCACTCGTGTTCGGGCGCCGTGCCGGCTGCGCGCACCGCGCGCGGGACGCCGAGTGCGGCCGCGCCGCCGGCCAGCGCGAGCGCGGCAACGAAGTCGCGGCGCGTCATCGGAACGATAGGGGTCATGCGGTCGGCTCATGCGTTGAGGTTCGTCGGGCGGGTCGGGACGAGCATCGCAAGCGCGCGCGGCGGACGCGACGCGAAATCCGGCCTCGCAGGCTAAGGCGGACTTATGCTCGGCCAGGATCGCTTTCCGTCGCTCGTGTCGATCCGCGCCTTCGAGGCGGCGGCCCGGCTCGGCAGCTTCGTCAAGGCCGCGCAGGAGCTCGACACGACGGCGGCCTCGGTCTCCTACCATGTGCGCCGGCTCGAACAGCAGATCGGCGTCGCGCTGTTCGTGCGGCATCCGCAGCGGGTCGTTCTGACCGAAGCCGGTGAACTCATCGCGAATGAGGCCATTGCCGCATTTGCCGCATTGCGCGCGAGCTTCGTCCGCGCCGTCGAACTCGACGAGACGCGGCTGCGCCTGACCACGCTGCCGAGCTTCGGCACGAGCTGGCTGACGCCGCGCCTGGGCCGCTTCCGCCAGCGGCATGCCGACGTCGCGGTCGAACTCGATCTTTCGGCGGATGCGCAGGAACTCGGCGCCGGACGCTTCGATGCCGCCGTGCGCAACGGCCATGGCCGCTGGCCGGGCCTGCGCACGGTCAGGCTGATGCCGAGCCTGTTCATGCCGCTGTGCGCGCCGGCTCTCAAACGTGCACTCGTGGACATGGCCGACCCGGACCGAATCGGCGTGCCGCTGCTCGGCCGTCCCGACTGGTGGACGCTGTGGTACCGCGCGCTCGGCCGCCGCAGCGGTCCCGCGCCCCAGCGCTTCGGCACGAACCTGTCCGCGGAATACCTCGACGTCGCCGCGGCGATTGCCGGGCAGGGCGTCGCGATCGCCTCGCCGCTGCTGTTCTGCGACGAACTCGCGTCGGGCCGTCTCGTGCCCGCGCACGATGCGGTCGCGAGCGACGGCCGCGCGTTCTGGTTCACCTGGCCCGTCGCGCGCCAGAACAGCAGCAAGATCGCGAAGTTCCGCGACTGGCTCGTCGAGGAGGCGCAGCGCGACTGCGATGCGGGCCGCGGTTATGTCGCGAGGGCGGTCGTCGTCGAGCCGTAGTTCGTCGCTACGGGCGCCGTGACGGCGGCACCGCGAACACGTACGGTGCGGACGACGGCAGCGGCGCGGCGGTCACGGCACGTTTCGCCGGCATGCCGCCGCGATCGGCCTTCGCGCGCTGATGCAGATACCGGGCGATCGCGTCGCCCGCGAGCGCGAAGCCGACGAGCGCGAGGATCCAGAGCACGGTTTCGCGCGCGCCGCGCGCGAGCACGTCCCTCCAGTGCGCATAGCGCGGTCCGAGCCGCTTGCCGAACAGCAGGTGCAGTCCGAGCAGAGCCAGCGGCGGCGCGATGAAGATCGCGTTGTAGGCGAGCAGCAGCGGCAGCCACTGCGCCGCGGCGAGCTTCGCGGAGGTCATGACGGCGATGGCGGCGAAGTAGGGCAGCGCCGTCACGAGTTCGGTCGCCGTGACGGTGGCGCCGAGCATGAACATGCCGATCGCGCCGGCGCGACCGGTGTCGCGAGCCTCGCGCGGCGCGTCGGACGGGGTCGGCGCGGCGATCGCGTAGAGCAGCAGCCCGAGCCCGAGCGCCGCCTGCAGCGCAAGCACGGCCGGGTGGTCGAGCGCCGCGCCGAGCCCGCGCAGCGCGGCGCCGAAACCGAGCATCAGGGCGATGCCGAGCGCGAGGTAGGTCGCGAGTATCCCGGCGACATACGCGATCACGTGGGGCACGGCGCGCGCCTGCGTCAGCAGCACGAGCGTCACCGCCAGCGCCGAGGGGTTGATCGCATCGACGACGGCGAAGCCGAACACTGTGAGAATCGTCGTTTCCATGATGCCGGATCATCCTGAGCGACCATCGGTGGCGCCAGCGTTGCATGAGGCCGTCGCCTGTTCGCAGTGTCGTCAGTCATCGGGACGCGCACGCCTGCTGGACTGACCGAATGCGAATGTGCGCCGGTACCGGCATGATCCGCGTCGAGCGACGCAATCGAAACGAAGCGAGGCATCGAATGCAGGTCAGAGCAGCGCTGCCGGACGACGCTGATGCGATGTGGACCATCCTGCGGCGCACGATCGCGGCCGGCGACACGTTGCCGTTCGACGACGGATTCGATCGCGCGGCGTTTTCGGCGCATTGGTTCACGACACAGCCCGCGAGCGTCGCGGTCGTCGACGGGCGCGTGGGCGCGATGTACAAGTTCGGCGCGAACTTCCTGGGGCGCGGCGCGCATGTCGCGAGTGCAACCTACGTCGTCGATCCTGCCCTGCAGGGCAGGGGAATCGGACGCGCGCTCGTCGCGCACAGCATCGACGCTGCCCGTGGCGCCGGGTTCACGGCGATGCAGTTCAACTACGTCGTAAGTACGAATCTGGCGGCGGTTGCTCTGTATCGCAAACTCGGATTCGCGGTCGTCGGCACTCTGCCCAGGGCGTTCCGGCATGCGGCGCTCGGCCTCGTCGATGTCTACGTGATGTTTCGCACGCTGTGACTCGGGCGACGGCCGCCAGTGTCCTGTTCCGCAACTACGTGGAAAAAATTCCGGATGGATTTCGTCGCAAGACCAGGCGCACCGAGGCGGCGCTGCGGCAACGCGGTGCGACGACGTATTGCGGCGAAAGACACCGGAATTGTTCGACCGTTATTTACGGAACAGGGCACTGGGACGTGGCGCCGTCGCTGCGAAACAGCACGGGTCGGTCGAGTTCGCACGCATCGTCGGTCACGAGCCAGCGCTCCCGCGCAACGACCGGCGTGCACGGCCCCAGCGTGACGATGCGCAGCGCGCGCGTCCGCGCTTCGCGCCGCAGCAGGCGCAGTACGTCGTCGAGGATCGCGCCGGTGAACGGTGTGTACAGATGGAATATGGTGCCGACGGACAGGTCGGCGGCGCGCACGTCGGCGTGGACGAAGCGCACGCCGCGCAGGTTCAGCGCAGCGGCGCAGCGTCGCGCGCAGTCAACGTAGGCCGCCTCGACTTCGATGCCGACGCCGCGTGCTCCGCTGAGGATCGCCGCGAGCAGCGGCACGTGGCCGAGACCGGAACCCAGATCGACCAGCACGTCGCGTGCGGACAGTCCGGCGCGATCGACGAGATCGACGATGTGCCGCGCCGGAGTCGGCTGATAGGACACCATGCCGGCCGCGAGACCGCCGGCGGGCGCGGGTTCGTCGAGCTGCAGCACGCCGGCGACCAGTGCATCGAGATGATCGTAGTCGTCGCCCGCGCGCGCGCTGGCCTCGGTCCAGCGGCGCAGTGCGACGGCGCCGGTGCCGTTGCGTATCGCGTCGCGCGTCGCCTCGAACAGCGCGAGGTTCGCCTGTTCGATGGCATCGCGCAGCGTCGCCGCGCGATGCCGGAGTTCGGCCGGGATGACCGGGTCCAGCGCGTCCGTACCGCCGTATCCGATCGGAAAGTGCTCGAAGCGATCGAGCGCATCGAGGCGCTTGCGCAGCTTTCCGGGCGCAAGCAACGCGCGGTCGCCTTCGAGTTCGCCGATCAGTCGCCGCAGCGCATCGATCACGCGGTCGGGTCCGTACCGTCGATTGCCTTCGACGGCACCGCCGTGCTCGAACCCGCGAAGCGCGGCAATGCGTCGGTCGTGTCGAACCAGGGCAGGCGGGCGCTCGTCCAGACGTGATCGTCGATGCGCGCACGCGCGGGCTCGTCGAGGCTGCCGACGCAGACCTGCACGCGGTCGGCCAGCACGTCCTCGCGCATGCCGAGCGTGCTGCCGCAGGCCGCGCAGAACGCGCGCCCGGCGAAGGCCGAAGAGCGATACCAGCGCGGCGGCGCCGTGGTCCAGGTGAATGCGTCCGCAGGAAAATGGACGAACGCCAGCGCCGGCGCACCGGAATGCCGGCGGCACATTGCGCAGTGGCAGATCACGCCGCGCAGCGGCGCGGCGCTCGCCGCATAGCGGACCGCACCGCACAGGCAGCCGCCTTCGTATCGAATGGCTTCGGGCATCGATGGTTCCTCAGGTCCGCATGCCGGAGCCATCGGTCGGGCTCCCGCAACGCGCAACCATCGCAATCATCGGCACCGGTCGGCAAGTCCTTCGGTCGCGCGGGGCTGCCGGAAGGCCTCGCCGCCGTCGCGTTGCATGACGTGCGGCGCTGGGAACCCTCACAGGGGCGGATATTTTTCGCCGTAATGCAGCGTCGCGTCGATCCGATCGACGAGCGCGAGCGGACAGTTGTAGAACGGCGAGTGCGCGCACGAAAAGCTGTACGCGAGATTGAGATCGATCGCCAGACGCTTCAGCGGGCTGCCCTTCGCGAGCGCTACTTCGATCACCCGGCCGCCGCCGTAGGTGCTCTTGCCGGACGTCCGGTCCTTGAACATCAGCAGCACGTAGTCGATTTCCTCCCAGCGATTCTTCCGACTGTAGGCCTTGACCACGTGCGTGCGTCCGGCGATCGGCAGCGCGACGCTGCCGACGACGTACATCACGCCGGCGTGTTCGCGCGAATCGAGATAATCGACCGCGGCCGGTTCCTCCTCGCGCGTGAAGCGCGCGGTGACGACGCCCTTGGGATCGTATGAAAAGAAATCCAGTCCGCGGAAGCCGCGCTGCATCACGCGTTCGGGATTGTGCAGCCAGACCTTGAGCGTCTCCGCGCCGAGCAGCGACACGCGCACCGTCAATTGCCCGGGCAGGGTCAGCTGACGATCGGGACGTTCGAGCAGATCGAGCGTCTCGATGCCGCGGCCGCTCAGCATGGCCTTGCCGTTGCGATACGCGACGCTGGCAACGGGCTGATCCGACCCGGTGCGCGACCATTTCCAGCCGTCCGGCAGCACGACCGGATTCAGATACAGCGTTTCTCCGTCGCGAATTTCCTGCATGTCCTGCGCGGCGTACATGCCGGCGGGACCGGACGCGTTGAACGCGGCGCCCTGCGTGAACGACAGCCATTGCTGGAACCGCGTCAGCTCGGCCGCCGGCGTCGCGGCGCTGACGAGCAGCGATGCAACAAATATCCATTTCATAATTTTGATACCGTGTCTGTTTTGTGACATGCGAACGAGCCAGATTTCCGTCGGAACATTTGAGCGTGCAGTCATCCGTACTGCAAGTTACGGTCGTGGAAGTCGAGATGAAATGCCGGAAATCCGGGGCACGACGTTGGCATTCGCGATGAATCGTGCGAAGCGATCGCGACCGGTCCGCCGTCGCATCGCCGTTTTTCGATCAAGGGCAGTGTGCGGCTGCGTTCGGCATCGTCCGTCGTTCCCGCCCGGCCCGTGCAGTTTTCGACAGCGCGCGTTCGCCCGGCAGCGTCCGCATCTCGCGCACCAGATCGCAGACGTCCCGTGCGTTCGCCGCGGCGGCGTCGATCGCGAGGGCGAACGCGCGCGGCGTCGCCCGGTTCGCCAGATTGCGCCGCGCCCAGTGCCACGCCGCGGCGGCGTCGTTGCCCGGTCCGCGGTAGAACTCGACTGCATGATCGGCGAAGGCAAGCGGCTGGCGGTGCAGCAGCGCTTCGTAGCGCAGCGCCGCCGCGGCGACGGCGCGATCGCCGCCGATGCGGTCGCCGCCGTTCCGCAGAATTTCACCGAGCAGCGAAAGCGCTTCCGGTTCGTGCCCGGCGCCGGCGAGCGGCGTTATGCGCCGTATCGCCGCCGCGACATCGCCGCGCGCGAATTCGAGTTCGGCCTTGTGCACCAAGGCGCTCGCGAACGCCGGCAGGTAGGCGAGGGCGAGCGCGTATTCGGCTTCGCCGCGCCGCGCGTCGCCGGCCTGTTCCGACCACATCAGGCCGCGCGCGAAATGCGTCCAGGCGTAGGGAAACGGCGAGGTCGTCCGTAGTTCGCCGAGTGCCAGCCGATAGTGCCGGTCCGCTTCCGCGTACCGTCCGAGTTCGGCATGAGCCGCGGCGAACGCGCTGTGCGCCGCGTAGCCGGGAAGGCGGCCCGCATGCCTGCCGAGAAGGCGGACCGCGTCGTCGGCATGCCCGGTCGCGACGAGAATCGATGCGCGCTGCAGCGCGACCTGCCGTGCGTCAGCCCCGCTTAGAAGTGCCGCGTCCAGGTCGGACTCCGCTTGCGCGAAGCGATGCGCCGCGGCGTACGTGCGCGCGCGCAACAGCAGATGATCGCGGCCGATCGGCAGCGACCCGGCGAGTCTCACGGCTTCGTCCAGCGCATCGTGGTCCGACAGGAAGCGCGATCTCGCGAGCAGCAGATCGACGCGCTGCGCCGGTTCGACGGCCTGCGCGAGCGCGTGATCGAGATTGGCGATCGCGATCGCCGCGGTCGTCGTCGGTCGCGTCTGCGCGAGCGCGGGGCTCAGCATCGCGACCATCGTCGTGACGATCCCGATAACGACGGGCTTGCGGATGATCATGTCCCGTGTCCTTCGACTCGTGCGGCGGGGCGAACGCTGAATGCACGTTCCGCTAAGGCTCGGCGAGGAACGGGAACCGCCCCGGCGCATGTACCGCATCGTCCTGCGTGACGCCGTCGTCGACGCCCGAATCGCTGCCGTTGACCAGTCGTGCGCGATACGCGTCGACGACATCGCTGTCCGGCGTGCGGCCTCCGCAATCGGCGAGCCGCGTGTTGTCGCCGGTCTCGACGGCGAGAAAACGCGTGCACCGCGCATGGCGGCTGTCGACCCAGAGCCGGTCATCGGCGAGCAGCCGGGCGAGCGCACGGTACCGATGGGGCTGCGGGGTCGACGCAGCGAGCCATTGATTGCCGCAGATGCCGTCGAACGCGTCATAGAGACCCAGCGTGCGCTCGATGTCCGGTACGAATCTCGGCCATTCCGCCGGTGCGGCGCGGTTGTACTGCTCCTTGCGAGCGTTGCTGACGTCGCCGCGATCCAGCGGGCCTATCAGCGCATTGCCGGTCAGCGTGCGTCCGACCCGATCAAAGCGCGTGCCGCGCGATGCCGCTGCGTAAGTGCCGGCCCAGACCGCGAGCAGCGGCCCGCCGCGATCGACCGCATCGACGTCGATCGACACGACAAGTGCCGCCGTCGACCAGCCGGCCAGGAAATTCTGCGGCGGCCCGCCGTCGGTGTGACGCCAGCGGTCGAGTATCTCTGCGCTGACTGGCGGCCCCAGCGCGGGACAGCCCGATGCATCGGCCGCAATCCCCGTGCCCAATGCGCGCTTGACGACGTCGTAGGCCTGCCGCGTGCCGCGCACATTGTTCGCGAACGGATCGTTGCGCAGCCCGGCGAAGACGCGGAATCGCCGCTGCGCGCTGTCGATTCCCGCCGCGACGCCGGCATCGCCGCCGGCACTGTCGCCAGCCGCATCGCAGCGCGCGCTTCCGGCGGCGTCGAAGCGGCACTCGATCGCCGTCGTTGCGCGTGTCTTGCCGAAGCGCCGGCCGCTGTCGACATGGAACACATAGGCGATCTGATCCGAGAAGCGCTTGCCGACGATGGTCATGACGAGATCGAGGCGCTCGCCGTCGGGCGACATCCAGGCATAGAGGTCGCCGATGTCGGCGGCGGGATCGGCGATCACCGCCGGCGTGTCGAGATGATCCGACGCACGTGCGGCAGCGGTGATCGCAATGGTCAGGGCACCGGCGAAAAGCGTCGCGCGGACGCTGCGAATCGTGGCATTCATGGAAGGGCTCCGGATTGCAGCGGCGGCATCAGCGCGTCACGGCCAGCGGCGCCCAGGCATTCCAGAGTGCGCGCGCCTCGTGCGCGATCACATCGGGCTGTTCCTCGGGCCAGAACAGCTTGGCGCCGTCGAGCCGGCGCACGCCGCGCGATCCGCCGAACGCGCGGTCGAGGTAGTCCGCGTTCGCGGCCGAGAAAATCGTGTCGGCCATGCCCCAGACGACGCGCACCGGTGCGTGGCTGCGCCGCAGCGTCGTCTCGACATCGGCGAGCGGATTGCGCGCGAGCGCGGCCGCATACGCATTCGCGAGCGCGCTGCGCCGCACCGTGGACAGCAGCGGCCCGAAATACAGGTCGACGGTGTCGTCGGTCGGATGCGTGCCGTTCGCGTAGCACATGCCGCCGATGCCCTCGGCCGACCGCGCGAGCGTCGGGTTCTCCCACCATGGCGCCAGCCATTCGTCGACGAACCTGCCGTGTTTCGCGAGTTCGATGACCGGCAGCATCGCCGGCGGCGGGCTCTCTATCGCGGTGTCGCCGTTCGCGAGCAGCAGCGTGCGCACGCGCTCGGGATGCCGCGCGAGCAGCAGCTGCGCCACCGCGCCGCCGCTGTCGCTCGCAACCACATCGACGCTCGCGATGCCGAGCCGGTCGAGAAACGCGCCGAGCATCGCGACCTGATCGTCGGGGCCGACCGGCTGCCCTTCCGCGACCTGGGTGAAACCCAGGCCAAGGAAATCCGGCGCGATGCAGCGCCGGTACGGCGACAGGCGTTCGAGCGCGCCGCGCCATTGAAACCCGTTCAACGGAAAGCCGTGCAGGAACAGCGCGGCATCGCCGCTGCCGCGTTCGACATAGGCGATGTTGCCGAACGATGTCGATGCATAGCGGCGCCGGCCGTGGAATGCCGCCGCTTCGGATCCGCGCATGCGCTGCGATGGCGCGTCGGTCGCGCCGGGACCGGCGGACAGCACGAGCGCGCCTCCGACGCTCGCGGCCGTTCCGAGGAATTGTCTGCGATTCATTGCGTGTCCTCCGTCAGGTCGCGCGGCGCCGGATCGCCTGCGTTCGGGCAAACACCGGCCGTTGCCGTCGCCGAACGGCGACAACCTGGATTCGTGTCGTGGTCGTTGCCGCCATCGGCGGCGCGGTTGCCCGACGCAGCGGGCAGTGCCAGTAGACGCCGACGGGCCGGCGGTCGCTGTCGAATTCTTTAGGAAACCGTCAGGTCAGCGGCGGACGGACCGCGTGCCCGCGTATCGCGGCCTCAGGAACCGGCGCGGTTTTTCGGCGGCAGCGCCGATTGCCGGAACTCGCTCGGCGTGCGTCCGTAGGCCTGCTGGAACGCGGCCGTGAAATGACTGTGGCTCGAGAAGCCGAGATCGTGACTCAGCGCGCTGAGGTCGTCGTACTCGCCGAGCAGATCGAGCGCGCGCGCGAGCCGCAGCCGCAACTGGTAGCGATACAGCGGCACGCCTTCGACCTCGCGGAAGCTCTGCGTCAGATAGACTGCCGAAACACCGACTTCGGCCGCGACCTCGGCCAGCGTCCAGCGCCGCGCGAGATCCCCGACGAGCACGCGCTTGGCGCGGTCCACGAGGCGCTGACGGCTCTGGCTGCCGCTCGCGGCATGCGCCGTGCGCGGACCGATCGCGCGCTGCACCAGCGTCAGCGCGAGGCTCTCGGCTTCGAGCGGATCGGCCGTGCCTTCGTGCAGGCTGTGCCGCAGCAGCGCCACGAGCACCTGCGCGCGCGGATCGATGCCGAGCCGATGCTCGCGGAAACGCGGCGGCTCGCCGTCGTGCAGCAAGGCCGGCGGCGCTATCTCGCGCAGCAGCGCTTCGTCCACGGTAAGCACGAGGCTGGCGTCGCCGTCGGGATGCGGATGACTGACCTCGCCGCGCTCGCCTGCGTTGAAGAACTGTACCTGGCTCGCATCGGCCACGACGGTGCTGCCGTCGAGATGTCGCAGGCAGCTGCCGCGATACGGAAAGCGCAGCTGCGTTCGCGCTGCACACACCGACTCGCGCGTGCCGCCGGCAGACGCGAGATCGAAGACATCGACCAGCGATGTCCGGAGCAGCTCATGAAGGACCGTTTCAGTCATGGGCTCGGCAATCGGAACGGCAACGCATTGAATCCAGTTGCGGTCGACGACACAATTTTTTCCGCCGCACCGACGGCACGCTCGAACCTCGAGGACGATGCCATCGTGGTGATCGCGCCAACCTCGGGCAACCGGACCGAGGCTCTCTCGTTGTCTGCGGGCGATTTCCAGTTCCTGCCGGATGCCGGCCAACGTGTCGAACTCGTCGTTGCCCTGTTGAATCGGGCCGCCGGTCTCAAACAGCTCGACCGCATCGACCGGGTATTCCGCCGCGCGTCGTTGCCGACGTTTTCACCGACTTCGTCCAGGCCAGGATCATCCGCCTGGCTGAAGAGCGATCGGCGCTTGAGGTCGGCCCAGGCGGAACTTGTACCGTCGAACCAGAACAGACCGCCGATCTGCAGTACGTCGTTGCCGTCGCTGAAACGTGCGGCGATGGCCGTGACTACCGGGCCTGGGCGGGCGATGTGCTCGTTGCTGCCGTCGTCCTTGCCGGCACCGGATACGCCGCGTCGCAGAAACGCCGCTCACTCCACCGTCACCGACTTCGCCAGATTCCGCGGCTGATCGACATCGGTGCCCTTGAGCACGGCGACGTGATACGCGAGCAGCTGCAGCGGGATGTTGAACACGGCCGGGGCGACGAGGCTTTCGCCGACGGCGAGGCGCAGCAGCGCGCCGCGGTTCGCGTCGAGCTTGACGTCGACGGCGGCGTCGGCGATCACGAACAGCTCGCCGCCGCGCGCGCGGACTTCTTCGAGGTTCGATTTCAATTTTTCCAACAGTTGATTGTTGGGCGCGACCGCGATCACCGGCATGTGCTCGTCGACAAGGGCGAGCGGGCCGTGCTTGAGTTCGCCGGCGGGATAGGCTTCGGCGTGGATGTAGGAGATTTCCTTGAGCTTCAGCGCCGCTTCGATCGCGATCGGATAGCTCGCGCCGCGGCCGAGGAACAGCGCATGCTGCTTGTCGACGAAGCGTTCGGCCAGCGTGGCGATCTGCGGTTCCAGCGTGAGCGCGTCGGCGACGAGGCGCGGCAGCGTCGACAGTTCGCCGACCAGCTGTTCGTAGCGTGCGTCGGCCATGCCGTTGAGGCGCGCGAGTTCGAGGCAGAGCAAGCCCAGCGCGGCGAGCTGCGTCGTGAACGCCTTGGTCGAGGCGACGCCGATCTCGGGGCCGGCGCGCGTCATCAGCACGAGATCGGATTCGCGCACCAGCGAGGATTCGGGCACGTTGCAGACCGCGAGCGCGCCGAGGTAGCGCGCGCTGGCCTTGCCGCTGCGCAGCGCCGCGAGCGTGTCGGCGGTTTCGCCGGACTGCGACACGGCGACGAACAGCGTGTCGGCCGGCACGACGGTATCGCGGTAGCGGTATTCGCTCGCGACCTCGACCGAGCAGGGCAGGCCGGCCAGCGCTTCGATCCAGTAGCGCGCGACCATGCCGGCGTGATAGCTCGTGCCGCAGGCGACGATGTGCACGTGCTTGACGCGCGCGAGGAGCTGCTCCGCATCGACGCCGAACACGTTCGGCAGGATGCGCGAACCGCTGATGCGGCCTTCGAGCGTGCGCGCCACGGCCTCGGGCTGCTCGTGGATTTCCTTGAGCATGTAGTGGCGGTATTCGCCGCGTTCGACCGCATCGGCGGTCAGGTCGGTCTCGCGCACGTCGCGCGAGACGTCGCGGCCGTCGCCGTCGAAGATGCGGTAGCCGTCGCGGCGGATTTCGACGATGTCGCCTTCGTCGAGATAGATGAAGCGATTGGTCACGCGCAGCAGGGCCTGCACGTCCGAACCGATGAAGTGTTCGCCGAGGCCGATGCCGACGACGAGCGGGCTGCCGCGGCGCGCGCCGACGACGCGGTCGGGTTCGCGTGCCGACAGCACGGCGATCGCAAACGCGCCGTGCAGGCGCTGCGTCGCGCGTACGACGGCGGTGACGAGATCGGCGCCTTCGCGCTGCAGCGCATCGATCAGATGCGCGATGACTTCGGTGTCGGTTTCGGAACTGAATGCGTAGCCCTTGTCCTGCAGCTCGCGGCGCAGTTCCTCGTGGTTCTCGATGATGCCGTTGTGCACGACCGAGATCAGGTCGGAGGAAACGTGCGGATGGGCGTTGTGCGTGCTCGGCACGCCGTGGGTCGCCCAGCGCGTGTGCGCGATGCCGATGCGGGCCGGC
This sequence comes from Tahibacter sp., assembly GCF_035481375.1. Classification (GTDB taxonomy): domain Bacteria; phylum Pseudomonadota; class Gammaproteobacteria; order Xanthomonadales; family Rhodanobacteraceae; genus Tahibacter. Next base: position 13,072 of record NZ_DATIGT010000197.1, read on the forward strand.
GCAGGGTCGGCGCTCAGCAGTTGTTCGAGTTCGCGCACCTTGCCCTTCGTGCGGCGGCGCGCGAGCGCGCCGCCCTGCAGCACGGCCAGTCCGGCCGAGTCATACCCGCGGTATTCGAGCGCCTGCAGGCCGGCGATCAGGATGGGGCCGACTTCGCGATCGGCGACGGCACCTACGATTCCACACATAGCGAACTCCACGAATTGAACCGCGGGCATTGCACCGGCACCGGCGGGCGGTGCGCGGCGCTTTCCCGGGCCGGCGGCGGGCGCGTTCGGGGCGAAACGCGGGCGCGGGCGCCGGCGCGGGCGGCGGCGAATCGCGAACTATGCGTCAGGTAGCCGCGTTGCTGCCAGTCCGAGAAACGTGAATGGGGAATCCGGGGTGGGGAATCGGGAAACGATGCGGGCCGCGGCCGCGTCACGGCGGGGCGGGAACCGGAGGCTCGCGGCACGGGGCATTATTGCGGCGCTCGGCGAGCCGGCGTTCCCAGGCCAGCGTGCTGCGGGCCATGAGGTCGAGGTCGTCGTGGCGCGGCTCCCAGCCGAGCACGCTGCGGACCTGCGCGCAGTCGGCCACGAGCTCGGGCGGGTCGCCCGCGCGGCGCGGCGCCTCGACGACCGGCAGCGGACGGCCGTGCGCGCGTTCGACCGCGCTCAGCACCTCGCGCACGCTGTAGCCGCGGCCGTAGCCGACGTTGAGCGCGACCGACGCGCCGCCGTCGCGCAGATAGCCCAGCGCGCAGACGTGCGCGGCCGCCAGGTCGTCGACATGGACGTAGTCGCGGATGCCGGTGCCGTCGGGAGTCGGGTAGTCGGTGCCGCAGATCGCGACGTGCGGGCGCACACCGAGCGCGGCTTCGGCGGCAACCTTCATGAGCAGGGTCGGGCGCCGCGTCGACTGGCCGATGCGGCCGGCGCCGTCGCAGCCGGCCACGTTGAAATAGCGCAGCGCGACGTAGCGCAGCGCCGATACCGCGGCGAGGTCGCGCAGCATCTGCTCGCTCATCAGCTTGGAGCGGCCGTAGGGACTGATCGGCTGCAGCGGCGAGGCTTCGGTCGCGCGTCCGCCCTCGGGCACGCCGTAGACCGCGGCCGAGGACGACAGCACGAAGTGCGCGATGCCGGCCTCGGTGCAGGCCGCGAGCAGCTGGCAGGTCGCGGCCGTGTTGTTCGCGTAGTAGCCGATCGGGTCGGCCATCGATTCGGCGACGATGATGCGCGCGGCGAAATGCATGACGGCGCGCACGCGGTGCTCGCGCAGCAGCGACGCGACGAGCGCGCGGTCGCCGACGTCGCCCTCGACGAAGGTGCCGCCGACGACCGCGTCGCGAAAGCCCGTGCTGAGGTCGTCGAGCGTGACCACGTCCTCGCCGGCGTCGACGAGCCGCGCGACGACGTGGCTGCCGATGTAGCCTGCGCCGCCGGTGACGAGCACCGCGCCGCGCGGCGGCTGTGCGTCGCGCTCAGACGCCATGGAAGTCGCGGTACCACGCGACGAAGCGCTCGACGCCGATCTCGACCGGCGTGTCCGGGCTGTAGCCGGTGTCGCGCATCAGTGCGCTGACGTCGGCCGCGGTGTCAGGCACATCGCCGGGCTGCAGCGGCAGCAGGCGCTTCTCCGCGGTGCGGCCGGTCGCCTGCTCGATGAGCTCGATGTAGCGCGACAGCTTGACCGGCCGGTGGTTGCCGATGTTGTAGACGCGATACGGCGCCTGGCTGCTGGCCGGCGTGGGGTTCAGCGGATCGAACGCGGGATCGGCGCCCGGAATGCGATCCAGGCTGCGGACCACGCCTTCGACGATGTCGTCGATGTAGGTGAAGTCGCGCGAGTGGTTGCCGAAGTTGAAGACGTCGATCGGCTCGCCCGCGAGGATCTTGCGCGTGAACAGGAACAGTGCCATGTCCGGCCGGCCCCAGGGGCCGTAGACGGTGAAGAAGCGCAGGCCCGTCGTCGGCATCTGGAACAGATGGCTGTAGGTGTGCGCCATCAGCTCGTTGGTCTTCTTGCTCGCCGCGTAGAGGCTGACCGGATGGTCGACGCTGTCCTCGACGGCGAACGGCAGCTTGCGGTTCGCGCCGTAGACCGAGCTCGACGAGGCGTAGACGAGGTGCTCGATCGCGCGATGGCGGCAGGCTTCGAGAACGTTGAGGAAACCGACGACGTTCGCGTCGATGTAGGCGCGCGGGTTTTCCAGCGAATAACGGACGCCGGCCTGCGCCGCGAGATTGACCACGCGCACCGGCACGAACTCGTCGAACGCGGCCTCGAGCGCGGCGCGGTCCTCGAGCGCGCCCTTGACGAAGCGGAACCCCTCGCGCGCGAGCAGCCGGTCGAGCCGCGCCTGCTTGAGACGCACGTCGTAGTAGTCGTTGAGGTTGTCGTAGCCCAGCACGTCGTCGCCGCGGTCGAGCAGGCGATGGGCGAGCGCCGCACCGATGAAGCCCGCGGCGCCTGTGATGAGAATTCGCATGACGGAAATCCAGATGCTTGGTGCTGTTTGCGATTTTAGGGGATCGAGAAAAGGGTGCGGAGGAGCGAGAAACGAGAGACGGCGACCGCGCTCACCCGTTTCTCACGCTTCTCCACGCGTTCCTGCCTCACAGCCGCTCGTCGACGAGGTCGCGCGCGAACACGTGCTTCACATCGAACACGACCGCCCCCGGTGTGCCGGCGGCGCGCAGGCGCGCGGCGCCGACTTCGCGGAACTCGCGATGGGCGACCGCGAGCACGATCGCGTCGTAGCCGCCTTCGGGCAATGCGGGCAGCAGGTCGATGCCATATTCGTCGTGGGCCTGGGCCGGGTCGCCCCAGGGGTCGTAGACGTCGACCTTCATGCCGTAGCTGCGCAGTTCATCGACGACATCGACGACGCGCGTATTGCGCAGGTCGGGACAGTTTTCCTTGAACGTGAGGCCGAGCATCAGCACGCGCGCGTCGGCGATCGGCATGCGCCGGCGCGCCATCAGACGCACGACGCGCTGCGCCACGTACGCGCCCATGCCGTCGTTGATGCGGCGCCCGGCGAGGATCACGTCAGGGTGATAGCCGATCGCCTGCGCCTTGTGCGTCAGGTAATACGGATCGACGCCGATGCAGTGGCCGCCGACGAGGCCCGGACGGAACGGCAGGAAATTCCACTTCGTGCCGGCGGCTTCGAGCACTTCGGCGGTATCGAGGCCGAGGCGCTCGAAGATGTGCGCGAGTTCGTTGACGAGCGCGATGTTCAGATCGCGCTGCGTGTTCTCGATGACTTTCGCGGCTTCGGCCACGCGGATGCTCGACGCGCGATGCGTGCCGGCGCGCACGATGCGGCGATACAGCGCGTCGACGAACTCGGCCGCGGCCGGCGTGGAGCCCGAGGTCACCTTGACGATGTCGGGCAGCCGTCGCGCGGCGTCGCCGGGATTGATGCGTTCGGGACTGTAGCCGACGTAGAAGTCGACGTTGAAGACGAGGCCGGATTCGGCCTCGAGCACCGGCACGCAGACTTCTTCGGTCGCGCCGGGATACACCGTGGATTCGAACACCGCGACGGCGCCGCGCGACAGCGCGCGGCCGACGCTGCGGCTTGCGGCGAGCAGCGGCCCGAAGTCCGGGCGCTTGGACGCGTCGATCGGCGTCGGCACGGTGACGATGAAGACGTTGCAGTCGCGCAGGCTGGCCGGGTCGGCGCTGTAGCGCAGCTGCTGCGCCGAGGCCAGTTCCGCAGGACCGACTTCGCGCGTGTGGTCGCGTCCCTCGGCGAGTGCGGCAATGCGCGCGGTGTCGATGTCGAAGCCCAGCGTCGGCAGTTGCCGGCCGAATTCCACGGCGAGCGGCAGTCCCACGTAGCCGAGGCCGATCACGCCGATGCGCACGTCCTCTGCACGGCCCAGCACTGCTGCAGTCATGAAATTCCCGGCGGCGGAAAGACCCGCAGTCTACTGCGGATCGCCGCCGGGCTGAACGGTGCGGCGCGGCCGGCGCGTCAGGCGCGGCTGCGACGGCGCGTGCCGGTCTTCGTTGCTGCGGACTTGCGCGCCGTCGCGCGTTTTGCCGTACGGCGCGTCGTGGACTTTTTCGCAGCCGGCCGGCGCGCCGTCGATTTCTTCGTCGCGGACTTGCGTGCGGTGGTTTTTTTCGCCGTGGATTTCCGCGCCGTCGGTTTGCGTGCGGTCGCTTTCTTCGCCGTCGATTTCCGGGCCGCGGATTGCCGGGCAGTGGATTTCCTCGCGGTCGATTTTTTTGCCGTTGCCTTCTTCGCCGCGCTCTTGCGCGTGCTGCGCTTGGGATGCTTGGCCTTCGGACCGGGCTTCGCGCCGCCGTCCTGCTTGTTGACCGTGGCCCAGGCGCGACGCTCGGCTTCCTTCTTCGACACGCCCCGCGCCTCGTAGCCTTCTTCGATGTGTTCGGCCTTTCGCTTCTGCTTGCCGGAATAGGCCGACTTGTCGCCACGTGGCATGGTTGATCTCCTCTGCTGCGGTGAAGGTTCAGCCGCGCGGCCCGCCCATCACCGGCAGGATCGCGCCGCTGACGTAGCTCGAACAGACCGGCGAGGCCAGGAATACGTAGGCCGGCGAGATTTCCTCGGGCTGGGCCGGCCGGCGCATCGCGCTGTCGGCGCCGAACTCCGCAACGGCCTTGCGGTCGCGGTCGGCGGGATTCAGCGGCGTCCAGACCGGGCCGGGCGCGACCGCGTTCACGCGGATGCCGCGCTCGACGAGGTTGCTCGCGAGCGACATCGTGAACGCGTGGATCGCGCCCTTGGTCGCGGAATAGTCGAGCAGCGCCTTGCTGCCGAAGATGCCGGTCTCCGATCCGGTGTTGATGATGGCCGCGCCCTCGTGCAGGTGCGGCAGCGCGGCGCGCGCCATGTGGAAATAACCGGCGATGTTGGTCTGCAGCGTTTCCTGCAGATGGAGTTCGCTCAGGTCTTCCAGCGCCTCGCAGTGCTGCTGGAATGCGGCATTGTTCACGAGTATGTCCAGGCGCCCGAACGCGTCGACGGTGCGCTGCACGGCGTCGTTGCAGAACGCCGGATCGCGCACGTCGCCGGCGATCACGAGGCAGCGGCGGCCCTCGGCTTCGACATGCTGCTGCGTGACCGCGGCGTCCTCGTGCTCGTTCAGATGCAGCACCGCCACGTCGGCGCCTTCGCGCGCGAACAGCACGGCGACGGCGCGGCCGATGCCGGAATCGCCGCCGGTCACGATCGCGACGCGGTCCTTGAGTTTGTCGCTGCCGGCATAGTCGGGGGCGAGAAAGCGCGGCTGCGGATCGAGTTCGTGTTCGTAGCCGGGCTTGCGCAGATGCTGCTGCGGCAGCGGATTCTCCGGCTGCTCGCGCGCGCCCGCCTGCATCGCCGGCTTCTTGCCGCCGTTGCCGTCGTCCTTCGCCTTGCGTGCGCGTTCCTTCTGCGCGACATCGTCCTGGATGCGCCGCTGCCGCTGCACCGTCTGCTGTGCGACGGTCTTGTTCGTGGACGTGGGCTTGGTCGGCATGGGGCGCTCCGTCTGAGTCGTCGCAGGCGGCGACGCAAGAGCGATGCCACGCGCGATCGCCGGTTCGCGCACCGAAAAACGCCGCAAAGTCGTGCAAGTCGACCGATGCGTCCTGAACGGCATGCAGGCTGCGCGGGTCGACGCGGCGGACTCGGCGTCGCGGGCAAAGATTCGCGGCCGCCGGAATGCGCGGCAAATCGCGGACACGGCACGCGAAACCGCCGTGCCCATGGGCTTCCGCGCGGCGCGGCGCGGCCACGGCACGGTTTCTGCGTCGCCGGAGGCAACCCGGCCCGCGTCGCGGAGGTCTTCGATGAAACGCGTGATTCCCGCAGCGTCCCTGCTGTTGTTCGCCGCCGTCGCAACGGCGTCGCTGCAGGGCGAGAAACCCCAGCCCGTCGACTCGGCGCGGTCGCAGGAAAATCCCGAGCAGCGCGAGCCGCCGAAGAAACCGATGCCGCCGCTGGCCGACGACAAGCGCGGCGACGTCTCGACGAAGTCGTTCGAACAGCTCGACGAAAACAAGGACGGCAAGCTCAGCAAGGACGAACTCGGCGCCGACGAAGCCGAAGGCATGGATTTCAGCAAGATCGACCGTGACGGCGACGGCACGATCTCGCGCGACGAATGGAACGCGCACTGGTCGGGCCGCCACGACAAGCACTGAACTCGCCGCACGAACACCACGACAACCCCGACAAGGAGAACGTTATGACGCTGTCGACCCTGCTGTTGATCGTCCTCGTGCTGCTCATCATCGGCGCACTGCCGACCTGGCCCTACAGCCGCAGCTGGGGCTATGCGCCGGGCGGCGGACTCGTCGTGGTGCTGGTGATCGTCGCCGTGCTGATATTCGGCGGGTACATCTGATGAACGCGTTCGGTGGGACGCGCGTCGACGATTTCGTCGACGGCGGCACCGCGTTCGACGGACTCGATACATTCGCGTCGGCGCTGGTCGCCGACGCCTATGCGGTGCGCGAACCCCAGGCCCAGTCCACGCCCGAGCGCGACGACGAGAACGTCGAACCAGGGCATCTCGCCGATCCGCTCGAACCGCGCAAGGGCCACCGGCCGAAACCGAACGAGCCGCTGCCGGTCGACGCGCCGCCGGTGCCGAAGCTCAGGCCGCTGGAGTGAGGACATAGCCCGCGTGCGTGGGTTGCGAATGCAGGTTGCGGTTCGCTGCGCTCACCACAACCTGCATCCCGGCGGGGTTTTTCGCCGCCGATCAGTGCAGCCGCACGCCGTAGGCGCGCCAGAGGCAGACCTCGCCCTGCGGATCGACGAGCGCGACGTCCGTGGTCACGCCGGTGTCGCGCCAGCCGGTCTCGGCCATGTCGAGCGCATAGTCGATCGCGTCGCAGCAGCTCGTATGCGTTGCGAGCAGCACGTCGCCGGCGAGGATCGACCAGGTTCCATCGTGCAGGTGTGGACAAATTCTGAAGCTGAGGTGAGCGAGCATGATCGGACCGCTGCAGGGGGGACGGCCTCTGCGCTCAGCAGGTTGCGTGCCACCGCGGGGAATCGGCAACGGGAATCATGAAATGCGCGGGACGAGCGGTGCCGATGTTTGACGCAAATCGGTGTTCGGTTCGTGCGCCGCGCCGCATGCATCGTGAAACGCATTCGAAAAACGTCACGAACGGCGCGCGCGACGAGCCGTCGATCAGCGCGCGAAAATTCGTCGCGACGCGTGAAGAAACCGTCGACTCATCGCCGTGCCGAAAGAAATACTTTCAGCCCGCCGCAAGAATTTCCGCCGTCACGACGCGGCCATCTCGCGCGCACGCAACCGCGCGAAGGCGCCGTCGGCCAGCCCGCTGCTCAACGTCGTGCCCGCGAGAATGATCGCGCCGCCGACCAGCATGTCCGCATCGATGCGCTCGCCGAGGAACAGCCAGCCCCAGAACACGCCGAACAGCGGGATCAGGAACGACACCGTCATCGTGCGCGCGGCGCCGATGCGTGCGATCAGCCGGAAGAACAACAGATAGGCGAGTGCGGTGCAGAGCAGCGCGAGGGCGATCAGCGCGGCCCAGGCACGCAGCGACGGCGACGCAGCCGGCCAGTGCAGCACCGCCGGAACCGACAGCGTCAGTGCCGAGGCGGCCTGGCCGCCGGCCGCCGCGACGAGCGGTGCGACACCCGACAGATGGCGCCGGCTGAAATTGCCGGTGAAGCCGTAGCCCAGTGTGGCGAGCAGCGCGGCGCCTATCGCGAGTGCGGCGAGGCCGCCGGTGCCGGCATCGATGCGATCGCGCACCAGCCAGACGACGCCGGCCAGTCCGAGCAGCAGACCGGCGAAGCGCGGCGCGCTGAGCCGTTCGCGCAGCCACAGCGCGGCGATTGCCGCGGCATAGAGCGGCGTCGCCGCGCTCAGGGTCGCGGTCAGGCCGGTGCTGATGTGCTGGGTCGCAAACGCGTAGAGCACGTAGGGCAGCGCCGCGCCGGCGATGCCGGCGACCGCGACGGGTTTCCAGTTCGCCGCGAGTTCGCGCCAGCGGCCGCCGGCCAGCAGCAGCGGCAGCAGGCAGACCGCCGCCACGGCCGCGCGCAATCCGGCCAGCGTCCACGGTCCGAACCCGGCGGCACCGACATGCATGAACAGGTACGAGCCGCCCCAGAGCGCGCCGAGCGCGAGCAGCGTCAGGACGTCGGAAGGCTTCATGGGCTTCTCCTTGGCGGGTTGCCTGCGCATCGTCGATGCGATTCAGGACAGGAGTCAGCCTAGTGGATACGCTGGATCTGATGGAGAGCCAGGAGTTTCCGAAGTTAGTGGTCCAGTTTGAGCGAGTGACCTGCGGACCGGAGTGAGCAAGTAAAGAAAGCCGCGGCGTCGCCGCTCTCACTCGTTTCTCATTCCTCCGTCTCTTTCCTGACTCAGCAGCCGATTCACGAGCGCCGCGATCTCCTCCAGCCGCACGCAACGGTCGGCGCCGGCGATCTCCAGCGCCGACGCGGGCATCAGCTCGACTTCGGCGTCGGCGGGTTCCTGCACGACGGCATATCCGCCGCGTTCGCGGATGCGCTTCAGGCCCGCGGCGCCGTCGCTGTTCGCGCCGGTCATGATCACGCCGATCGCGCGCGCGCCGCAGGTGTCGGCAACCGACTCGAACAGCACGTCGATCGACGGCCGCGCGAAGCCGACGCGCGGGTCGACGGACAGCGCAAAGCGTCCGTCGTCGCCGACCAGCAGGTGATAGCCCGTCGGCGCGATGTAGACGTGCGCCGCGAGCGGCGTCGTGCGCTCGATCGCTTCGCCGACCGGCAATGCGCTGCTGCGTGCGAGCAGTTCGCAGAGCAGGCTCACGTCTTCGGAGCCCGTGTGGCAGACCACGACGACGGAGGCGGCCAGATCCGGCGAGAGCCCGGCCAGCAGCACGTGCAGCGCGCGCAGTCCGCCGGCCGAACAGCCGACGGCGACGAGCGGGAGCTTGGTGTTCGCTGCGGGATTCACGGGGGCGCGGGTCGTTCTCGGGCAGGACAATTCAGGAGGCGAGGTCCAGCTGGAAGATGCGCAAACGCGGATCGATCGCGCGGAAGTCCTTCGCGGCACGCGCGAAGGCGATGTTCTCGCGCGTGCCCAGGCACAGGAAGCCCTTGCGCACGAGGCTGTCGCGAAACAGTTCCAGCACGTGGTTCTGCAGCGGGTCGGTGAAATAGATCAGCACGTTGCGGCAGAGGATCAGGTGCGCCTCGCAGAACACGCCGTCGCAGACGAGGTTGTGGTTCGCGAACGTGACGTTGCGGCGCAGGCGCGCGTCGATCGTGATGAGCTCGTAGCGCGCGTGGTAGTAGTCGGCGAGCGAGTGCCGGCCGCCGGCGGCCAGATAGTTTTCCGAATACAGCCGCGCCTCGCGCGCCGGGAAGATGCCTTCCTGCGCGCGCGCGATCGCCGCGTCGCTGAAGTCGGTCGCATAGATCTGGCTGCGGTCGTAGAGTCCGGCCTCTTCGAGCAGGATCGCGAGCGAATACACTTCCTGGCCGAACGCGCAGCCCGCCTGCCAGATGTTGATCTGCGGATACGAGGCGAGCAGCGGCAGCACGTCGTCACGCAGCGCGCGGAACACCGGCGGGTCGCGGAACATCTCCGAGACCGGCACAGAC
>NZ_DATIGT010000198.1:0-29824 GCF_035481375.1 Tahibacter sp.
GGTCGCCGATCATCCCGGTGAAGTCGCCGATCAAGAAAATGACCTGGTGGCCGAGATCCTGAAACTGCCGCATTTTATTCAACAGCACGGTGTGGCCGAGGTGCAGGTCCGGCGCGGTCGGATCGAAGCCCGCCTTGATGCGCAACGGACGTCCGAGCTTGAGGCGCGTCTCGAGATCTTCCCGCTTGATGATTTCCTCGGCGCCGCGACCGATGAGGTCAAGCGCTTCCTGCAACTGGCTCATGCCTGCTTCTCCACTGAATACGTTCCATCCGCAGGCAGCGCGACGCTCCGGCCTTCGCTCGCGGACGGCTAAAAATGGTGAGTGCAGTTAATTATTCGTTAACCACGTGACCGGGCGCAAACCCGCGCCAATACTGGCGTTGACGGGTTTCGAATCGGGCGGCTATGGTACGAGCCGTTTGATCGGAATGCGACCGTGACCGAGACGCCAGCCGCACCTCATTCGAGCCGCCGTACGAACCGCCGCCTTGCGCTGCGTCGCCGCGCACTTCGCAAACATTTCCAGTTTTACTCAAAGTGTAAAACTTGGGCGCTCGCGCAGAACGTGTCGGTGTCGCCGATTTCGTGGCGCCGCGAACACTGGGTTCTCGCCAGTGTCGCCGTCGCGTTGACCGTCATCGTCGGCATGATCATGCCGACCTGGGCCAACGCGATGCGCCGTGAAGAGGTGCCAAGCGTCACGACGCTCGCGCTGCCTCTGCCGGCATTGTCGGCCGACCAGACGTCTGCGGACGATCGCGCGCTGGCCGGACTCGCCGCCGCGGGCATGGTGCCGGGCATGGAAGGCGACGAATGGAAGATCGTCATCGTGCGTGCCGGGCAGTCGCTCGCCGACATATTCCACGAGCAGGGCCTTTCGCCGACCGAACTGCAGCGTCTCGTCGACGCGAAGGTCGACGAAGGTGCGTTCCGCCGCATTCATCCCGGCGACGAGTTCGCGTTCCGCAAGTCGCCCGAAGGCAAGCTTGCCGCGCTGCGTTTCGATCGTGACGACCACACGCGCGTCGTCCTGCGCGTCGACGCCGAGGGTGTCAAGAGCGAAATCGCCGAGCGCGCGCTCGAGCGCCGCGTCCATGTCGCACACGGCTCGATCAAGAGTTCGCTGTTCGAAGCCGGCGACTCGGCCGGCATGACCGACTCGATGACGCTGAAGCTCGCGCAGGCTTTCGGCTACGACATCGACTTCGCGCAGGATCTGCGCGTCGGCGACAGCTTCACCGTGATCTACAACGACGTCTACCGCGACGGCGAGCGCCTGCGCGACGGCGATATTCTCGGCGCGACCTTCGTCAACGGCGGCCGTCGCTTCACGGCGTTCCGCTATCAGGATACCGAAGGCGGCGTGTCCTTCTACAGCGAGGACGGCCGGCCGCTGAAGACGTCGTTCCTGCGCACGCCGGTCGAGTTCACGCGCATTTCGTCGCGCTTCAGCGCGGGCCGCATGCATCCGGTGCTCGGCCGCATGCGCGCGCACAAGGGCGTCGACTACGCCGCGCCGACCGGCACGCCGATCTACGCGGCCGGCGATGCGAAGGTCGAGTTCCGCGGCGTCAAGAACGGTTTCGGCAACGTCGTCATCCTGCAGCACGGCGGTCAATACAGCACGGTGTACGGCCACATGTCGCGCTTTGCCTCGGGTCTTTCGGCCGGCCAGCGCGTACGCCAAGGCCAGCTGATCGGCTACGTCGGATCGACCGGTCTGGCGACCGGCCCCCACCTTCATTACGAGTTCCGCCTCAACGGCCAGCACCGCGATCCGCTCACGGTGACGCTGCCCAAGCCCGAGCCGCTGCCGTCGACCGAGCTCGCGAAGTTCAAGCAGCTGACACAGCCGATGCTCGCGCAGCTCAAGCGTTACGAGGATTCGCGCCTCGCCATGGTGCGCTGACGCGTGACGTCAGCCGCCGCCGAGCTCTATCTCGGCCTGATTTCGGGCACGAGCGCCGACGCCATCGATGTCGCGCTCGTGTCGTTCGGTTCCGCTCCGGAGCTTCGTGCCGCATGCGCCGTGCCGTATCCGGCCGCCCTGCGGCCGCGCGTGCTCGCGCTGGCACGCGACACGGCCGAGATCAACCTCGACGAACTCGGCATGCTCGATGTGGAACTCGGTCATGCATTCGCCGAGGCCGCCCTTGGCCTGCTGGACCGCGAAGGCATAGCGCCGGCGGCCATTCGCGCGCTCGGCTCGCACGGCCAGACCGTGCGGCACAAGCCGGCTCTTGCCGCGCCGTATACCCTGCAGCTCGGCGATCCGAACGTGATCGCCGAACGCACCGGCATCACGACGGTCGGCGATTTCCGACGCCGCGATATCGCAGCCGGCGGTCAGGCGGCCCCCCTGGTGCCGGGACTGCATGCTGCATTGCTGGGCGACCCTGAGCGCGATCGCGTTGTGCTCAACCTCGGCGGCATCGCCAACATCACCGTGTTGCGACGCGGCCCGGCAGCGGCGGTGACGGGCTTCGATACCGGTCCGGCGAACTGTCTCATGGACGCCTGGTCGCTGCGGCAACGCGGCATCGGTTGCGACGCCGGCGGCGCGTGGGCCTCACAGGGCCGCGTGGACGAAGCGTTACTCGCACGAATGCTCGACGAGCCCTATTTCGCACAGACCGGACCGAAAAGCAGCGGCCGCGAAGTCTTCAACCTCGATTGGCTCGATCGTCATCTCAACAATTATCCGATCGCGCCGGTCGACGTGCAGGCGACGCTGCTCGCGCTGTCGGCACGCAGCGTCGCCGCCGCGATCCGGCGCGATGCGCCGCAGACGCAGCAGGTGCTCGCGTGCGGCGGCGGCGTTCACAACACGGCGCTGATGCGAGCGATCGCCGCCGCGCTGGCGCCGACGACCGTGGCGAGCACAGCCAGTTGCGGCGTCGATCCGGACTATGTCGAGGCGATGGCCTTCGCCTGGCTCGCGCGGCAGCGCCTGCTCGGCCTGCCCGGCAATCGCGCCGACGTCACCGGCGCGCGCGGGCCGCGTGTGCTCGGCGCGATCTACTTCGGTTCCTGATTCTCGATCGCGTCGTCGGTGAACAGCGGCTTGCCGGATACGCGCTCGAAAGCTTCGAGTGCCGCACGGAAGGCCGCCGTCTCGGTGGACTCCCAGGTCCCCGACAGCATCGCGATGTCATGCAGCTCACGGTGCATGTCTTCGCCGGTGAGGCCCACGCCGCGGCGCAGCGCGAACAGAATGGCCTCATTGATCGACCACTGATGCTCGCGCGCGATCTCCTTGATGCGATCCGCGAGGATGTCGTCGATATGGCGTACGAGAATGTCTGGCACAGCGCCCTCGTGTCAGCGTTCGCGGATGCCCCCTGTCGGGATTGTCGCAGCAAGCGGCGTGAATTTCAGCTCGCGGACGCCGGCGGCGCACCTTCCATATGAGGCCGGAGCCGCCAGTACAGCCATAGGGTCGGCAAGATGGATACCGCGCTCAGCGCAAAGAAAGCCTGAAACCCGAACGCCTCGACGAAGAATCCGGACACACCGCCGAGCAGCTTCCCGGGCAGATTCGACAACGATGCGAGCAACGCGTACTGCGTCGCGCTGAAACGGACGTCGGCGAGGCCCGACATGAACGCGACGAGTACGCTGCCGGCGAAGCCCTGGCAGAAATTGTCGGCCGAAATCGCCGCGATGAAACTCCAGACCTGCCCCGGGTTCGCCGCCATCAGCAGGAACACGAGATTCGACAACGCGACACCAAGCGCCGCGATCAGCAGCGAACGGCGTACGCCGAGCACGGTAGCGGCGATGCCGCCGAGCAGCGCGCCGGCGAATCCGAGCCAGACGCCATAAACCTTCGACACCGTCGCTATCTGGCTCTTCGTAAATCCGAGGTCGAGATAAAACGGCCCGGCCATGACGCCGATGATCTGGTCCGGCAGCTTGTACAGGCCGACGAACAGCAGGAAGGTCAGTGCGAGCTTCGCGCCGTTGCGCGCGAAGAACTCGGTCACCGGACGCAGGAAGTCGCGCAACGCCACTTCCATGGCCGCCATGACGCGACCGTCAACGCGCACCGGTTCGTCGCCGGCGTCCGGCGGTGCCGGCGGCTCGGACGCATACAGCGTCATGACGGCCGGTATCAGCATGAAGGCTGCCATCAGCAGGTATGTCGTGCGCCAGTCGAACAGATCCGCCGCGTACAGCGCGAGCGCACCGCCGAGCACGAGGCCGATGCGATAGCCAAGCGAATATGTCGTGATCAGCGCGCCCTGATCTTCCTTCGGCGCGATCTCGATGCGATACGCGTCGACGACGCAGTCCTGCGTCGCGCCGCAGAACGTCGTGAAGGCGAGCACCGCGAGAAAGACGCCGAGATGCTCATCGCCCGGGCCTATCAACGCCATCGCGGCCAGTCCCGCGACGACGCCGAGCTGCGACAGCAGCAGCCATCCGCGGCGCCGGCCGAGGTCGGCCGCAATCGACGGCGTGCCGCGGTCGAGCAGGGGTGCCCAGAGAAACTTGAGCACGTAGAGCATCGAGATCCAGCTGAACACGCCGATCGCGCCGAGCGACAGGCCTCGTTCTCGGAACCAGTAGCCCAGCGTCACGCCGACGAGCAGGAACGGCAGGCCGGAGCCGAAGCCGAATACGCAGACGACCCACGATGCCGGCTGCGCGAACGCGCGCCGGAAGCGCTGCATCGCCGATTCGCGCGCGACGCCGGCGACCGCGCTCACTTCGGTTCCGGCGCGTAATCGACGGTATACGGCGCGTGATCCGAGAAGCGCGGATCGCGCAGGATCTCGCAACTCTTGAGCCGCTTGCGCAGCGACGGCGTGATGACCTGATAGTCGATGCGCCATCCCACGTTGTTCGCGCGCGCCTGGCCGCGGTTGGACCACCATGTGTAGTCCTCGGCGTCGGGCTTCAGCGCGCGATAGCTGTCGACCCAGCCGTGCTGCAGGAACAGCTTGTCGAGCCAGGCACGTTCTTCGGGCAGGCAGCCCGAGGTCTTCTGGTTCGAACTCCAGTTACGGATGTCCTTGCGCGTGTGCACGATGTTCCAGTCGCCGCAGATCACGTAGTCGCGGCCGCTCTTGAGCCACTCCTCGAACACCGGCGAAATCCAGTCGATGCATTTGAATTTGAACGCCTGCCGCTCATCGCCGGAAGATCCCGACGGAAAATAGAGAGACACGACGCTGAGGTTGCCGTAACGCGCTTCGATGTAGCGGCCTTCCTCGTCGAAGTCCGCCCAGCCGAGCGCGGTGCGGACTTCGTCGGGCTTGGTGCGCGAATAGATCGCGACGCCGCTGTAGCCCTTCTTGCTCGTCGCGTCGCGGTAGTAGCTGTGGAAACCTGCGGGCCGGAACAGCGCGTCGGTCAGCTGATGTTCCTGCGCCTTGGTTTCCTGCAGGCAGACGATGTCGGCCTTGTGCGCCGACAGCCAGTCGTAGAAGCCCTTGGTCGCCGCCGACCGGATGCCGTTGGCGTTGAAACTGACGATGCGCATTGCTCACTCCGACCCGACGAAGTGGGCAATGTAGCCGCGCGCGCGGGTCGCGCCAAGCACGGCCCGCGCGATTTTTCAGCCTTCGACCACGCGCACGCTCTGCCCCGGATTCAGGCGCTCGGCGCCGCGGACGACGACCTTGTCGCCCGGACTCAGCTCGCCGGTGACTTCGACGAACGCATCGCGCGCCGCACCGGCGCGCACTTCGACGCGTTCGGCCGTGTTGTCCGCCTTCACGCGCATCACGTAGGTGTGCGCTTCGCGCAGCACGAGCGCGTCGCGCGGGACCGTCAGCGCCGTGGCGTTCGCCGCTTCGGGCAGCGCGACCTCGACGGCCGTGCCGACCAGCGCGAAGTCTTCCGGCAGCGTCACGCGCAGCTCGAACTGACGTGAGCGCTCGTCGCCGACCGGCACGACCGCGCGCACGGTCGCCGGCTGCACGGCATCGCGCAGGCGCACCTGGATTTCCTGTCCGGTCTTGACCTGCGGCGCGAGCGCGAGCGGTGCCTGCACGCGCGCTTCGAGACGGCCTGTGTCGACGAGATGCGCGACCGCCGCGCCGATCTGCAGGTATTCGCCGCGCTGCACGAAGCGCTCGCTGACCACGCCGTCGAACGGCGCGCGAATCTCGGTCTCTCCGAGATCGTGCTCGATGCTGCGCCGCTCGGCGTCGACGCGCGCGAGTTCCTGGTTGGCGCTTTCGAGCGTCGCGCGCGCCTCGTCGAGCTGAGTCTGCGCGACGGCGTTGCCCGGTGCGAGCTTGGCGAGCCGCGACATCTGCGTCTGCGCGAGATCGCGCTGCGCCTTCGCGCGGCCGGCGGTCGCGCGGGCCTGTTCGAGGCGCAGGCGCAACGGCACGTCGTCGAGCTTCGCGATGCGCTCGCCCTTCTTGAACACACTGCCGACTTCGGCGATGTCCATGACGCGGCCCGAGGCCAGCGTCGCGATACGCGCATCGTCGCGACTGACCACGCTGCCCGGCACCCAGCGCGTCGGCGACAGCTTCGACGCGGTCGCCTCCGCGACGGCGACCGTCGCCGCGGGTGCCGCGGGCGTGGGCTCCGCAGCGGTCGTCAGCGCCGTCGGCGCCGCAATCAGTGCGGTCAACAGCAGACTCAGCGGAAAGGCTTTCATGTTCATCTCCTGGATTGCATCAGGCCGCGCGCGGATAGCCGGATTCGCGGGCGACCGGCTGCGCTTCGGCGGGATTCTTCGGACGGCGGCGCCATTGGCTCAGACGCATCAGGCTCGGCATCAAGAGCAGCGAGAACACCAGCGCGACGACGACGCCGCCGACATTGACCGCTGCAAGGCCGCGATAGATCACGCTGCCCGGGCCTGGATTCACGGCCATCGGCAAAGCACCGAGCGCACCCGTCATGGTCGAGGCGAGAATCGCGCGCAGGCGCTGATTCAGGCCCATGCGGATCGCATCGTCGAGCGAATGGCCGTCGTTCTGCGCCTCGCGCGTCAGGTCGACGAGCAGTATCGCGTGATTGACGATGACGCCGATCATCATGACGAAGCCGATCATTGACAGCAGATCGAGCGGCTGGAATGCGAACAGTCCGAGCACGCGCAGGCCGACCATGCCGCCGATCAGCGCGAGCGGCACGGTCAGCATGACGATGACGGCGTCGCGCAGCGATTTGAACAGCGCGGCCATGATCATCAACAGCACGAGCAGCGCGAGCGCGAAATTCTTCGTCATCGTGCCGACGATCTGCTCGAGGCGATCGGCGCTGCCGGCCATGAGAATGGTGCCGTCCTCCGGCATCGCTTCACGCAGCTTCGGCACGACGTCGCGGTTGAGCGTCGCGAGCGCCTCTTCGAGCGACAGCGTTGCCGGCGGATCGACGCTGAGGCTGATCGTGCGACGGTGATCGAGGCGGCGAATCGTCGTCGGGCCCATCGCGGTGTTGAGGCTCACGAGATCGCCGAGCGGCACGATCTGCCCCGACGGCGTCACGAGCGGCGCTTCGGCAAGCTGCTCGGGCGTCTGGCCGGCGCTCGCGCGCAGCATGATCGGCACGCGCGTTTCGCCGTTGAAGTATTCGCCGAGCCAGGCGCCTTCGCCGAGCGCGCGCACGACGGTGCCGACCGAGCTGCGGTCCCAGCCGGCTTCGGCGATGCGCCGGTCGTTCGGCACCGCGTGCAGTTCCGACTGCACCGAATCGGTATTCGGAAACGCCTGCACGTTCGCGCCCGGGAAGGTCTTCTCGAGCAGCTGGCGGCCTTGTTCGGCGGCGCGTTCCAGCGCCTTGGTATCGTCGCTCTGCAGATGCATCGCGATCGAACGCGCCGAGCCGCCGAAGCCGCCGAACAGATCGCCTTCGGTCGCGAAGGCACGCGTGTCCGGCAGGCCGACGACGACTTCCTCGCGCACGATCTTCTCGAGTTCGCCGATGCGCGACTCGTCGACGACGCGCGCACCGATCGTGCCGCCGCCGGGCCACAGCAGCAGGTAGTAGTTCTTGAGCTGCGGCTGCTTCTCGCCCTTCATGTAGGGCTGCAGGCGCTCGAGGATCTTGCCGGCGATTTCGCGGTTGACGGTTTCCGGGCTCATGCCCGGCGGGAAGCTGAAGAACGCGTCGATCGCCGCGCGCTTGACCGGCGGCAGGTAGTCCAGGCGCGGCAGGAACACCCAGCACAGGATCAGCGGCGCGACAAGCAGCGTCGCGACCCAGGTCAGCTGCTTGGTCGGCGTGTCGGTCCAGCGCAGGATGCGTTCGGTCAGCGACGGCCAGCCGTCGCCGTAGCCCGAGGTCAGCTTCTTCGCCTTGAGCCAGCCGCCCGCGGCCGCCGGCAGCACGGTCAGCGCGACGACGATCGAGATTGCGACCGAGATCGAGATCGTCAGCGCGAGGTCGGCGAAGATCTGGCCCTCGACGTCCTGCAGGAACAGCACGGGCAGGAATACGGCGATCGTCGTCACGGTCGAGGCGAACAGCGCCGGCACGACCTGCTTGGCGCCGGCCAGCGCCGCTTCGATCGGCGTCATGCCCGACTCCTTGAGCCGGATGATGTTGCCGGACACGACGATCGCGCCTTCGACCACCATGCCGACCGCGAACGCGAGACCGGCCAGCGAGATCACGTTGAGCGTGCGGCCGGTCAGATGCAGCACGACGAAAGTCGCGAGCAGACAGATCGGAATCGAGGTCGCGATCAGCAGCGTCGCGCGACCGTCGCGCATGAACCACCAGACGCAGATCAGCGCGAGCAGCGCGCCGACGATGAGGTTTTCCGTGAGCAGGCCGACCGCGCGATTGATGAAGAGACCCGAGTCGAACGACTGCTCGATGCCGAGTCCCTGCGCCTTCAGCGGCCCGTCGCGCAGCTCGGCGACAACCTTCTTGACCTCGTTCAAGGTGCCGAGCACGTTTGCGCCGCTCTGCCGCAGGATCTGCATGCCGATCGCGGGATTGCCGTTCTGGTACGCGAAGAAACGCGGTTCCGGCGGACGCACTTCGATCGCCGCGACGTCGCCGAGCTTGATCGGACGGCCTTCGCGCCAGGCCAGCACGAGCTCGCCGAGCTGGTCGGGCGTATACCTGCCGACGAAGCGCAATGTGTACTGGCGGCGGCCGACTTCGACCTGGCCGCCGGAGACGTCGGTCGCGCTCGCCGCGCGGGATGCGATATCGGTAATCGACACGCCCATCGCCGCGGCCTTGGCGAGATCGACCGTGATGCGCACTTCGTCGGGCGGGCCCGCATTGATGTTGACGCCGGCGACGCCGGGCACGGCTTCGATGCGCGGCTTCACCGTAGTGTCGATGAATTCGCGATAGTCGGTGATCTTGCCCTTGGTGCCGGGCAGCAGCTGCACGAAGAACCAGGTCAGCGACTGGTTCGAATCGTCGGCGCCGAGCTGCACGACCGGCCGGTCGGCGTCGCGCGGCAGCGGCGGCAGCCGGTTCAGCCGGCCGAGCACTTCGACCAGCGCGTTCTTCATGTCCGTGCCGATCGCGAACGTCAGATTGATGTTGCTGCCGCCGGTGTTCGCGCTGCCGTCGAGTTCCTCGAGACCCGGCAGACCCTGCAGCACCTGTTCCTGCGGTTCCAGCAGTTCGGACTCGACTTCGACCGGCGAGGCCGAGCGCCAGCCGGTGTTGATCGAGATCTGCGGCCGCTCGATGTCCGGGAACAGCTGCAGCGGAAGCTCGCGCAGGCTCAGCAATCCGAACACGCAAACCATCAGCACGGTGACGCCGACCGCGATCGGATTGCGCAGCGATGTTTCGATGAGTTTCATGGGTTCCTCCCGCTGCCGGCGCCGTGGCGCCACCCTGTGCACCAGATTCGCGCCGGCGACTTACGTTGGGATGCGGCGAAGGTCATAGTGGTTGCGTGGCTTGCGACGAAAAGCGTTCGCGACACGCCGGAGCGAACGCCGGTGTTGCGGCAGTGCGCACGACGACGCGCATTCAGTCTCGTGAAACGCGCAAATCGGGCTATACCGGTTAGGCCGCCGGAGCGTCCGACGCACCTATGGGCCTGGCGCGATGACCTCGGCAATAATCTCGGGTCCCGCCGCGCGGCGTTCATGCGGTCCGTCGATGACGTTCTGGAGCATAGTCTTCGTAGTGGGCGCGTCGCAGGCGGCGTGGCTCGCACTCGCGTTGTGGCGGCGGCCGGTCAACCGCGCGGGCAACCGCGTGCTTGCCGCGTGGATCGCGCTGATCGGATTCGATCTCGTCGTGAAGGCGCTGTACTTCCACGAACCGGGGCCGGCGTACTACAAGCTCTATCGCTTCGTCGGCCTGTTTCCGTTTCTTTACAGCAGTGCGTTCTACGTCTATGTGCGCCGCCTGACCGAGGCGCGCGCGCTGAGCCGGCGCGATCTGCTGCATCTGGCCGGTTTCCTGATCGCGCTCGCGGCGAAGTCCGATGTGTTCCTGCAGCCGCATGCGGCGATCGAAGCGCACTTCGCCGCCGGCGCGCGACTTCGTCCGGAGTTGTGGTTCGATCTGTTCCTGTTCGGCTACGGGCTGGGCTATGTGATCGCGGCGCTGTTGCGCGTGCGCCGATACCGTCGCGTTCTGCTCGAACGACGCTCCGACGCCGACCGCCTGTCGCTGCACTGGATCGACACGATGGCCCTGTCACAGGCCGTCATCTGGGTCATTGCGACGCTGCAATGGCTCACGAATCTTCCTTACGTCGACTATCCGCTGATCTACGGCGCTGTAGTTTTGTGGATCTTTACGGTCGGATACCTGAGCCTCGGCCAGGCCGCGCTGCCGCAGGACCCGCCGGCCGCGGCAGAAGAAACGCACGCGCCTGCGGTCGCGTCGGACGACGCGCGCTTCCCCCACGTCGAAACACGACTCGCGCAGCTCATGGAGCGCGAACAGCTCTACCGCGAGCCCGCGCTGACCATCGGTCAGCTCGCGCGGCGCAGCGGCTACCCCGAGTACCTCGTCTCCGCCGTCATCAACCGCCGTTTCGCGGACAACTTCTGCGACTACGTGAACCGGCAGCGTGTCGACGCCGTGCGCCGCTGCCTCGACGACGCGGCCGATACGCGCACCGTGCTGGACATCGCCTATGCCTGCGGCTTCACCTCGAAGTCGACCTTCAACGCGGCGTTCAAGCGTCAGGTCGGTGCGACGCCGAGCCTCTACCGCCAGCGCGGCGCGGGCCGACCGGCCGGATCAGGCGATCCCTGACTCCAGCATCCGACGCGCAGACGGGCGGCGACGCAGCCACCATTCGACGATCGCGAGGTTGATGGTCCAGCAGCTCCAGGCCGCGAACACGTAGGTGATCAGGAACGGCAGCTGCAGCGCGCCCTGGCCGATCGCGAGTTCGAGGCGCAGCGTCACGGCCGAAGCGGTCAGCGCAACGCTGCGCCACATCCAGCGCCGGTGACGCGCGATGTCGCCGGCTATCGCAAAGCCGACCCCCAGTGCCGTCGAAGCGATCCAGACCACGCCCAGCAGCGCGAACGCCGCGCCGCTGGCCCAGCCGCCGTGGGCGTCGGTTGCCATCGCCAGTCCGCCGATGCCGCCGGTCAGCACGCCGCCGGCATAGAGCCAGCCGCCTACGCGATGCGCGCGCGGCAGGCGGCCGCGCAACCGGGCCCAGACCTGGAACGGCGCAAGCGCCAGCGCAAGACCGGCGCCGAAAAAATGCGCCGGCACCGCGATGCCGCCGACCGCGAAACGCCGGTCGAAGGGGTTGCGCGGCCGGAACTCGCCATAAAGAAAATGAAACGCGTAGGCGGCCACGGCCACACACAGCACGGCAAACACCAGATGTGCGCAGCGGCGCGCCCATGACCCCGTCGTCGATGCCATCGCCCGAACCCTTCGTCTACCGGAGGGATCCAGGTTGGTCGAACGCAGCGCGGCGGTCGTCCGGCCCGGCGGTTCCGAACGCCGTCCACGTACGAATCGGCGGATCCGGACGCGTGGCGGCGGCTCAGTGCAGCAGGTGCACCTTGTCCTTGTAGCTGCGCGACAGCTTCAGGGTCTGTCCGGACTCCAGCGTCACGAAATATTCGCCGTTGAGGTGCGAGCGCAGCTCGCGCACGCAGGCGAGGTTCACGATGGTCGAGCGGTGGATGCGCTGGAAGCGCCGCGGATCCAGGCGCTGCTCCATGTCGCGCATGGTTGCGCGGATCACGAAGTTCTCGGCCGCGGTGTGGATACACAGATAGTCGCCGGCCGCGTCGATCCAGCGGATGGACTCCGGATCGAGCCGCACCGTGCGGTTGCCGTCGCGAATCGCGAGGCGCTGCGGGGTCGACGACTCGCCCGCGTCCTGGGCGAGCGCGTCGGCCAGGGTCAGGTCGGTCTTGCCCGACATGCGCGCCAGCAGGCGCAGCAACTTGTCGCGGTCGCCGCCGGCGGCACGCGACTGCAGGCGCTCGCGTACGCTGTCGAGCGCCTGAGCCAGACGCTGCCCTTCGACCGGCTTCAACAGATAGTCGACCGCGCAGGCCGCGAACGCGTCGAGCGCGTACTGGTCGTACGCGGTCACGAACACGGTCAGCGGCAGCGTTTCGGTCGGCAGCGAGCGCAGCAGAGCGAAGCCGTCCATTTCCGGCATCTGGATGTCGAGAAACATCAGGTCCGGTTTCAGCGCCGCGATGGCGAAGCCGGCTTCGCGGCCGTTGCCGGCCTGGCCGACGATCTCGATGTCGGCATGCGCGTCCAGGCGCAGTTCCAGCCCGCGGCGGGCCAGCGGTTCGTCGTCGACGATCAGGGTGCGGATCACGCCTCGCTCCGGGTTTCGTAGGGAAGATGCAGTGCGACCTCGACGCCGCCGCCTTCGGCTGCGTCGCGCGTGCGGACGTTGACGCCCTGCTTCGCGCCGTACAGCACCTTGAGCCGCTCGCGCGTGTTGGCGAGACCGACTCCATTGCCGTTGCCGTGACATTCCTCGGGCAGACCCGGGCCGTCGTCCTCTACCCGGATCCGCAAACAGTCGTCGACGACGGTCGCGCGCACCGCGACCGTGCCGCCTTCGATGCGCCGGCTGATCGCGTGCTTGATGCAGTTCTCGATCAGCGGCTGCAGCATCAGGCTCGGCACGAGCGCGCGGCGCGCCGCCGGGCTCGCGTCGATGACGACGCGCAGGCGCTCGCCGAAGCGGATCTGCTCGATACCGAGGTAGCGCGACAGCGCCTCGAGTTCTTCCTCGAGCGTGACGCGCAGCATCGGATCGGAGTCGAGCGAATGGCGCAGGAACGCCGACAGGCCCGTGACCATGCGGTTGGCGGTCGCGTTCTGGTTGTCGAGCACCAGCGTCGAAATCGCATTCAGTGTGTTGAAAAGGAAGTGCGGATTGAGCTGATAACGCAGCATCTTGAGCTGCGCTTCGTGCGCGGTCGCGTTGGCGCGCAGCGCGTTCTCGCGCTCGTGGGCGATTTCGCGGCTGAACTTGATGCCGAAATACAGGCCGCTCCAGGACAACATCACGTACAGCGCCGAGCCGAAGTAGCCTATGTAGCCGAGCAGGCTTTCCGGACGGCATTCGAAGCACCAGCGGAACACCGCCTCGGCGTAGGTCAGCGAGTAGATCGCGGTCGCGAGCGTCAGCAGCAGGCAAGCCGCCGCGATCATGCGCCCGGTCGGCAGGTGCCAGATTGCTCGATAGCCCAGGCGCAGCAGGCTGGTCACGCCAAAGCCGATCGCGGTTGCCGCGGCCGACACCCAGACGTAGTCCCAGGGCTTGCCGTGCCCCATCGCGGCCAGGTAATGCAGGCTGAAATAGCCGAGCCAGCCGATCGATTGCAGCGCCCAGAACAGCCGCGCCGGCGAAGCGAAGAAGCGTTTGAGGCCAGTCATGTGGGGGGCGGACACCATGAAGCCCATGCTAGGGCGCGGACGCGCTAGCAGAGCGCACTTCGGCGCGTGCTGGCAACGGGTCGTCGATTGGAACGGGTTCGTGCCTCGTACAATCGCCTCCTTTTCGCCGGAGCCCCCGCATGCGCCCGCACCAACGCGACTTCCTCGACCTCGCCCTGCACAAGCAGGTGCTGCGCTTCGGCGATTTCACGCTGAAGTCCGGCCGGACCAGCCCGTACTTCTTCAATGCGGGACTGATCGACAGCGGCGCGGCACTGACCCGGCTGGGTCGCGCCTATGCGACCACGGCTGTCGAATCCGGACTCGCCTTCGACATGCTGTTCGGCCCTGCCTACAAAGGCATCGCGCTGGCGGCCGCCGCGGCGATCGCGCTGGCGGCCGACCACGGCCGCGACCTTCCGTTCGCGTTCAACCGCAAGGAAGCCAAGACCCACGGCGAAGGCGGCAACCTGATCGGCGCGCCGTTGCGCGGCCGCGTGCTGATCGTGGACGACGTGATCACCGCCGGCACCGCAATCCGGGAGTCACTCCAGATCATCCGCGGCCAGGGCGCCGAGCCGGCTGGCGTGCTCATTGCATTGGACAGGCAGGAACGCGGCCAGGGGCCGCTGTCCGCTGCGCAGGAAGTCACCGCCGAGTTCGGTATTCCCGTTCTCGCGATTGCGCAGTTGGCGGATCTTTTGACCCTGACGGCCGAACGGCCTGAACTCGCCGCGCAGCAAGCCCGTCTACAGGACTATCGCCAGCGTTACGGCGTTGCCTGAGCCGTGCGGGGTCGCACACCCGTTCGCGACGGGCGCGACCTATACTGGCTTTTCGAGGAGGAACCCATGATGCAGTCCGTTGTACGCAGTACGTTGATCGCTCTGGCGCTGCTGTCGGGAGTCGCGTCCGCCGCGGGCGACCGCCTGCGCTACAAGTGGCGCGACGAAGGCGGCAACCTGCATTACTCCGACTCGGTACCGCCGCAGGCCACGCGCCTCGGCTATGAAGTCGTCAACGAACACGGCGTCGTCGTGCGCCGCGTCGAACGCGCCAAGACCGAAGAAGAACTCGCCGCCGCGAAGGCCGCCGCCGACAAGATCGCCGCCGAGAAGCGCCGGGCCGACGAAGCCGCGCGCAACGACGCGCAGATGCTCGCCGCCTATCCGACCGAAGACGACCTGCGCAAATCGCTGCAGGGTCAGATCGACCTGATCACGCAGAACATCCAGGCCACCGAAGTCGGCATCGCGAGCCAGGAAAAGAGCCTCGCCGAACGCCTCGTCCATGCCGCCGAGCAGGAACGCAACGGCAAGCCCGTACCCGCAGCCGTGCAGAAGCAGATCAATACGCTGCGCTCCGGTCTTGCCGAGCAGAAGGCGTTCCTCGAACGCCGCACGGCCGACCGCGCCGCGATGGAGAAGCAGCTCGTCAGCGACATCGAGCACTATCGCCAGATCAAGAAATCCAACGACGAGCAGCGCGGCGCGAAGCGCTGACCCGTTCCTGGATCGCCGGTCGCGCTGCCCGACCGGAGCCGCCGGGACGCCGCCGTGATCATGCTGGCGGCAAATCTCCGTAAGGCATCAGGGAAGCGGCCGACCCGTGCCGCAGGCATCCATCCCTGGAGTCAATCCATGTCCTGTGCGTTTCTCATCGGCCGGCGCTGCGCCATCGCGCTGCTGCCGCTGTCCCTGCCCTCGGTCGCGGCCATTCCCGGCATCGAACTCGTCGACCGCACGACGATCGCCGCCTATATCGACAGCAACGGCTCCTCGAGCGGTCCGGTAGCCACGTCGCCCGACGGTCGCTTCGTGCTGTTCTGGTCACGCGCGAGCAACCTCGTGGTCGGCGACCACAACGGCAACGAGGATCTGTTTCTGCACGACGCGAACACGGGCGCGATCGAGCGCGTCAATGTCGCAAACGATGGCAGCGAGGCCATCGGCGATACGCGCGATCTGTATCCCCACACGCGCGCCGGCGTTTCTGCGGACGGTCGCTACGTGACATTTCAGAGCCGGGCGACCAACCTGGTTGCGGCATCCACCGGCGGGTTCGCACAGCTATACCGGAGAGACCGGACCAACGGCACGACGACGCTGATCAGCCGCGGTACGGACGGCGAGCCGGCCGACAGCGGCGTCATTCCCGGACCCACTACGCCGGACGGCCGCTACACCATCGTCATTACCGGCGCTTCGAACTTTCCGGACCATGTCGACTATTCGGTGCCGATCTACCGTATCGACACGACCACCGGCGCGATCGTGACGGTCAGCGTGACCACGGATGGCACACCGGCAGTCATCGGCGACCGCAACCTGGAAATTTCCGACGACGGACGATTCGTGCTGTTTTCCTCCTTCAGCGACAGTCTCGTGCCTGGCGGCACGCCGAACACCGAAGACTTCTTCCTGCGCGACCTGCAGCTGGGCACGACGCAGCAAGTCAGCGTCACCGACACGGGCGCTCCGGCGCCGGTACCGCCGCAGATCTGGCCGGACGAGACCGGCTTGAATCGCCTCAGCGCGGACGGCCGCTTTGCGTTGCTGTCGACAGTCACGCGGCTGACGGCGTCGGATACGGACGTTCTGCACGACATCTATCGATTCGATCGTCTGAGCGGCACGACCACGCTGGTCAGCCCGGACACCAGTGGAACCACGCCGACGGCGATCCACCGCACCCCCTCGATTTCCGGCGACGGCCAACAGGTGTTGTTTCAGTACTTTCCCGGACACTTTGAGCCCACGCAACTGGTACTCCGCGACATGATCGCCGGCACATCGACCGTGCTCGCCTTGCCCGCGATGCAATCTCCGACCAGCGTGGAACAGTCCCTGTCGCGCGACGCGTCGGCGGTGTTCTTTTCGGGCATGCAGCTTCCGCTCGCCAATCGATTGCTGCAGGTGTTCCGGTTCGACATCGCGACGAGCAAGCTGTCGCGTCCGAGCACGGCGCCGGCTTGGTCGATCGGCGCATACGCCAACGGGGAAGTCGACCGTTACACGGCGCCGTCCGTCAGCGCCGACGGACGTTTCGTCGCGTTCGCGTCCGTCGCCGAGAACCTCGTTGCCGGCGATACCAACGGCGTGTTCGACGTATTCGTACGCGATCGTCTGACAGGCACCTCACAACGCATCAGCCTGCGCGCCGACGGCACCGAAAGCACTTGTGCGAGCGTGGAGCCGTCGCTGTCGTCGGATGGCCGCTTCGTCACGTTTACGAGCTGCGGTGCACTCGCGTCGCCCGCCAGCGGCACCCAGAACGAAATCTACCGGTACGACCGTGTCGGAGGATCGCTCATGCTCATCAGCGTGGACAGTTCGGGCGCGCAAGCCGACAGCGCGAGCTTCGAGTCCGACGTATCCGACGACGGTCAGTACGTCGCGTTCTTTTCGTGTGCCCGCGATCTCGTCGCGATCTCGGGCGGCAATCTGTGCCAGCACTATCTGCGCGACGTCGCCGCCGGCGTCACCGTGCTCGTGAGTCGTTCGAACAGCGGCGAACCGGCTACGGGCAACAGCTACAGTGCGTCGCGCCTGTCGGCGAACGGCCGTTTCGTCGGCTACACCAGCAGCGCGAGCAACCTCGTCGCCGGCGACACGAGCAACCACTACGACGCCTTCGTCTTCGACCGACTCACATCAACGACAGAACGCGTCAGCGTCAGCTCGTCGGGCCAGCAGGGCAATCACGATTCGACGTTCGCCGATTTCGCCCAGGGCGGAAGCATCGCGCTGCTGACGAGCACGGCAACCAACTTCGCCGCCGTCGGCGGATCGAGTGTCCCGCGAGCGTACCTGCGCGATCGCAACGCGGGCACCACGACGCTCATTCCCACGCCGGGCACCCCCTCGATTTCCGCGGTCGACCCGACGATCTCCGAAGACGGCCGATTCGTGGCGATGATCAACCGAGAACTGAACAGCGGTCTCAGCGCGTTCGACGACGCCCGGCGATCCAAGCTGTACGTGCTCGATCGCCACGACGGACAGTTCCGCACATTGACCTGGTTTCCACACAAGACGACGGACACGATGACGAGCCTGCCGCAATTGTCGGCCGACGGCAGCCACATCGCCTTTCTGTCCACCCGCGACGATCTGACCGACGACGACGGCAACGGCGGCATGACCGACGTCTTCATCACGCGCATCAACGACGCGATCTTTTCCGACGGCTTCCAATAGCGCCCGAGCGACAGAACCGAGGAGCACAGCAGCATGCAACGGACACGCAGACGTCGTCGCGATTCGCACCTGGTGCGCAATGGACTCGCCGCGCTGACCTCGGCCCTGTTCACGATATCGGCATTGGCGAGTCCGCCACCGGCGGAACTCGTCAGTCTGACCGATATCGCCGCGCGCATCGAAGCCGACGGCTCATCGACCGGCCCGTTCGGTATTTCGCCGAACGGCCGCTTCGTGCTGTTCGCGTCGACCGCGGGCAACCTCGTATCGGGCGACATCAACGGCCGTCGCGATCTGTTCGTCCACGATCGCACAACGGGAGATGTCGCGAGGATAGACACGGGCGAAGATGCACCCGAGCTCGCGGTTCTCGGCGCTGCCGGCGTCTCCGACGACGGTCGCTACGTCGTGTTCGACAGCCGCTCGGCGTCGCTCGTGAACGAACCGACGAATGGTGTCGATCAGGTCTATCGCCTCGACCGATCGAACGGCACGGTGACGATGCTGAGCCGCAGCAGCAGCAGCGGCGCGGGTGTCTCGTCCAGCAACGCCGGCAACGTCAGCGCCGACGGCCGCTTCAGCGTCTTCTCGTCGGCGGCGAGCAACCTGCCCGGCGGCACGTCGCCGTACGAGCAGATCTATGTCCACGACGCGAACGACGGATCGCTGCGCCTCGCGTCCGTTGCAGCCGGTGGCGCGGCGGGCGGCGGCAACAGCAGCCGTCCGCAGCTCTCGGCCGACGGTCGTTACGTGCTGTTCCTGTCGGAGGCGGAAAACCTGATCGCCGGCGATACGAATTTTCGCGAAGACCTGTTCCTGCACGACCTGCAGTCCGGCATGACGCAACGCGTCAGCGTGTCGACGACGGGCGCGCAGCTCCCCGAACCGTCGCCGACGCCCGGTGTTCGCTTCTTCAGTCTCGGCTGCAGCCTGACGAACCTCAGCCATGACGGTCGCTACGCGGTGTTTGCGACGTCGGCCGCGGTCGATCCGGCAGATTCGAACGGCCTGCCGGACGTCTATCGTTTCGACCGGACGACGGGGGCGACGCAGCGCGTCAGCGCCGATCAGCCCCCGGGGCAGTTCGCCTACAGCCAATGTGCTGCGGTCTCGGCCGACGGACAGCGCATCGCCTGGCTCGCGCTCGATAGTGTCGCAGGTGCACAGTTGTTCACTTATTACATTCGCGACACAGGCGCGAACCAGCATGCCGTGCACAGCCACACGGCTCCCGAGCTCGCGCCGACCGAATCGTCGCTGGCGCTCGCCGGCGACGGCAGCGCGTTGTTCTTCGCGAGCAGCCACGTCGAGCCCGATCGCCGCGAAGCGCAGCTGTTTCGTGCCGACACGGCGAGCGGCACCGTGCAGGCCATCGGTACGACGCCGCCGTCGTCGGTCGGGCCTTTCGCGAACGATCACAGCAACGACCGCTTCCAGGGCGCGGGCAATGCCGTGAGTGCGAGCGTCAGCGCCGACGGCCGCTACGTCGCCTTCGCATCGCAGGCGAGCAATCTCGTTGCCGGCGATACGAACGGCGCCGCCGACGTGTTCGTGCGCGACCGGCAGAGCGGTACGACACGTCGCGTCAGCGTGCAGGACGACGACGGCGAGAGCACGTGCGCAAGTGCAAAGCCGACCCTTTCGGCAGACGCGCGCTTCGTGGTCTTCGACAGTTGCGGCGCGCTGGCCGCACCGGCATCGGGCACGCAGCGCGAGGTCTATCGCTACACACTGGCCAGCGGCCTCGTCGAACTCGTCAGCATCGCGGCCGACGAGGGAGCGGCGGATGGCGCGAGCGAAGGCGCGCACATATCGGCCGACGGACGTTTCGTCGCGTTCACCTCGTGCGCGACCGACCTGACGTCGACCTCGATCAGCGGCTGTCAGGTCTATGTCCGCGATCTCCAGTCGGCGGCCACGTCGCTCGTCAGCCGCAACGATGCCGGCGAACCCGCGCTCAATCCGGCGAACGGGCGCATGCAGAGCGTCCGCATTTCCGCATCAGGACGCTTCGTCGCCTATGCGAGCCGAGCACCGAATCTGGTTGCGGGCGATACGAACAACCAGGCCGATGCCTTCGTGCACGACCGCGACAACGCGACGACCTATCGCGCGAGCGTCACGACGAACGGTGCGCAAGGCGATTGGGGTTCCTATCCCTACGGCGTGTCCGACGACGGCGAGCGCATCGTGTTCACGAGTCTTTCGACGAACTTTGCCGCCGGCGCCACATCGGCACGTGCACGCGTCTACCTGCGCGACCGCTCGGCGGCGGCGACGCGCGTGCTGGCCCTGTCGGGCGATGCCGAAAAGTCGGGCGACTGGCCCGCCTTGTCGGCGGACGGCCGGCGCATCGCGTTCGTCACTGCGGCGACCGACAGCGGCATGAGCGCGTTCGACGACAGCGGGCGCGCGAAACTCATCCTGTTCGACGACGCGGACGGCAGCTACCGTCCGCTGACCTGGTACGCCGCCGCGGCAGCAGCCGGCGCAATCGAGGCGCCGCGCTTCTCGGCGGACGGCCGCTTCGTCGTGTTCAACTCGACGCGATCGGATCTCGATCCGGCCGACGGCAACGGCGCGTTCACCGACGTATTCCTGACCGATCTCATGGACCGGCTGTTCGCCGACGACTTTCAGTAGCACTGCCGCCACACGTCCTCCGTGGATCGCGCCCGGAAACGAAGGCCACCGCAAATCACGCGATCTTCGCCGGCCGGTTCGAGCGACCGGCCGCCGCCGTCGCGGACGTGATCATCGGTTTGCTCAAACGGCGTCTGGGCTCGGGGAAGCGGCGCCATACCGGTGCCGACGGGCAATCCACGATGCATGCCTTCCTGATTCGCTCTAGCCGAACGCATATCCAGGCTCTGCCGATCCGTCTCGCGATCGCGTCGGCGCTGCCGCTCGCAGTGCCGGTTCACGCCGCGATCCCGGGTATCGAACTCGTCGATCGCACGACGATCGTCGGCCACATCGACGGCAACGGCCCGTCGCCGAACCTGCTCGCCCGATCCGGCGACCATCGCTTCGTGCTGTTCGCCTCGGCGGCCAGCAATCTCGTCAGCGGCGATACCAACGGCCGCACCGACGTGTTTTTGCACGACGCCAATGACGGCTCGCTCGAGCGCGTCAACCTTGCCGACGACGGCAGCGAAGCCAATGCGGGTCCGTGGCAATCGCTCGAGGACGCGCGCGGCGGCATCTCGGCGGACGTCAGCGTCAGCTCATCGGGCCAACAGGACAATCACGATTCGACGTTCGTCGATTTCGCCCAGGGCGGAAGCATCGCGTTGCTGACAAGCAGCGCAACGAACTTCGTCGCCGTCGGCGGATCGAGCGTGTCGCGGGCGTACCTGCGCGACCGCAACGCCGGACGACGACGCTCGTTCCCACGCCGGGAGCCCCTCGATTTCCGCGGTCGACCCGGCGATCTCCGACGACGGCCGATTCGTGGCGGTGATCAACCGGGAACTCGACAGCGGTCTCAGCGCGTTCGACGACGCGCGGAGATCAAAGCTGTACGTGCTCGATCGCAACAGCGGTCAGTTCCGCACATTGACGTGGTTCCCGCGCGAGGCGACAGACACGATGACGAGCCAGCCGCAGCTGTCGGCCGACGGCAGCCACATCGCTTTTCTCTCCACGCGCGACGACCTGACCGACGTCTTCATCACACGCGTCAACGACGCGATCTTTTCCGACGGCTTCCAATAAGCGCACGCGAGCGCAGCCCAGCGGTCATGCAACGGACACGCTGACATGCTCATGATTCGCGCAGCGTGCGCCATGGACTGGCCGCGCTGACCCTCCTCACGGCGTCGGCATCGGCAAGTCCGCCGCTCGCGGAACTCGTCACCCCGCACCGATATCGCTGCGCGCATCGGAGCCGACGGTTCGTCGACCGGCCCGTTCGGCGTGTCGCCGAACCGCCGCTTCGTGCTGTTCGCGTCGACCGCGGGCAACCTTGTGCCGGGCGACGTAAACGGCCGTCGGTATCTGCTCATTCACGACCGCGCAACGGGAGACGTCGCGAGGATCGACACGGGCGAGGATGCGCCCGAGATTGCGGTTCCCGGTGCTGCAGGCGTGTCCGACGATGGACGCCACATCGTGTTCGACAGCCGCCCGGCACCTGTCGCGGGCGAACCGACGAACGGCGTCGATCAGGTCTATCGGCTCGGCCGCCCGGCCGGCACCGCGGCAATGCTGAGCCGCGGCGGCGACGGTGCTGTGGGCGTCTCGGCCAGCAATGCCGGCAACGCCAGCGCGGACGGCCGCTTCCGCGCGTTCTTGTCGACGGCCGACAACCTGCCTTCGTGTTGCGGACCAGATGGGCGGCAGGGATATCGGCACGGCCATGCTGGTCGGCCGCTCGGCGGACGAACCGCCGGCCGCAGCCCCCGGCGTTCGCGATCAGCCATAGGGATCAAACACCGCACGACGGCATCCGTCGTGCGGCGTCTCAGAACGGCAGCTTGAGATTCGGATCGAGTGCGAGCAGCTGGCGCCGGAACACGTCCTGGATGCGCAGCAGCGTCTGCTCGTTGTCGGCGTCGAAGCGCAGCACGAGCACCGGCGTCGTGTTCGACGCGCGCACGAGACCCCAGCCGTCGGGCCAGTCGGCGCGCACGCCGTCGATGGTCGTCACACGCGCGCCCTCGAAGCTCGCGCGCTCGCGGAAGCGTTCTATGAAGCGATAGTGCTCGCCCTCGTGCATCTCGATCTTGAGTTCGGGCGTGCTCGTGCCCTTGGCGAGGCTGTCGAAGATCTGCTGCGGATCGCGGCCTTCCATGTCGCCTGCGAGGATTTCGAGCAGGCGTGCCGCGGCGTAGATGCCGTCGTCGAAGCCGTACCAGCGTTCCTTGAAGAAGAAGTGGCCGCTCATCTCGCCGGCGAGTTCGGCTTCGGTCTCGCGCATCTTCGCCTTGATCAGCGAATGGCCGGTCTTCCACATGATCGGGCTGCCGCCGTGCTTGAGGATTTCCGGCTGCAGCTTGCCCGTGCATTTCACGTCGTAAATGATCGTCGCGCCCGGATTGCGCACGAGCACGTCCTTCGCGAACAGCATCAGCAGACGGTCCGGGAAGATCACTTCCCCGGTCTTGGTCACGACGCCCAGGCGGTCGCCGTCGCCGTCGAACGCGAGGCCCAGGTCGGCGCCGACCTGTTTGACGGTCAGGATCAGGTCGCGCAGGTTGCGCAGGTCCGACGGATCGGGGTGGTGATTCGGGAATTCGCCGTCGACGTCGCAGTACAGCGGCATGACCTCGCAGCCGATGCCTTCGAGCACGGCCGGCGCGATCAGGCCCGGCACGCCGTTGCCGCAGTCGACGACCACGCGCAGGCGGCCGTCGACCTGGATGTCGCCGACGACGCGGTCGATGTAGTCGGCCTTGACGTCCATCGACTGCAACGTGCCATTGCCGCTCGTGAAGCGGTTCTCGGCGATACGCACGTACAGCGACTGGATCGCCTGCTCGGCCAGCGTTTCGCCGCCGAGCACGATCTTGAAACCGTTGTAGTCGGGCGGATTGTGGCTGCCGGTCAGCGAGATGCCGGAACCGGTGTTGAGCTGATAAGTCGCGTAGTAGACGAGCGGCGTCGGCACCTGGCCGATGTCGATCACGTTCATGCCGGCCTGGCGCAGGCCCTCGATCAGGCCCGCCGCGAGATCCGGTCCGGACAGGCGGCCGTCGCGGCCGACGACGATTTCGCTCAGGCCGCGCTCGACGCCTTCGCTGCCGATCGCACGGCCGATCTGCCGCGCGATGTCGCGGTCCAGCGTCTTGCCGACGACGCCGCGGATGTCGTACGCGCGGAAGATGCTGCGGTCGAGCGGCAGTCGCGAAGCCGACGACGGCGCCGCGGCAGCGGGCTTGGGACCGCCCGCCGGCGGCGCGCGCGGCGTCCGCGCGGGGCGCGCTTCGGCCTGGAGCACTTCGGCCATCGTGACTTCGGGCTCTTCGGCTTTGCCCTTGACGAGCTTGCCGCGCAGTACCGCCATGCCTTCGTGCCAGCCGACCTTGCGCAGCCACAGCGCGACCAGCGCGGCAATGCCGAAGACGAAGGCCAGCACGAGCGGCAGCCACGGGTTGTCGGAAACAAGCACGAACAGTTGCGGCGGCAGCTGCGCGACGCGGAACGCGGTGCCGGCGACCGGCAGCCCGAGATCCGGTACCGGTCCGGCGGCGCCGCCGGCGCCGATGCCGAGCAGCACGAGGTCGGTGGGGTTGCCCGTGCCCTGGCGCAGCTCGAGACGGCCGTCGCCGATGTCGGACGTGGAAAACGCATCGAACACGGGCTGCATCGGAATCGCGACCCAGGCGACGGCGACGTCCTGGGTGCCGGCCTTCACGGTTTCGGCGAACGTGATCATGCGGCCGTTCTTGCCGATCACGACCGACTGCGCGTCGGCCGATCCGCTCTGCGCCTGGATCAGCTGCGCCGCCTTC
The DNA here is from genome assembly GCF_035481375.1 of Tahibacter sp. GTDB lineage: Bacteria > Pseudomonadota > Gammaproteobacteria > Xanthomonadales > Rhodanobacteraceae > Tahibacter. The sequence goes on from NZ_DATIGT010000198.1 coordinate 24,446, forward strand.
GCGTAGCCGAACGTGCGCAGGTCGGAGCCGAGCACTTCCTTGAGTTCGGCGCTGAAAAAATAGACTTCGACGACTTCCGGCATCGCCGCGCGCAGCGCCGCGATGGCCGCTTCGCGCTGCGCCGGGTCGCCGCTCTGCAGCGGCTGCATGACGGCCGGCGAATGCAGCGCCGCGGAAATGCGCTCGCGCAGGCCGCCGATGACCTCGGCCAGACTCTGCGACTGCGCTTGCCGCTGCAGCGCGAGGTTGCTCAGGGCCGCCTGCTCGCGCCAGACCTGTACGACCTGCCACGCAAAGAACAACGCCGCGGCGGCCAGCACGGTCGCCGCGGAAATCGGCAGCAGTCGGCGCCAGTCCAGCGCAGGCAGCTTCAGGCGCGACGCGGCCGGCCTGTCGCCGCCCTCGCCCGCTCCGTTGCGCGCCGCATCGCCCTGCTTCTTCTTCATCCGCTGAACTCCCCCGCGCCGATCAGGAAACGCCCGAAGAACCAAAGCCCCCGTCGCCGCGTTCGGTCGGATCGAACGCGTCGACGATACGGAAAGCTGCATGGGCGACAGGCAGGAAAACGAGCTGGGCAATACGATCCCCAGGCACGATGGTAAAGGCCTGCTCGGACCGGTTCCAGCACGAGACCATGAGCGGTCCCTGGTAGTCCGAATCGATGAGGCCGACGAGATTGCCGAGCACGATGCCGTGGCGATGACCCAGCCCCGAGCGCGGCAGGATGACCGCGCAGAAATTGCGGTCGCGCATATGGATCGCGATGCCCGTCGGGATCAGTTCCGACTGTCCCGGGTGCAGTACCAGCGTCTCCTGCAGCGCGGCACGCAGGTCGAGGCCGGCCGAACCCGGTGTTGCATAAGCCGGCAGCGGAATCGTCGTGCCGACGCGCGCATCCAGAATTCGCAGTTCGACGTCGATCATCGGCGCGCCGCTCCGGTTTCGCGGCGTTCCAGTCGCTGCGCGACGATGTCGACGAGCTGCCGTGCGAGCTCGCGCTTGGACGCGGTCGGCAGGTGCGTGGTGCCGTCGTGGTCGATCAAGGTGAGGCAATTGTCATCAGCCTCGAACCCGAGTCCGCCGCCGACCTGGTTGGCGGCGACGAGGTCGAGCCCCTTGCGCTCGAGCTTCGCGCGCGCATGCGCTTCGACATGCTCGGTTTCCGCGGCGAAGCCGACGAGCAGCGGGCGTCGCGGCAGCGCCGCGAGGTCGGCCAGGATGTCGGGATTCTGCGTGAGTTCCAGCGTCATGCCGCCGTCGCCGCGTTTCTTGATCTTGTGCGCCGCGATTTCCTGCGGCCGGAAATCACCGACCGCCGCCGCGGCGACGTAGACGTCGGCCGATTCCGCAGCGCGCATCACGGCGGCGTGCATCTCTCGCGCGCTGCGCACGTCGATGCGCTGTGCACCGGCCGGCGTCGGCAGATGCACCGGGCCGGCGACGAGCGTCACGTCGGCGCCGGCTTCGACCGCTGCCGCCGCGATCGCGAAGCCCATGCGGCCCGAGCTGCGGTTGCCGAGGAAGCGCACCGGATCGATGTCTTCGTAGGTCGGGCCGGCGCTGATCAGCACGCGGCGTCCGGCGAGCGTCTGCGGGCGATGCGTATTCGCGAGCGCTTCGACGAGTTCGTTCGGTTCGAGCAGTCGGCCCGAACCGACTTCGCCGCAGGCCTGCGAGCCGGCGGCCGGCCCGAACACGCCGACACCGCGCGAACGCAGCAGCGCGAGATTGGCCTGCGTGGCCGCATTGGCCCACATCTGCTGGTTCATCGCCGGCGCCACGTGAACCGGTGCCGCGCTCGCGAGGCACAGCGTCGTCAGCAGGTCGTCGGCGAGGCCGTGGGCGAGCCGGGCGAGAAAGTCGGCGCTGGCCGGCGCGATCAGGATGTCCTCGGCCCAGCGCGCGAGCTCGATGTGCCCCATCGCGGCTTCGGCATGTTCGTCCCAGAGGCTCAGCCGGACCGGATTGCCGGACAGTGCCTGGAACGTCAGCGGCGTCACGAAGCGGGCGGCGTTCTCGGTCATCGCGACGCGCACCTGCGCGCCCGCATCGCCGAGCCGCCGCACCAGCTCGGCCGCCTTGTACGCGGCAATCCCGCCTGTCACGCCCAGCAGCACCCGCCTGCCGGCCAACCCTGTCGACGCCATCGGAAATTTCCCACCGGTTTATCCGCGGATAGCTTACGGGAAAGCCCGCTCCGGACGCGCGCGAACCGCGTCACTGCCGCGTAATCTGGCAGCGGCATGGAAGCCGGCAGGAGTCTCATGAACATCAGTCATTGGCCCATCGAGGAACGTCCGCGCGAGAAGCTGCTCGCGCAGGGCGCAAGCGCATTGTCGGACGCGGAGCTGCTCGCGATCTTTCTCGGCAGCGGCAGCCGCGGCCAGACCGCGGTCGATCTCGGCCGGCGGCTAATTACCGCGGCCGGCGGCCTGCGCGCGCTGCTCGTCCGCAGCGAACCGCTACCGTCGGTCCGCGGTCTTGGCGCGGCCAAGTCGTGCCGGCTGCAGGCGGTGCTCGAAGTCGCGCGGCGCTGCGGCGGCGAAGAGCTCAAGCGCAGCGATACGCTGCGCACGCCGCTCGACTCGGCCGGCTTCCTGCACACGCGCATGAGCGCCTATCCGTACGAAGTCTTCGCGGTCGTGTTCCTCGACAATCGCCACCGCGTCATCGCCTTCGAGGAACTCTTCCGCGGCACGATCGACGGCACGGCCGTGCATCCGCGCGAGGTCGTGCGCGCCTGCCTGCGCCACAATGCGGCCGCGGTGATTTTTGCGCACAACCATCCGTCGGGCGTGGCGGAACCCAGCGAGTCGGATCGGTCGATCACGCACGAACTGCGCGAGGCGCTCGGCCTCGTCGGCGTGCGCGTGCTCGACCATTTCGTCGTCGGCACGGGCTCGCAGCCGGTTTCGATGGCGCAGCGCGGCTGGCTCTGAACGCGAACGCGGCCCGCTGCGCATCTGGCGCCGATACGGCGCTGACATATACTGCAGTCCGCCTGGTGGAGGGCCTGGCCGCACGTGATCCTGCCGTTTCCACGCGAGTTTGCCGAAGACGCTGCCGAACGCTCCGTTGCGGACGTGGCCCAGGCGCGGCGTCTGCTGGCTTCGCTCGCGCCGGGCCTCGCCGCCGCGCTCGCGCGGCGCCGCCAGGCGCTCGCGCCGATCACGTCAGCCGGCGACGTCGAGCGCATCGACCGTGCCGATGCCGCCGTCGAACTCGCCTATGCGCGGCTCGCGCTGCGCCACGGCAGCTGGGGCGAGGATTTCCACGCGTACCACAACGAACACCACATTCTGGAAATTTTCGACAGCCGCATCGCGCGGCTGATGGCACACGTCGGCGTGCAGGCGCTCGGCCTCGACGACTGGCTGCTGCTCGGCCTGTTCGCCGCGTGCCACGATCTGCGCCAGCGCGAACCCGCGATGTACAGCGCCGGCGTCGGCAGCAACGAGCGCGCGAGCATCGAAGAGAGCTTCCGCATACTCGACCTGACCGGCTTCGACCGCCGGCGCGATGCGGCGTTCTATACCGGACTCGAACTCACGATTGCCGGCTCCACATTTGACGCACGGCCGCCGGCGCAGGACTGGGAATACAACTCGGTCGACCTCGTGCAGAGCGGCGGCGCGCTGGCCTCGAAGCTCGACGCCAAGCTCGACAAGCACGCGCCCGGCTGGCGCGACGACCCGGCGCTGCGCCATGCCCTCGACCTCGCGCTGATTGCGGCCGATCTCGATACCGCGAACGTCGCCGAGCCGTTCGCGCGCTTCGTCGAAACCGGCATGCGCCTGTGCCAGGAACGCGAAATGCGCTGCCATCGCGCGACCGGCGATCCGGCGTCGGCGCTGCCCGTGTTCGGTTTCCTGACCGACGGACAGGAGCGCTTCTTCTTCGAGCTGCACCGTTTCAATTCGGATCTCGGCCGCACTGCGTTCTCCGGCGCCAAGCAGGCCAACGCGCAGCCGCTGCGCGCGCTGACAATGGCGTTGCGCGCGCGCATGGCCATGCTCGGAAAACCGGCGAACGGCGACATCGTCATCGACACGATGCGCGAACTGACGCGCGAATTCGAATCGCGCAGCCTGCGTTGACCCGCGTTTCGCGCGTTCCGGCCTACAATCGCGGTTCCGTTGCCGTTGCGGATCACCCCCATGACTGACGATTCCTCCAAGCCCGTCGACCGCGCCGAGGCCGAAGCCGCCATCCGCACGCTGTTGCGCTGGGCCGGCGAAGACCCGCAGCGCGAAGGCCTCGTCGACACGCCGCGCCGCGTCGTCGACGCCTACCGCGACTGGTTCTCGGGCTACGCCGACGATCCGGCCGAGTACCTTCGCCGCACGTTCGAGGAAGTCGCCGGCTACGACGAACTCATCGTGCTGCGCGACATCGAGTTCGAATCGCATTGCGAACATCACATGGCGCCGATCATCGGGCGCGCTCACGTCGGCTATCTGCCGACCGACAAGGTCGTCGGCATTTCCAAGCTCGCCCGTGTCGTCGAAGGCTTCGCGCGCCGCTTCCAGGTGCAGGAAAAGATGACCGCGCAGATCGCGCACTGCATCGAGGACGTCCTCAGGCCGCGCGGCGTCGGCGTGGTCATCGAAGCGGCGCATCAATGCATGACGACGCGCGGCGTGCACAAGACCGGCGTATCGATGACGACGAGCCAGATGCTCGGCGTATTCCGCGAAGACGCGCGCACGCGCGCGGAGTTCCTGCAGTTCGTCATGGTCGGGCGGCGCTGAAGCCTGCCGGCGAGGCGATCGGCGAACTGCCGGTTTGTCACGGCCTCGCAGGCCGTCTCGAAAAAACGCGTGAGCCAAGCCCTTTCCCGCGAAGGGCGAAAAGCAGGCCGGTTTTCGTGACGCTTCCTTACGTCAACGCCACGAACGGCCGCGCAAACATGTGGTAGTGCTCCTGCGTCATGCCGAGCGCCGCATACGTGCGCTGCGCGCGCTCGTTCTCCCATTCGACATAGAGTCGCAGGCCGATCACGCCGGCGGTCGCGCGCGCATCGGCCTCGACCTGCGCATACATCGCCCGGAACACGCCGAGACGCCGCGCGTCGGGCATCACGTAGACGCTCTGGATCCACCACCAGTCGCCATCGCGCCAGTCGCTCCATTCGTACGTGACGAGCAAGCAGCCGACCGGCCGGCCCTCGTGCTCGGCAATCCGATAGAAGCCGCGGCGCGCATCGGCGAATACCGACGTCACCCCGCGCGTGAGGCGCTCGCGATCGAGCGGCTTGTCCTCGGTTTCGAGCGCCATCGCGGCGTTCGCGTCGACGAGGAAGGCGATGTCGCCGCGCGTGGCGGCTCGGATGCGAATCTCGGTCATGCGGGCAGGCTCGGGTTGCGTCGGTGCCGGCGA
>NZ_DATIGT010000199.1:0-35466 GCF_035481375.1 Tahibacter sp.
AGCGAGATTGGGAAGTCTCACATTGCCTCGCTGACGCGGCAGGCAATGTTCAATCGTGGCAAATTGCTTAGCAGTTATTTCCATGCGCGAAGTTTCGCGCATGGAGGCTCATTCGTAAATAGTGTTAACACGCCCTAGCCCGCTACGCGGCGGCGGCGCTCAGAGCGCCGCCGTCACGACGATCTCGATCTTCCACTTCGGATTCGCGAGCGCCGCCTGCACGGTCGCGCGCGCCGGCGTGTGCCCCGGCACGACCCAGGATTCCCAGACCGCGTTCATCGCGCCGAACTCGGCGAGATCGACGAGAAAGATCTGCGCGCGCAGGATCTTCGATTTGTCGCTGCCGGCGCGCGCGAGCAGCTCGTCGATCGCGGTCAGCACCTGCCGGGTCTGGCCCGCTATGTCGGCCGAGTCGTCCTCGGCGATCTGGCCGGCGAGGTAAACGGTGCCGTTGTGCACAACCATTTCGGACATGCGCGGGCCCGTGTCGTAGCGTTGGATCATGGGGTCTCCCGAAATCGGAATCGAAGCGGCTGAGCCCTTCCCTTCAAAGGGGAGGGTTGGGGGGGAATGGGTGTCGGCTCGGCGAACGTCATCTCATCGAAGCCGCTCCTGGCCGCACAAAAAGACTCAACGCGCGGGATCGACACGCAGCACTTTCCCGTTTTTCGCATCCGTCAACAGATACAGTCCGCCGTCGGCCGCAACGCGCACGTCACGCAGGCGCTCCCTGAGTTCAGTGAACAACGTTTCCTGGATACCCGTGCTGCCGTCGACGAACGCGACGCGGCGTACTTCGCGCGCGGCGAGCGCGCTGACGAACAGGCTGTCGCGCCAGGTCGGAAAGGCGTCGCCGCGATACAGTGTCACGCCGGCCGGCGCGATCGACGGCGTCCATTGCAGCAGTGGCGCCTGCAGCCCCGCGCGCTCGGTGAACGGCGATACCACGGCGCCGTTGTAGTCGAGGCCGAACGTGACGATCGGCCAGCCGTAGTTGCGGCCCGGCTCGATGCGATTGAGCTCGTCCCCGCCGCGCGGACCGTGTTCGTGCGCATAGACGCCGCGCGTCTGCGGATCGTAGAGCAGCCCCTGCACGTTGCGATGACCGAGGCTGTAGATCTCGGGCAAGGCGCCGGCGCGTCCGACGAACGGATTGTCCGGCGGCACGCTGCCGTCGGGCATCACGCGCACGATCTTGCCGAGGTGGCTCGCGAGGTTCTGTGCCTGCTCGCGGAACTCGAAGCCGTCGCCGAGGCCGATCAGCAGGCTGCCGTCGGCGAGCTGGGCCATGCGGCCGCCGAAGTGGACGTTGCCGTGCTTGAGCGGCTTGGCCACGAACAGCGTCGCGTGCTCGTCGAGCGTGCGGCCGTCGAAGCGCGCGCGCAGCACGCGCGTGCCGTTCGCGAAATACGTGCCGCTCGCGAACGACAGATACAGCGTGCGGTTCTGCGCGAAGTCGCGATCCGGCAATACCTCGAACAGCCCGCCCTGACCCTGCGCGAGCACGTCCGGCACGCCGCGGACGGGCTCGGCGCGCAGGCGGCCCCGTTCGATCACGCGCAGCCGGCCGGCGCGCTCGGTCACGAGCAGGCTGCCGTCGGGCAGTTCGGCGAGCGACCACGGATGTTCGAGTCCTTCGGCGACGACGCTGACGCGATAGTCGAGCGCGGCCGCGCCGGACGCGAGGAGGAACAACGATACAACGGTAAAAAGACGCAGCATCGTGACGGTGGCAGTGCCGGCGGCCGGGACTGCCGCAATCTGCCACCGCGCCGCGCGCGGCGCAAACGCAGGCTGGCGATATCGCGGTGCACGGCGTCGCGGCGATCGTTTACGCTGCGCGCTCCGGCACGGGAGGTCCACATGGGCGCCACGACGATTCCGCTGAAGCGACGCGCCGCGGCGTTCGCACTCGCGCTCCTGGCCTGCGCTGCCGTCGGCTCGGTTGCGCAGACGCAGTTCAATCTCGGCGATCTGAGCGCGCTCGGCGTCGAAATTCCGTTCCCGGTGCGCGCGCAGACGACCGTGCGCGACCTGGCCGGATTCGCGCCGCTCTATGCGCTCGTCGTCGCCGTCGGTCTGCTGCCGGCTTTCATCGTCGCGGGGCTGCTTTCCGGCACGGCGGGATCGCGCCGCGCTCCGCTGTACCTGCTCGCCGGCGGCGTCGCCGTCTGGGCCTCGCTCCAGAGCGCGAACGCGCTGGCCGGCGTGCCCGTGCTCGTATTTGCGACACGGCATGCGGCGGGCCTCGCATGCCTGGTCGCCGGCGGCGTGCTGGCCGGCTGGATCTACCAGCGTCGCACGCGCTGAGCCTGCTGGCGCCGCGTTTCCGGCGCACCGTCACGAAAATTGTCGCGCCGGCGCGCGCGAATGCCGCGTTCCGTCCGGCGGCCTATGTCACAGTCGGCCTTGCGGTACTGCGTCGCCATGCCGACGCAGCGCGATACTCGACGACTTCCGCGCGGTGTCGTTTGCGGCGGCGTCCCAGGACGCCGGACGTCCCGGCCGCGGAAGTTTCGCGTGCTGTTTCCAGAATCGATCGGGGGTTTTATGCGTAACACGTTTCTATTGACGACCGCGCTGCTGCTCGCCTGCGGCGCCGCTGGCGCGAACGCGGCCGACGGCCGCGCGCTGTGGAGCGAATCGGCGCAGCGCGCGCTCGGCGCCGACGCGCCGAACGCCGCGCAGTTCCGCGCGGTCGCGCTCGATGCGGCGGCACTCACCGCATTCCTCCAGGAGGGCGCGCGTCGCGGAGAGCCGCTGTCGCTGCCGACGCCGCAGGGCGGTTTCGCCGATTTCGTGCTCAGCGATTCCGGCGTGATGCCGGCGGAACTCGCGGCGAAATTTCCGGGGATCAGCAGCTTCGTCGGGATCGCCGCCGACGGCACGCAGGCGCGCGTCGACGTGTCGCCGCAGGGTCTGCAGGCGATGGTGTTCGCCAATGACGGCGTCTGGGTGGTCCAGCCGCAGGGTCGCGCCGGCGGCGACGCGTACATGAGCTTCGCGCGCAGCGACGTGGCACCGAGCCGCGACTTCACCTGCGGCGTGCACGGCCGTCCGACCGCGAACCACGTCGGCGGCGCGCTGCGCGCCGGTCCGGTGCCGCTGACGACGACCGGCACGATCAAGCGCAACTACGCGCTCGCGATGGCCGCCAATCACCAGTACGTCGAGGCGGTCAGCCCGCCGGGCGGCGCGACGGTCGCGACCGGCCTCGCCGGCGTCGTCGCGACGGTGAACCGCGTCAACCAGGTCTATGAAAAGGATTTCGCGATCCACATGACGCTGGTCGCGAACAACAACCTGATCATCTACCCGACCGCGGCCGGCGACCCGTATCCGAATTCACCGGACGCGATCGACGTCAACACGTCGAATATCGACAGCGTTATCGGCAGTGCGAACTACGACGTCGGCCACGTGCTGACGACCGAAGGCGGCGGTCTCGCCGGGCTCGGCGTCATCTGCGACAGCAGCGAAAAGGGCGCTGGCGTGACCGGCACCGGCAACCCGAGCGGCGATGCGTTCTGGATCGACTACGTCGCGCACGAACTCGGCCACCAGTTCGGCGGCGACCACACGTTCAACAGCACGACCGGAGCCTGCGCCGGCAACCGCAACGGAGCGACCGCCTTCGAGCCCGGCAGCGGCTCGACGATCATGGCCTACGCCGGCATCTGCGACGCCAGCGACCTGCAGCCGAACTCCGATCCGTATTTCACGGCGAGCAGCCTCAGCGAAATCCGCACGCACACCTTCGGCAGCGGCGGCGGCTGCTCCGACACGACGACGAACCCGAATGCCGTGCCGGCGATCGCGCCGCTGTCGAATTTCATCATCCCGGCGCGCACGCCGTTCGTGCTCACGGGCTCGGCGACCACGACCAGCGCCGGCACGCTGAGCTACGACTGGGAGCAGAACAACACGGGCTCGTCGAACAACAACCTCGCGACGGACCCGGGCAACGGCCCGATCATCCGTTCGCTGAACCCGACCGCGACCGGCGTGCGCGTGATTCCGCGCCTGTCGAACCTCGTCGCGGGCACGACGCTCAAGGGTGAAATCCTGCCGACGACGAACCGCACGATGACGTTCCGCCTGACCGTGCGCGACAACGTGCCGGGCTTCGGCAGCACGAACAGCGCCGACATGACCGTGCAGTCGGTCGTGACCTCCGGTCCGTTCAAGGTCAACACGCCGAGCACGGCCGTGAGCTGGGCCGGCAACAGCGCGCAGACCGTGACCTGGGACGTCGCCGGCACGACCGCCGCGCCGATCTCCTGCAGCCAGGTCGGCATCGACGTCTCGACCGACGGCGGCCTGACCTACACGCAGAACGCGGGCACGTTCCCGAACAACGGCAGCGCGAACATCATCGTGCCGAACGTCGCGACGACCCAGGCCCGCGTGCGCGTGTCCTGCGTCGGCAACATCTTCTTCAACATCTCGGCGCCGAATTTCACGATCACGGCGGTCAGCGATCTGATCTTCGAAAACGATTTCGAGTAGCCAGTCCCGCAGACGGAGGCGGCAGCGCGCGGGCGGAGACAGTGCCCGCCCGCTTCCGCCTCTTTTCGTTTCCGGACTTCGCAGCACTTGCAGAATTGTCTTCACCTGCAAAATGCGCCGAGGCGATTCACGGAGACGCCTTGGCCATCCTCCAGGAGACTGTCGCGGCATCTGCGCGGCACGCGCGAATTCCGGGCTGAAATCCTGTAAACCGGTCGTCGGCGAAGGCGCCATGCGGCGGGCGTGCGAGCGCCAGTTGCGATCGGCGGCCCGCGCCGGCAACCTACGTGAACGCCTGCGACGACGGAGGGGGTCGTGCTCGAACGCTGGTTCCGGCTGCGCGAAAGCGGCAGCGATGTGCGTACCGAATGCCTGGCCGGCCTCGCGACGTTTCTGGCGATGGCCTACATCATGTTCGTCAATCCCGAGATCCTGTCGGCCGCGGGCATGCCGCGCGAGGCGGTGTTCGTCGCGACCTGCGTCGCGGCGGCGATCGGTTCGGCGATCATGGGGCTCTATGCGAACTACCCGATCGCGCTCGCGCCGGGCATGGGGCTCAACGCGTACTTCGCCTACAGCGTCGTGCTGGGCATGGGCTTCAGCTGGCAGGCGGCGCTCGGCGCGGTTTTCCTGTCGGGCTGTCTGTTTCTGCTGGTCAGTCTCGTGCGTCTGCGCGAGTGGATCGTCGACGCGATTCCGCATTCGCTGAAGCTCGCGATCTCGGCCGGCATCGGCCTGTTTCTCGCAGTCATCGGCTTCAAGAACGCCGGCCTCATCACAGCGAATCCGGCGACGCTGATCGGCCTGGGCAACCTGCATGCGCCGAGCGTGCTCTACGCCGCGACGGGGCTGCTGCTGATCGTCGCGCTGGAAGCGCGCAAGGTCCGCGGCGGCATCATCATCGGCATTCTCGCGGTAACGCTGGCCGCGGTCGCATGCGGCCACGCGCGCTTCGCCGGCGTGTTCGCGCTGCCGCCGTCGCTCGCGCCGACGCTGCTGCAGCTCGATCTCGCCGCGGCGCTCGACGCCGGTCTCGTCACGGTCGTGCTGACGTTCTTCCTGATCGAACTGTTCGACGCGACCGGCACGCTGATCGGCGTGAGCCACCGCGCCGGACTGCTCGACGCGCAGGGCCGCCTGCCGCGCCTGCGCCGCGCGCTGCTCGCCGACTCGACGGCGATCGTCGCGGGCGCGGCGCTCGGCACGTCGTCGACGACGGCCTATATCGAAAGCGCCGCCGGCACCGCCGTCGGCGGCCGCACCGGATTGACCGCGGTCGTCGTCGCGCTGCTGTTCCTCGCGGCGTTGTTCCTGTCGCCGCTCGCGGCGACCGTGCCGCCGTTCGCGACGGCGCCGGCACTGATCTACGTGGCGATCCTGATGGCGCGCGGACTCGCCGAGCTCGACTGGGAAGACCTGACCGAAACCGCGCCGGCGCTGATCTGTGCGCTCGCAATGCCGCTGACGTTCTCGATCGCGCACGGCATTGCGTTCGGCTTCATCGCGTATGCCGGCATCAAGCTGCTCGCGGGCCGCCGGCGCGAGATCCCGCCCGCGGTCGCGGTGATCGCGCTGGTGTTCGTTGCGAAATTTGCGTTCGTATAAATAGACGTGGGTTGCGGTTCGCCTGCGGCTCGCCGCAACCTACGACGTTACGCCCCCGGTCCGAACTGGCCGGAGACCGGATCGGAGTCGGCCTGCGCGGCGCGCGGCGCGAACGGCGTCAGCGTGACGCGTGCGTAGAGTTCGTCGCGCAGCGTCAGGACCGGCACGCCGAAGATGATCGTGTCGCCGTCTTCGTCGAGGCGGTTCTGCGAGACCTGCGCGGTGAAGCTGCGCTTGATCGTGCCGGCGGCGGACTTGATGAAGGTCGACGCGATGACGGCGCGGTCGTCGTCGAACAGCGGGTCGTCGCCGCGCAGCACGACCTTCTCCTCGAACACGGTGCCGGCGAGTTCCTCGCGCGGGCTGAAACGCAGCACGTAACTGACGGTGACTTTGCGGCGCTTGTTGCTGACGATCGGGTCGATCTTCAGGACGACGTTGCTGATGGTGGCCATGGTGCATCTCCGTTTGCGTGAAGGATTCCGGCGGTAACACGGCACCGGCGCCGCGGATCTCGCGACCCACGCATTGCGCGTGTTGTGGAGAATGATGCGAAAGACGCAAAAGATGCGGCACTGCCGGGCGGTACGTCCGCGTACCTGTCTTTCGGCAGGGAAGGCAGGAACCAAAGGCGAGTAGGCAGGAACGAGAGGGTAGGCGGATTTCCCGCGGGTTCCTGCCCGTTCCCCTCTCGTTTCGCCAAAGGCCGGCGTACCGGCCCAAGCCGCTACAATGCGCGGATGATCGTGAATATCGCCGCCTACCATTTCGCCGACGTCGACGCGCCCCAGGCGCTGATCGACCGGCTGCGTCCCCGTGCCGAAACCCTCGCGCTGCGCGGCACCGTGCTCGTCGCGCCCGAGGGCATCAACCTGTTCCTTGCTGGCGGCGAAGCGCAGATCGGGACCTTCCTGGCCGACCTGCGCGCCGATCCGCGCTTCGCCGGCATCGCCGTCAAATACAGCCGCAGCGAGACCGCGCCGTTCGCGCGGCTCAAATTCAAGCTCAAGTCCGAGATCATCACGTTCCGCCGCGACGGCGCCGATCCGCTGCAGGGCCGCGCGCCCGCCGTCGCGCCGGCCGATCTCGCGCGCTGGATCGCGCAGGGCTGCGACGACGCGGGCCGGCGCCTCGTGCTGCTCGACACGCGCAATCGCGAGGAAGTGCGCTTCGGCAGCTTCGCCGGCGCGCTGACGCTGCCGATCGACCGGTTCACCGACCTGCCCGCGGCGATGGCCGGGCACACCGCGGCGCTGGCCGATGCGGCCGTCGTCAGCTTCTGCACCGGCGGCATCCGCTGCGAAAAGGCGGCGCTGTGGCTCTGCGAGAACGGCCTGCCGCAGACCCTGCAGCTCGACGGCGGAATCCTCGGCTACTTCGAGCAGGTCGGCGGCCTCGGCTACGACGGCCATTGCTTCGTGTTCGACGAGCGCGTCGCACTGGCGCCGGACCTGCGTCCGCTCGTCGATGTTCCTGTTCCGGGCTGAATTCCGTTACGGATTGTGGCGGCACAGGGCCGCGTCTAAAGTGCCCGTTCCGGAGACAGGGAATTCAGGGGATATGTTGCGACTGCCGGTGCCACCGCTCGCCAACCCGTCCGAGCCGATTGCCGACACGATCAGGGTGGCTGTCTGAGCACGACCGGTCCGGCCCCGCTCGTCGACACGCTGACCCTCGTGGAGACGCCCGAGGGCATCTCGCTGCGCCTGCGCGCGGCCGGCGTGATGCCGCGCGCGGCCGCATGGGCCATCGACTTCGCGCTGCGCCTGGCCGTGATCTGGGTGTTCGGCATCGCCGTCGCGCTGCTCGGCGATCTCGGCATCGCGCTGCACCTGATCCTGCTGTTCGCGCTGTTCTGGGTCTATCCGGTGCTGTTCGAAGTGCTCAACGACGGCCAGACGCCGGGCAAGCGCGCGCTCGGCCTGCGCGTCGTCAACGCGAACGGCACGCCGGTCGGCTGGGTGCCGTCGATCGTGCGCAATCTCATGCGCAGCGTCGACATGCTGCCGATGCTCTATGCGTTCGGACTCGTCGCCGGCCTGATCGACCGCCACAGCCGCCGCTTCGGCGACATGGTCGCGAACACCCTGGTCGTCCATGTCGACAACCCGCACGGCCACAGTTCCGCGCCGGACGTGCCCGCCGTGCTGTCCCCGCTGCCGCTGCGCGCGGCCGACCAGGGCGCGATCGTCGCGTTCGCCGAACGCACGCGGCAGCTCACGCCGGAACGCCAGCAGGAACTCGCGAACCTGCTGCCGCAGCTCACCCAAGCCCGCGGTGCCGTGGCCGTGCAGCGGCTGCTCGGCATGGCCGCCGGCTTTCTCGGACGGCAGCAATGAAGCAGGACGTCTTCCAGGCGCGGCACGACGCGGAATGGCGGGCGCTCGACGCCTGGCTGCTCGCGCGGGCCCGCCCCCGCGTGAAGCAGCGCGCGCTCGACGCCGAAGGCGTGTTCGGCGATCTCGATTTCCCGGGCGCCTACCGGCGCGTCTGCCAGCATCTGGCGCTCGCGCAGCGCCGCGGCTACAGCGTGCTGCTGATCGACCGCCTGCAGGACCTCGTGCACCGCGGCCACCTCGTGTTGTACCGGCCGCAGCCGCCGCGCTGGCATGCGGCGATCCACTTCTTCGCCGCCGACTTTCCGCGCCTCGTGCGCCGGCACGGACGCGCGATGGGCATCGCCGCGCTGCTGTTCTTCGGCAGCTTCATCGGCGTCATCGTCGCGCTGCAGTTCCGGCCCGAACTCGCGCATTCGCTGTTCGATGTCGAGGACCTCGCGCGCTTCGAGGCGATGTACGACCCGGCCAAGGCCAGCGCGAAGCTCGGCCGCGAGAGCGGCAGCGACATCAAGATGTTCGGTTTTTACATTCTGAACAATGTGAGCATCGGATTCCGCACGATCGCGGCCGGCTTCTTCGCCTGCATCGGTTCGGTCTACGTGCTGCTGTTCAACGGCCTGTTTCTCGGCGGGGTCGCCGGGCACCTGACCGCGATCGGCTACGGCGGGCCGTTCTGGCGCTTCGTCGCCGGCCATTCGGCGCCCGAACTGCTCGCGATCGTGATCTCCGGCGGCGCCGGCCTGCAGCTCGGCATGGCCATGATCGCGCCGGGACGCCGCAGCCGCGGCCGGGCGTTCGTCGAGGCCGGCGTGGACATGGCCAAGCTCGCGCTCGGCATCTTCGGCATGCTCGTGTTCGCCGCGTTCGTCGAGGCGTTCTGGTCGTCGATCGGCTGGATGCCCGACGTCGTGAAGTTCGGCGTCGGCGGGCTGCTCTGGGTGCTGATCCTGCTGTGGTTGTGGCGCGGCGGGCGCGGGGCGGTGCATGCGCCTTGAAGGACTGACCGTCGCGCTGCGCCAGCGCTCGTCCTGGGAAGCGACCGATCTCGGCGTCGCGCTCGCGCGGCGTCATGCGCGCACGGTCTGGGCGAGCTGGGTCGTCGTGACGCTGCCGGTGTTCGCGCTGCTGAATCTCGGCACGGCGCTGATCGACACGGTCTGGCTCGCGTCGCTGCTGCTGTGGTGGTTGAAGCCCGTGTTCGACCGCATACCGCTGTTCGTGCTGTCGCGCGCCGTGTTCGGCGCGACGCCGAGCGTGCGCGACACCGTGCGCGCGCAGCGGAACTGGGGCTGGCGTCCGATGCTCGGCTGGCTGACCTGGCGCCGCCTGCATCCGTCGCGTTCGCTCTTGATGCCGGTCGACCTGCTTGAAGGGCTCACCGGCAAGCGCCGCGGCGAGCGCGTGCGCGTACTGCAGCGCGCGGCGAGCGGCACGAGCATGCTGACGACGCTGATTGCCGCGAACATGGACGCGTTCCTGTCGATCGCGGTGTTCCTGCTCGCGCTGATGTTCGTGCCGGTCGAATTCTTCACCGATGCCGCGCAGCAGTTCTGGAGCGTGCTGTTCGAGAACCCGCCGCTCTGGGCGCAGGTGCTCGCGAATTTCGTCGCGTGGCTGTCGATGAGCCTGATCGAGCCGTTCTATGTCGGCGCGGGCTTCGGGCTGTATCTGAATCGCCGCACGCAGCTCGAAGCCTGGGACGTGGAACTCGCGTTCCGCCGGCTTGCCGCGCGCCTTGCCGGCACCGCCGCGGCGCTGCTGCCGTTCGTCTTCGGCGTGCTGCTGCTGACCGCAACGGCGCGTGCCGACGAACCCGTAGCCGCAGGCGGTGCAGCCGCCGAACCCGCTGCCGCGGCAAGTGCCACCACCGGGTCCGTCGATGGCGTCGGCGGCATCGCCGCCGAATCGGTTGCCGAAATCCCGGCCGACACGCCGCCGCAGAGCCTGCGCCGCGTGTTCGCCGGCCAGTACGTCGACGACGGCGGCTTCGACGCCTCGGTGAAGAAAGCCTACGAGGACGACGATCTCAATCCGACGACGAAGGAATACGTCTGGGAGCCGCGCGACAAGACGCGCAAGGAACGCGATTTCAATGCGCCGAGGACGCCGGTGCAGCAGTGGTTCGAAGCGCTCGGCGGCGTGCTCGCGTTCATTGCCGAGAACATGCTCTGGATCCTGCTCGCGCTGCTCGTGGCGCTGCTCGTGCGCTATCACCGCGTCTGGCTGCCATGGATCAGCGAGCGCTTCGAGCGCGAGCGCACGCCCGATGCGCTGGCCGTGCACGACATCGCGATTCCCGAGGACGTGCCCGACGACGTGCCCGGTGCGGTGCGCGCCCTGTGGCGCCAGGATCAGCAGCGTGCCGCGCTCGCCCTGTTGTATCGCGCGGCCGTGCTGCGCCTGGATGCGGCGCTCGGCACGTCGCTGCCGCCCGGTGCGACCGAGGCCGAATGCCTCAAGCGCTCGCGCCGATTGAGCGATGCCGACTACGCGCAGCTGTTCGCGCGCATCGTGCGCTGCTGGCAGGCGGCCGCCTACGCGCAACGCCTGCCGAGTGCCGCCGATGTCGAAAGCCTGCTCGGCGCCTGGGCCGGCGCGCGGAGCGCAACCGCATGAAGCAGCGCAATCTCATCATCGGCGCCGTGTCGATCGTGCTGCTCGGTCTCATCGTCGCCTGGTTCCTGACCACGTTCGAGCGCGTCGAACGCGAGATCGACCTGCCGCCGCGCGGCGAGGCGCGCTACAACCCGCTGCTCGCGCTGAAGAAGACGCTGCAGGCGCGCAACATCGACACCACGGCGCGCGCGAATCTCGATCTCGCGGCGATGACGCTCGCGCCGAAGGATCTGCTGCTGCTCGACATCGACGTGCGCAGCCTGACGGCGGCGCAGGTCAGCGAGCTGCTCGACTGGGTCGAGAACGGCGGGCATCTTGCGCTGCGCCTGCCGCACGGCGACGAGGGTCGGCCGGGCGAGCTGCTCGAACGGCTGGCCGTGACCGTCGCCGAGGAATTCGGCTGCCTGACCTGGAGCGAGCGCGGCGCCGCGCGCGAAGCGCCGACGAATGCCTTCACTGCCGCCCGCGCGGCGCGCGAAGCGCGCGACAGTGCCGACAAGGACGACACGGCCGGCCTGTTCTGCAGCCAGTACCGCTTCAAGCCCGAGGAGGAATACGAAAGCGCCTTCGAGTGGCTATGGGGCAACAGCGGACAGGGCTACCTGTTCGGCCGCTACCTCTGGGGCGAAGGCAGCGTCGTCATCGCCGCCGATTTCGATTTCCTGCACAACGACGAACTGCGCCACGGCGGCAACGCCGCGCTGACCTGGCAGCTGCTCGGCCGCGTGCTCGGCGAAGGTCGCGCGTTCCTGATCTACGCGACCGACACGCCGCCGTGGCACGTGCTGCTCGTGAAACATGCGTGGTACGTGCTGCTGCCGCTGCTGCTCGCGCTGTTCGGCTGGCTCTGGGCGCGCAGCCAGCGCCTCGGGCCGGTGCTGCCGCTGGCGTCGCCGCATCAGCGTGCGCTGTTCGCGCACGTGCAGGCCGCCGGCGAGTTCGCGTTCGCGCGTCATCGCGGCGCCGCGCTGCATGCGGCGGTGCTGCGCGCGTTCCGCGCGCGCCTGCGCCGGCGCGATCCGGTCGCCGCGGCGCTCGCGCTCGATCCGCTCGTGCAGACCCTGTCGGAGCGTCACCAGATTCCCGCGGCGCGCGTGCGCCAGGCGTTGCAGCCGCAGGAACTCGCCCGTCCCGAACACTTCCTCGCCGCCATCCGAACCCTCATGCAATTGCGAGCCGTGATATGAACTCAGAAGTCCGCGTGGCCATCACCGGCACAGCCCTGGTCGAACGCACCGACGCGATTCGCCGCCAGATCGCGCAGGCCTTCGTCGGCCAGACCGAAGTGCTCGATCAATTGCTGATCGCGCTGCTCGCCGGCGGCCACGTGCTGCTCGAAGGCGTGCCAGGTCTCGGCAAGACCCTGCTCGTGCGCGCGCTCGCCACGGCGCTCGAATGCAACTTCGCGCGCGTGCAGTTCACGCCCGACCTGATGCCGAGCGACGTCAGCGGCCACGCGTTCTACGATCCGAAGACCGAGAGCTTCAAGATCCGCCGCGGGCCGGTGTTCACGAACCTGCTGCTCGCCGACGAAATCAACCGCGCGCCGGCCAAGACCCAGGCCGCGCTGCTCGAAGTCATGCAGGAACAGCAGGTCACGATCGAGTCGCGCAGCTTCGCGCTGTCGCCGCCGTTCCTCGCGGTCGCGACGCAGAATCCGATCGAACAGGAAGGCACCTATCCGCTGCCCGAGGCGCAGCTCGACCGGTTCCTGATCAAGATCCTCATGAACTATCCCGAGCACGCGGACGAAGTGCGCATGGTCGATGCGGTCAGCCACGGCCGCAGCGCGAGCGACTTCGACCTGTCGCGCGTGCGCCCGGTCGCCAAGCCCGAAGACATCGTCGCGATGCAGCTCGGCACGGCGCTCGTCGGCATCGACCCGGTCGTGCTCGACTACGCCGTGCGCATCACGCGCGCGACGCGCGAATGGCCGGGCCTGAGCATGGGCGCAGGACCGCGCGGCAGTCTCGCGCTCGTGCGCGCGGCGCGCGCGCAGGCCGTGATCGACGGCCGCGACTTCGTCACGCCCGATGACGTGCGCAGTGTCGCGAAGCCCGCGCTGCGCCACCGCGTGAGCCTTGCGCCGGAAATGCAGATCGAGGGCCGCCGCATCGACGACGTGCTCGAAGCGCTGCTGACCAAAGTGGAAGCGCCGCGTCGATGAGACCCGCGCCGGCCCTGGTCGCCGCGCTCGTCGCCTGCGCGATCGCGGGCGTGCTCACGGCGTTCGGACTCGTGCCGGGCGGACTGCCGCTCGCGGTCGCCGCGCTGCTGGTACTCATCGCCGTGCCCGACGCGTTCGCGCTGCGCCGCACCCCGTCGCCGCCGATCGAGCGCGACCTGCCGCTGGTCGTGCCGGTCGGCGTCGAACGGCCCGTCGTGCTGCGGCTGCGCAGCACGCTCGCGCGATCGCTCGCATTCGACGTGCATGACCGTCATCCCGGCGACTGGCCCGTGTTCGGCCTGCCGCGGCGCGTCGTGCTGCCGGCCGGGCGCGAGATCGACATGACCTACCGGCTGACGCCGACCGAGCGCGGCGCGTTCGTCTTCGACGGCTGCGATCTGCAGATCCTTTCGCCGCTGCGTCTCTGGCGCCAGCTGCGCCGCGCGCCGCTGCAGCAGACCGTGCGCGTCTATCCGAACTTCGCGCCGCTCGCGAAGCTCGCGCTTATCGGCGCCGAGCGCGCATCGCGCGTCGTCGGCGCACACCTCAAGCGCCGCCGCGGCGAAGGCACCGAATTCCAGCAGCTGCGCGAATACCGCAGTGGCGACGCGCTGCGCCAGATCGACTGGAAGGCGAGCCAGCGCGCGCGCAAGCTGATCTCGCGCGACTACCAGATCGAGCGCAACCAGCAGGTCCTGCTGCTCGTCGACACCGGCCGGCGCATGCTCGCGCGCGACGGCAACCTCGCGCATTTCGACCACTGCCTCAACGCTGCGCTCATGGTCGCCTACATCGCGCTGCGCCAGGGCGACGGCGTCGGCCTGCTCGCCGCCGGCGGCGAGACACGCTACTTCGCGCCGCGCCGCGGCCTCGGCACCATCGACGCGCTGCTCAACAGCACCTTCGACCTGCACGCCACGCCGCTCGCGACCGACTACCTCGACGCCGCCAAGCAACTCGCGCTGCGCCAGCAACGCCGCTCGCTGGTGCTGCTGATCACCAACGTCCGCGACGAAGACATCGACGACCTGCTGAGCGCCGTGCGCCAACTGCAGAAACGCCATCTCGTCTGTGTCGCGAGCCTGCGCGAACAGGCACTCGAGCGCCCGCTCGACCAGCCCGTCGCCGACCTCGCCGATGCGATCGGCGTCGGTGCGCTCGCGCAGTACATCGAACAGCGCACCGCCGCGCATGAAGCACTGCGCGCGCAGGGCACCGACGTGCTCGATGTGACGTGCGGCGAGCTGCCGGCGGCGTTGGTGCAGCACTATCTCGCGGTCAAGCGGGCGGCGCGGCTTTGATATCGAAGCGGTTTGGCCGCCGCCGTCGCTGCCGCTAGACTGGCGATCGGCTCAGGGGAGAATCCGCCATGACGCAGTGGTACTACGCCGATCGCCAGCGCCAGCAGCAGGGGCCGGTCGCTTCCGAGGAACTCGTTGCGGCGTTCCGGCGCGGTGCGGTCGACATGACGACGCTGGTCTGGAACGAAAAACTCCCGAACTGGATTCCGTTCGCGCAGGTCGCCGCGCAGCTCGGCGTCGCCGGCGCGCCGCCGCCGGTTCCGCGCGCGGCGCCGGCGCGGCGCGAACCGCCCAAGCGCAGCGGCGGCAAGACCGCGGCGATCATCATCGGGGTGCTGCTGGCCTGCCTGCTCGTCTTCGGCGGGATCATCGCGGCGATTTCGATCCCGGCCTACAACGACTACACGATCCGCGCGAAGGTTGCCGGCGCGCGCAATTCCCTGCTGATGCAGCGCGTCAACGTCGCCGAGTTCTACCTGACCAACAACCGCTGCCCGAGCAACGGCGACGAGGGCTTCGACGCGCCCGAGAGCTATGCCGACAACTATGTCGCGCGCATCGATTTCCGCAGCGGCAGCGACAAGCGCTGCCAGATCGTCGCCCAGGTGCGCAACATCAACGCGCGTGTCGACGGCGGCGAGCTGTCGATGCAAGTCGACGAGCACCAGAATTGGACCGAGCGCGCGACCTTGCCGAACCGGTATCTGCCGCAGTCGATGCGGCATTGACGAGATCCCCGCGCTGCGCGCCGGTAGGCGGCGCTGCCGGCGTCAGCGTCTCTTCGCAAATACCATGCGATCGAACGCGATCGCCTCGACACTTTCGCCGTTCACCGCAAACGCAAGCACCTCGCCCGAGTTCGGCGCGAACTCGACACGGACGTGGTCCTTGTCCTCGTACGCCGTCGCGATTGCGGCGAGTCGTCCCCAGCGGATGACCATCGCGCCGTCGCGTTCCAGCTCGACGGTCATCGTGCCGAGCTGCGGATGCGCGTAGCGGCCGGCGTAGCGTTCGCGCGGCAGCGACAGGTTCCAGGTGCGCGCGCGGATTTCGGCGCGGCGTTTGCCGGCCGACGCGCGGAATGTCGCCGCCTTCGCCTGCATTTCCGCGAAGCGGCGCGATGACGTGGTTTGCGTGTCGGGTTGTTCGAGCAGCACGCCGTAGACGTGATCGGCGATCAGGTTCGCGGTCTGCGCGCCGAGCACGTCGTCGTTGCTCAGCACCACGAGCCCGGCGTTCGCTTCGGGCATGAACGACAGGTGCGCGTGGAAGCCTGCGAAGCCGCCGAAGTGGTGGAGCAGCGTGCGGCCTTTGTAGATGCCTGTGTACCAGCCCCAGGCATAGCCGCTGCGTGCGAAATCCTGGTATTTCTCCTCGAGCGTTGCCTGTGTTTCGTGCGATCGGGCGATCACGGTCGCTGGAAGCAGCTGTCGGCCGTCGATCGCGCCGTCCGAGAGCTGTGCGATCAGGAACCGGGCGAGATCGGGCGCCGTGGAAACGAGTCCGCCGGCCGCATGCAGCGTTTCGTCGGCTTTCACGAGATACAGCGGGTTGCGCGGAGTCTCGCTCGCGAACGAATAAGGTTTCGCGATCGACCATCCCGCCGCGCGCGCCGTGCGGATCGACGCGGTCGTGTGCGTCATCGCGAGCGGGCGGAAGATCGTCGCGTCGAGCTGCCGTTGCCACGGTGTCCCGACTGTCCGGTCGAGCCAGACGCTTGCGATGGCGTAGCCGACGTTGGTGTAGTCGAAGGTGCCGTGCTTTGCCTTGGCGTTCGGATACGAGGCTGCGACGAGCGCGCGTCGCGACTCGGCGTCGTGAATGCCGCTGTAGGCCGTCGCCCAGACGAGCGGCTGGTTGTCGATGCCCGAGGTATGGACGAGCAGGTCCTTCAGCGTCACCGACGCGGCGTCGAAACCGTCGAACCGGGTTTGCGGAAACATCTGCTGCAGCGACGTGCGCGTGTCGAGCCGGCGCGCGTCTTCGTCGAGCAGAACGCTCAGCGCGAAGAACGGTTTGGTGGCCGATGCGATGTAGAACGCCGTGTTGCGCGTGACCGGTATTCTCTTGGCGATGTCGGAGAGTCCGAAATAGCCTTCATAGACGATCCTGCCGTCACGAACGACGGCGACGGCCGTGCCGGACGGAAGATCGGTCGCCCGCTTCGTCTGCACGACCAGGCGGCCGAGCGCGGCGAAGTCGGGTTCGGCTGCGGCGGCCGCCGCGCGCGGCGCGACGGCCAACGCGGCCGCGAGCAGCGGTGCGGCAATTCGGGAATGCATACGACAGGCTCCGAAGCGGATCGTGAGCCTTGACGGATACGCGCCGATGCCCGGCGGTTGCAGCACTGACGCGTCACAGCGCGATATCGCTCGCGTTGCGTGTCGGCGGTTCCGTCCGGCTTTCGCCGAGCAGGTCGCGAAGATCCGCTTCGATGCCGCGACAGATGCTCGTGATCGGCACGTCGTTGGCGCCGCCCTCGAACGGGTTCTCGGTACTTTCGCCGACGCGGTCGAGCGCGCGGTACATCCAGCAGATCGTGAGACTCAGCGGAATGCCGAGCCAGACCATGTGGCCCTTCGCCCAGCCGTCGACGAGCGGGTTCAGGCGTTCGAACTCGCCGATCATGCCGAGCGGCAGGATGACGCCGAGGATGCGCACGAACAGCGTGTTGATGAAGGCGTGCTGGCGTGGGTAGGGAAAGTTCTTGATCCGTTCGCTGCGGCTCTGCTGGTCGTGGAAATCGCGGATCAGTTTCTGCAGCTCGCCGAACGCGCCGGGCGTGAGCGTGCCGGCATCGACCAGCGCCTTGGCCGCGCTGCTCTGCATCGCGAGCACGTGCTGCGCCTTGCTCGACGCGCCGAGAATCCGCGCGGCGTCGTCCGGCCCGACGAGACGCGCGAGTTCCGACGCGAGCGGGGGCTCGGATTCCGCGGGATGGCGCTTCGCGTAGGCGAGGTTGTACGGCTTCGTCGACGCCTCCCACGGCTTGGCTTCGCGCATCTGGTGGCGCAGCGCGGCGAGCCATGCGATGTGCCGATAGACCAATTCGCGCGCAAGCAGCGGGCTGCCGACGATGTCGCGGCACAGCGTGCCCCAGATCCGGCTGCTGCTCGTGATCGACGCCCAGATCTGTTGCGCCTCCGACGCGCGGTTGTAGGTTTGCAGGTTCTTGAAGCCCGCCGACAGCGCGACCGTCGTGCCGAGCAGGAACGCGACGCCCCAGGGAATGGCGAGCCAGCGGAAGCCGGCGAGTTCGTACAGGATCACCGGCGTTGCGCTCAGCAGCAGCTGAACGCCGATCAGATCGCGCGTCCACGACAGGAATTCGGAAAGCTTGTACGAAGTGCCGGTATGCATGGCGTTTCTCGTCGTCGGCCAAAATCGATCGGACGCGCGTGCGGATGGCGCAAGGGCCGCTCGGGCTATTGCGCCGCGCGGGATTGGTCGAGCCAGTCGCGGAAATGCGTCGTGCCGAGGCGCGGGTTGTCGCGCGGCGTCAGCGACTGGTCGTCGAGTTCGGTGCCGAAGTAGCGTGCGTGAATGTCGGTGATGACCTGGAGGTTCTCATTGCGCGCGGTCAGATACGTGCGCGCGATTTCGTCGAGCGGAATGCGCTCGGGACCGGCGAGTTCGATCGTGCCGTCGCGCGGTGCGCCGACCGCGAGTTCGGCAAGCGCGGCGGCGACGTCGTCGGCGGCGACGGGCTGGAACAGCGCCGGCGACAGGCGCGTCGCGCTGCCTTCGGCGTTCGAACGGATGATGCCGTCGACGAATTCGAAGAACTGCGTCGCGTGGAGGATGGTGTACGGAATTCCGGAGGACTTGATCAGGTTTTCCTGCGCGAGCTTCGCGCGGAAATAGCCGATGTCCGGATTGCGGTCGGTGCCGACGACCGACAGCGCGACGTGATGCTTCACGCCGGCGGCCTTCTCCGCGGCCAGCAGGTTCGTGCCGGAGGTCTCGAAGAAGGCGAGTGCGGCCTTGTCCTCGAACGACGGCGAATTCGCGACGTCGACGACGACATCGGCACCCGCGAGCGCGGCGGACAGGCCCTCGCCGGTGATCGTGTCGACGCCCGTGCTCGGCGACGCGGCGACGACATCGTGGCCGTTCGCGCGCAGGCGGTTGCCGACGCGGGTTCCGATGAGACCACTGCCGCCGATGATGACGATTTTCATGCGTTTCTCCTGTGGCCGGATCCGGCCGCCCTTGACGCAAAGCATGCGCAAACTGGCCGTGCGCGGCCTTGCGGCCGCTTTGTGTTGTGCTTGTGTTTTCCTTGGCATGGCGCAGAGGCGGCCAGTGCGGCCGCGCTATCATCGATGCCCGATGGCGGTATTCGTTCCGGGGTTGGCGGCGCGGCGCGCGGGAAAGGAGCGCAATGGCATTGGTGTTCGGACACTGCGTGCTGGATCTCGACCGGCGGGAGCTTTCCCGGCCGCCGTCGGGCATCGTCGCGACGCCGCCGAAAGTGTTCGATCTGCTCGTCTATCTCGTGGAAAACCGTGAGCGCGTCGTCAGCCGGGACGATCTGCTGCACGCGGTCTGGGACGGACGCATCGTCTCGGAATCGACGCTGGCCAGTCATATCAATGCGGTGCGCAAGGCCGTCGGCGACAACGGCCACGATCAAGCTCTGATACGCACGGTCGCGCGCAAGGGATTCCGCTTCGTCGGCGCCGTCACGGAATGCCGGGCGGCGGCAACGCACGGCTCGCCGGACGCCGAGGCCGGCCCGGCCGAACCGCCGGCGGCGTCACCGGCTCCGGTCGACAAGCCGTCGATCGCGGTGCTGCCGTTCGTGAATCTGAGCCGCGATCCCGAGCAGGACTACTTCGCCGACGGCATGGTCGAAGACATCATCGGTGCGCTGTCGCGCCTGCGCTGGCTGTTCGTCATCGCGCGCAATTCGAGCTTTGCCTACAAGGGCCGGACGATCGACGTGAAGCAGGTCGGCCGCGAGCTCGGCGTGCGCTACGTGCTCGAAGGCAGCGTGCGCAGGGCGGACCGTCGGATTCGCATCACCGGCCAGCTCATCGATGCCGCGACCGGCGGGCATCTCTGGGCCGACCGCTTCGAGGGTGCGCTCGACGATATCTTCGAGCTGCAGGACCGGATGACCGAGAGCGTCGTCGGCGCGATCGCGCCGCAGCTCGAACGCGCCGAAATCCGCCGCGCGCAGCGCAAGCCGACCGGGAGCCTCGATTCCTACGACTACTACCTGTACGGAATGGCGAGCTTCCATCGCGGAACTTCGGACGCGATCGACGCCGCGCTGCCGTCGTTCCGCAAGGCGATCGAACTCGACCGGGAATTCGCGTCGGCCTACGGCATGGCCGCGTGGTGTCATCTCTGGCGCAGGATCAACAACTGGCCCGGCGGTTCCGCGAGCGATATCGCCGAGGGCCACGACCTGGCCTGCCGCGCTGTGGCGCTCGGCAAGGACGACGCGGTCGCGCTGACGCGCGGCGGCCATGCATTGGCCCATTTCGGCGGCGATCTCGACCGCGGCGTCGCCTTGCTCGACCGCGCGCTCGCGCTCAATCCGAATCTTTCGTCCGCCTGGTTTCTCGGCGCATACCTGCGCCTGTGGCGCGGCGAGCCCGACGCGGCGATCGAACGCTTCGCGCATGCGATGCGTCTGAGCCCGCTGGATTCGGAGCTGTTCCGCATGCAGGCCGGCATGGCGATGGCGCATCTGCTGGCCGGCCGCTTCGACATGGCCTCGACCTGGGCGGAACGCTCGTCGCGGGACGTGCCGGGCTTTCTGATGGTCGCCGGCATCATCGCGGCGAGCCACGCGCTCGCGGACCGGACCGACGACGCACGGCGGGCGATGGACCGGCTGCGCGCGCTCAATCCGGCGCTGCGTCTGTCGCTGCTTGGCAGCTGGCTGCCGATCCGGCAGCCGCAACACGCCGCGCTGTTCGCGGAGGGCCTGCGCCGGGCAGGGTTGCCGGAATGAGCCGGGCGTAGCGCGGTTCCCGTCTGATCGGCACGTCGCCCACGTTCGCTGCGCCGATGCGCGACGACCGGACCCGGAGACCGCACTTGCTACAACGCTACGAGTGAACTCTGGGCGACGCATGCGGCGGGTGACGTCCGCGCGCTGCCCGGATCGCCGCTTTGTTGCGCCCGGCCCGCTTGCGGCAGCTCCTGCCGCGTCCGCTCGCGCACACGTTGATTTTTGATGGGGTGGGCGTGAAGATCGGGCGGCGACCGGCGGCGCGTGCTGCGCTTCCTCTCGCTGGCGTTCGCGAGTGCAGTCCTGGCGCTGTTGAGCATCGGGGGATGCGGATGGACGTTCGCTTCGGACAGGGTTCGCCGTGGCAACGCACGGTCGGCGCGTGGCGCGGTCTCGCATTTGCCGCGGGTCTGCTGCTCGGCGGCACGGCCGCAGCCGGCGGTCCGCAGACCGAGAATCTTGCCGATCTGAGCCTGGAGCAACTCGGCGACATCGAGGTCACCTCGGTGTCGCGCCGGTCCGAGCGCCTGCTCGACGCGGCGGCCTCGATCTACGTCATCACCGCCGACGACATCCGCCGCTCGGGCGCGGCGACCTTGCCCGAGGCGCTGCGCCTTGCGCCGAACCTGCAGATCGCGCGCGTCAACGCGGCGAGCTACGCGATCTCGGCGCGCGGGTTCAACAATTCGCTCGGCAACAAGCTGCTCGTGCTCATCGACGGCCGCACGGTCTACACGCCGCTGTTCTCGGGCGTGTTCTGGGATTCGCAGGAAGTCATGCTGCAGGACGTCGAGCGCATCGAGGTCATCAGCGGTCCCGGCGCCACGCTCTGGGGCGCGAACGCGGTCAACGGCGTCATCAACGTGATCACGCGGCCGGCGAGCGCGACGCGCGACGGCCTGCTCGCGGCGACCGTCGCGACCGACCAGCGCGCCGCGGCACTGCGCCAGGGTGGCTCGCTCGGATCCGGCAGCTATCGCGTCTATGCGCGGCGTGTGCGTATCGACAACACCTGGGACGCGCGACACGTTGCGCAGACGGATGCCTGGGACAGCCGGCAGGCCGGCTTTCGCGCGGACTGGGGCGATGCGGAACGCGGCTTCACGCTGCAGGGCGACAGCTATCGCGGCGAATCGGAACGGCGCGCGTTCGGTCCGACGGAAGTGTCCGGCTCGAACCTGACCGCGCGCTGGAACCGCCGGCTCGACGGCGGGGCCAGCTGGCGCGTGCAGGCCTGGTTCGATCGCACGGAGCGCGACGATCCCGTGCTGTTTCACGATCGCATGGACGTCGCCGATCTCGAGTTCCAGCACAGTGTGCCGCTGCCGGCGCATACGCTGGTCTGGGGCGGCGGCTATCGCGAGGCGCGCGACCGCGTCGAAAAGGGTCTGCTCGCAACGTTCATTCCGTCGCGGCGCACGCTGCGCTGGTCGAACCTGTTCGTGCAGGACGACGTGCGGCTCAGCGACAGCGTCCAGGCGACCGTCGGACTCAAGCTCGACCGCAACAGCTATACCGGCGTCGAAGTGCTGCCGACGCTGCGCGTCGCGTGGAAGGCGGCGCCGGACCACATGATCTGGGCCGCGGCGTCGCGCGCGGTACGCGCGCCGTCGCGCATCGACAAGGAGTTCTTTTTTCCGGCGGCGCCGCCGTTCCTGATTCGCGGCGGTCCCGATTTCGTTTCCGAAGTGGCGAACGTGTTCGAGCTGGGTTTTCGCGGCGAGGCCAGCGACGCGTTCTCGTGGTCGGTGACGGCCTTTCATCATCGCTTCGACAACCTGCGCAGCGGACAGCCGGCGACGAGCGGCGGCGGCTTCTTCGTCGTCAACCTGACCGAAGGAACGACGACCGGCGTCGAAGCCTGGGCCACGCTGCGGCTCAGCGAGCGCCTGCGCGTCGCCGCGGGACTCGTGGAACTCCACAAGAGCCTGCGCCAGAAGCCGGGCGGACGCGATCCGGAAGGCACGACCGACCTCGGCAACGATCCGCGCCATCAGGCGCAGCTGCGCGCGACGCTGCTGCTCGCGCCGCGCCACGAGCTCGACTTCTCCGCGCGCGCGGTCAGCCGGCTGCCGTCGCCCGCGATTCCGGGCTACGCGGTGCTCGATGCCGGCTATCGCTGGCAGGCGTCGTCGCGCCTCGACGTGGCCGTGCGCGTGCGCAATCTCTTCGATGCGCGGCATCCGGAATTCGAGCCGGGCACGCTGAGCCAGCTCAGCGAGTTCGGCCGCGAAGGATCGCTCGACCTGGAATGGCGCTGGTGAGCCGCGCCGCGTTCCGGTCGGGCCTGTCGCTGCTGCTGGGGCTGCTGCTGTCGCTCGGCGCCGCGGCGAGCCGCGCCGACGCCGAGGCGCCGCTGGAAAAACGCGTCAAGGCGGCATTTCTATACAAGTTCGCAAGCTACGTCGGCTGGCCCGAGGGTGTTTTCGCCGCGCCGGATTCGCCGCTCGTGTTCGGCGTGCTCGGCGACCGCTCGATCGCCGAGGAACTCGACCGCGCCGCGGGCGGGCGCAGCATCGAGGCGCGGCCGCTGCGCGTGAAGGTGCTCAGCGACGGCGACGACTTCGCCGACGTCAACGTGCTGTTCGTCGGCACCGGCACCGCGCTCGTCGAGGCGCTGCGTGCGGCCGACGCGCGGCCCATGCTCGTGGTCACCGAGGCGGAAAGCGCGCTGACCAAGGGCAGCGTGATCAACTTCATCGTCGTCGACGGACGCGTGCGCTTCGAGATCTCCACGACCGGCGCCGAACAGCGCGGACTGAAACTGAGCTCGCGCCTGCTCGCCGTCGCCTACAACCTCCGGCCCGAGGAGGTGCGCTGACATGTGGTCCTGGGCCGCCGGCGCGGTGCGACGCAAACTGCTGCTGCTCGCGGTGGCGACGACGTTCACCGCGCTCGTCATCGCGAGCGTCGCGCTCGTCGTCTACGACGTCCGCGCGTACCAGCATGTCTGGGTCGCCGACCTGCAGACCCAGGCGGACATTCTCGGCCAGGCCAGCGCACCGGCGCTGGCGTTCGACGATCCCAAGGCCGCGAGCGAAAACCTCGCACTGCTCAAGGCGCGGCCGTCGATCCTGGCCGCGGCGATCTACACCGCGCGCGGCGCACGCTTCGCGAGCTACGTGCGCGACGAGGCGGCAGCGACGGCGTTTCCGGCGATACCCGATCCCGACGGCTACCGCATCGAAGGCGGCGAACTCGTCGTCTCCAAGCGCATCGTCGACCGCAACGAAATCCTCGGCACGGTGTATCTGCGCGCGCGCTATCAGCTCGTCAATCGCGTGCTCAACTACCTCGGCATCCTCGCCGTCGTCATGGTCGTCAGCATGGTCGCGGCGCTCGCGCTGTCGTCGCGGCTCAATGCGCAGATCACGCGGCCTATCGTCGAAGTCAGCGATGTGGCGCGCCGGGTCATGGAGCAGCGCGACTTCAGCCTGCGCGCGACGCGGACCACCGAGGACGAGATCGGCTATCTCGTCGACGCCTTCAACGCCATGCTGGCCGAGATCGGCCTGCGCGCCGAAACGCTCGAATCGTCCAATCGCAGGCTCGAACACGAAATGAGCGAACGGCACGAGGCGCAGCACGCGCTGCACGTGTCGGAGCTGCGCAATCGCACGCTCGTGTCGGCAATCACTTCCGTGGTCTGGACCACCGACGGCAGCGGCCGCATGACCGAGGAGCAGCCGTCCTGGCAGGCGTATACCGGCCAGGAGTCCGCGCGCTGCTTCGGCCTGGGCTGGCGCAACGCGTTCGAGCCGCGCGACCGCGACGCGCTCGAGGCCGCCTGGGTCGGCGCCGGCGACACGCCGGGCCTGTTCCAGCTCGAGCTGCGGCTGTGGCACGCGGCGACGCACAGCTATCGCTATGTGAGTCTGCGCGCCGTGCCGATCGTCGAGGCGTCCGGAAAAGTACACGAGTGGATAGGTACGGTCAGCGACATTCACGACCAGCGCACGGCCGAGGATGCGCTGCGCAAGCTCAACGCCGAACTCGAGCGCCGCGTGGCCGAACGCACGGCCGAACTCGAGGCGACGAACAAGGATCTCGAAGGCTTCAGCTATTCGGTGTCGCACGACCTGCGCGCGCCGGTGCGCGTCGTGGCCGGCTTCGCGAAGCTGCTCGGCCGCCAGCACGCCGACCAGCTCGACGCCGAGGCGCGGCAGAAGGTCGAGGTGATCCAGAACGAGACCGTGCGCATGGGCGTGCTCATCGACGACCTGCTGATGTTCGCGCGCCTAGGGCGGCAGGCCATCCGCGCGGTCGAACTCGACATGAGCGCGATGGCGCGCGCCGTGTTCGACCGGCTCAACAGCCAGAACGGCGGCAATCCGGTCCAGTTCCATCTCGGCGCGCTGCCGCCTGCGGTCGGCGACCGCGTGCTGCTCGAACAGGTCTGGACGAATTTCCTGTCGAACGCGCTGAAGTTCTCGTCCAAGCGCGAGCGCCCGGTGATCACGATCGACGCAATCAGCGACGCGTCGGAATACATCTACTTCGTACGCGACAACGGCGCGGGCTTCGATCCGCGCTATCAGTCGAAACTGTTCGGCGTGTTCCAGCGCCTGCACGGGACCAGCGAATTCCCGGGCAACGGCGTAGGCCTCGCGCTCGTGCACCGCATCGTCACGCGCCACGGCGGACGCGTCTGGGCCGACAGCAAGGTCGATCACGGCGCGACGTTCTATTTCTCGCTGCCGCGCGAACCCGCCGGCGGCGACACGCGCGAAACGTAGGTCGGGGGTTCGTCTTGCGGCTCACCCCAACCTACGATCACGCCGTTTCCGCGGCGGCCTTGACGTGCCGCGTCGCAAGGTATGCGGCGATCACGGCGGCAACGGCGGACGCGATCAGGGCGGCGGCGATGACGGCGTTCACCGTCGCGCTCCAGCCGGCGGCGAACCAGGTGCCGCCGATGCCGAGCACGACGAGCGCCGCGGCCAGCCGCGCGAGATCGAACGCGACGGCATGCCGCGCGCCTTCGAGCCACGCGCACAGCGCGACGAGGCTCGCGACGGCCCAGGCGACGTAGCCCGCACCCCAGGCCAGCGGCAATTGTTCGGCGCGTGCGAGGCAGTCGGCGCCGACCAGCATGAGCAGCGCGAACTGCACCGCGACGTGCGCCTGCACGGCGGGTGCGACGCGCGGTGCGTATTTCTCGCGCGAATACGGGTCGAACGCGGCCTTGGCCTCGGCAGCTGCGAGATCGGCCGGGCGCCAGCCCGGCGGTTTCCACCAGACCGCGAACTTGTCGCGCCAGCGGCGCGTGCGCCAGCAGTCGCGCGCGAGGGCTGCATAGACTTCGACGTTCGACCAGATCGGGCTGTAGCGCCGCAGCGGCGAACGCGTGCCGTAGATCACGGGCTCGTCGTCGTCCTCGTCGGCGTAGGTGCCGAACAGGCGGTCCCAGAGGATCAGGATGCCGCCGTAGTTCTTGTCGAGATAGCGGTCGTTGACGCCGTGATGCACGCGGTGGTTCGACGGCGAGGCGAAGACGCGGTCGAACCAGCCGAGCTTGCCGATCTGCTCGGTGTGGATCCAGTACTGATACAGCAGGTCGATGAGGCCGACCGCGACGAACACGAGCGGCGGATAGCCGAGCACGGCCATCGGCAGGTAGAAGATCCAGCCGAGCAGGAAGTTCGAGCTGGTCTGCCGCAGTGCTGTGGAAAGGTTGAATTCTTCACTCTGGTGATGGACGACGTGGGCGGCCCAGAGCACGCCGACTTCGTGGCCCATGCGATGGTGCCAGTAGTAGAGGAAATCGTAGATCAGCAGCCCCGACAGCCAGACCGCGACGCTGTCGGCGGGCAGCGAGAACAGGCGCAGATGCTCGTGGACGGCGACGTAGATGCCGAGAAAGACGAGCTTGGAAAAGATGCCGCTGACCTGCGACATCGCGCCGAGCCCGATGCTGCAGACCGCGTCGGCGAAGTTGTAGGCGACCGCGCGGCGCCGGTGCGCGATCATGAGTTCGAGGCCGATCAGCGCGAAGAAGACGGGAATGGCGTAGATGATCGGGTTCACGGCGAGGTTCGCGGAGCGGGGCTGCGCGGAACCCTACCGAAATGGATTCGAGTACGGAAGCCGGAAAGTGGAAAACCCTCCCCGTCGGGGGAGGGTTTTTGCCGTTGTTTCGTTTGATACTAAGCGGCGTCGAGAGTCAGAACGTCACCGACCAGCTGTCGATCCTGCCGGTATCCCCGCCCGCGTTGTCATTGACGCGCAGCTTCCACGTTCCGTTGAGCGGCTCGCTGGAGAGATTCAGCGTCACGGTCTTGTTGATGTTGTCCGTGCCGCCGCCGCTGCGGTTGTGGATGTTGTAGAGCGTGCCGTCGGGTGCCACGAGGTCGACTTTCAGGTCGCCCTGATACGTGTGCACGATCGCGACGGTGACCGAGGCGTTGCCCGGTGCGTTGCCGGTGCGGCCGGACACGGTGATCGGGCTGTCGACGGTGGTGTTGTCGCCGATCGCATAGTCGGTCGTGTTGCTGTAGGTCTGCGTGCCGCCGCCGCCCGTCGTGAAGCTGCCGGTGAGGCTCACGCCCGAATAGGCGCTGTAGCCGCGGATCTTCACGTAGTAGACGCCGGCCTGCGCGGTGGCGATGGTGCAGGTCTCGTTGTTGCCCGACAGATACGGGCGGCAGTCGTAGCTCGACGTGGTCGGTGCGGAGCCGAACTTGACGTACATGTCTGCATCGCCCGTGCCGCCGGCCGTGACGAACTTCAGGTTGCTCGCGCCCGCGGGCACGGTGAGCATCCAGGTCTGTTCGCTGTTGGCCGCACCACTCAGGTTGTTGACCGGCACGCCGTTGGTCAGGAAGTTGTCGACGACGACGCCGGCGACGACCTGCCTGGTAACGTTTGCGCTCGCGCCGCCGTTGTCGGTGACGGTGAGCACGACGGTGTAGGTGCCCGAGGCGCCGTAGGTCTTGCTCGGATTCGTCGCGGTCGACGTCGTGCCGTCGCCGAAGTTCCAGCTGCGCGAGGCGATGCTGCCGTCGCTGTCGCTGGAGCCGTCGGTGAAGGTCACGCTGAGGCCGTTGACGACGTAGGAGAAGTTCGCCGTCGGCGGCAGGTTGCCGCCGCCGCTGCCGTTGAGACCGTCGATGGTCTGCGCGCCGGTGTTGCCAGGATCGAGCCAGTTCGACAGGCGCGTGCTGTTCGTGCCGCCGCCGGCCCAGCTCACCGAGAGACGTCCGTAGTAGTCGCGCTTGTTCGCGTCGGTCGCACTGCACGAGGACGGGCCGCCGTGGAGCTGGCCGATCACGCGCTTTTCGTTGCTGTAGAGCGGCGAACCGGACGAACCCGGTTCCGTCACGCCGATGCCGGGCCGCCAGCGCGCCTGCACGTGCGTGCCGTCGCCGGGCTCGGCGGTCGAGTTGTAGCTCGTCGTCGCGGTCGCGCCGTTCGCGAGACTGATGCGCTTCTCGGCCGTGGACGGATGATGGATGCCGATCGCCGACGGGAAATTCTGGTTGCGGCGGTCCCAGCCGGCGTAATAGACGTTCGCGGCGGCCGGCGGCGCTTCGTCGAGTTCGACCAGCGTGAAGTCGGTGGGCGAGCTGCCCGCGCGGAAGAATGCGCCGGTCTGGAACGTGTTCATCACGCCGTCGCCGGCCTGGCCCGACGCCGCGCTCCCGACCGGACGGCAGTAGGAGTTTTCGAAGTTGTAGTAGACGACGAGCGAAGCGGCGTTGCTCGACGTGACGCTGCAGTGATATGCCGTGAGGAAGTACGGCTTCCTGTCCTGCGCCGTGTTGTTGACGAGGCTGCCGGTGCAGAACGTACTGCCGCCCGTCGAATAGACCGCGACGGAACGGATCTGATCGCGGTACAGGTCGCCTTCGGGGCATTTCACGTCGACGTTGCACGAACCGGACACGTCGCCGGCGTCCTTCATGCCGCCGCCGCTGATTTCGCTCGCGACGCGGTTGAAGCCGCGGTAGTCGTGGCCGACCTGGGTCAGTTCGAGCTGCAGCGCGTCGCGCTGCGCGTTCGGCACGACGACTTCGACGATGACGTCGTCGCCGGCGACGACCGGTGTCCACAATTGTCCATGTTCGGCATTGTCTTTTGCGTCAAAGGAGCGCACGAGCGAGCGGTCGCCGTCGGCGCGCAGGCCGGCCGGATAGACGAGCAGGCGTCCGTCCTTGGGCATCCGGTACTTCGTGAAGCCGAGGTTGATCGAGTACGCGCCGGGCGAGGTGATGCGCAGGCGCCAGATGCTGGTCTGCGCATCGAGCGCTTCCCAGGTGCCGCTCTTGGCCGGCGTGATCTGTACCGGAATCGGTGCGGCGAAGCGCGGCGGCAGATCCTGCTGGCGGCGCGTCGCGTCTTCGCGCACGAGTGCGTTGACGTCGACCGCGGGCATGAGCTGGTGCTCGACGCGCGCGAGCGGACGCAGCGAATGATCGAAGGCGGCCGGCGCCGCGGCGAGACTTGCGCCGGCAAACAGCGCCGAACTCAGCGCGAAACAAAGTGCGGCACAGCGAAACTGAGTATTCATCGACATTTTTCTCCACACGAGGACAGGGGGAACCGCGCACGGATAGGCGGTAGAGGGCCGCCTGCTTCATTTCGGGGTTTACCGGAGACGAAACCCGGCTACTATCGGCCCTTCGGTCACGTACGTATTGATCGGATCCGACAATCGGGGTGTCGGATCGGGCCGCAGCGGTCGCGGGGGCGTCGCTGCGTGTCGAGGCGGTCCGCAGGGCCGCGGGCACGGGAGGGTGCGATGTCGAGGCTCCAGCAAGGCGCCGGCAGCGGGCTGGCGGGCGGCGTTTCCGTTTCCATGCAGTCCGCCGCGATCGTGGCCGAGCGGTTGTTCGACTGCGCGCAGGACACGCTGTTTTTCGTGAAGAACCGCGAGGCGCGTTACGTCGCAGTCAACCGCACGCTCGTCGACCGCTGCGGCGTGCGCAGCAAGAGCGACCTCATCGGACGCACTGCGGGCGAGCTGTTTCCCGAGCCCTACGGTTCCTGCTACTACGCGCAGGACCGCGCCGTGCTCGACGAACGCATCGAGATCCACGACCGCCTGCAGCGCGTGCCGCAGGCCGACGGCGGGTCGAGCTGGTGCATTTCGTACAAGTTTCCCATCGTGGAATCCGGCTGCGTGGTCGGGCTCTGCGGCATCTGCCGCAGCGTCGATCCGGCCGACGAAAGCACCCATCGCGTCGCGCGCGCGATCGAATACCTTCAGCAGCACTACGGCGAGACGCTGCGTATCGACGGGCTCGCGCGGATTGCCGGGCTCGGCACGCGCCGGCTCGAACGGCTCGTCAAGCGGTTGTTCGATCTGACGCCGATGCAATTGCTCGCGCGCACGCGCATCGAGGCCGCGACGCGGCTGCTGGCCGGCGGCGAGGACAGCGTCGCGACGATCGCGAGCGCCTGCGGCTATGCCGACCAGAGTGCGTTCACGCGGCAGTTCAAGGCGCTGACCGGCGACACGCCGCGCGGTTACCGCGAGCGCAAGCGGCGCGAGCAGCCCGCGGCGATGGTCTGACTGCTCGTCGTTGCGAGGCGCGCGCGAATCGCCGGCAACCGGCAGCGTCGTGTATCCGGTGCGACGCAGTCGCGATCGACCCGTCCGCATTCCGGCCTATGATTCGGAATCGGGCGCGAGCCTGCAGGGATTGTCCGCGATGCCGGATCGTCGTCGTTGCTGGGTGCGCGGCTTCGCCGCGGTTGCATGGCTCGCTACCGGAGCGGCGGTTGCCGCATTCGACGCGCGCGGCGTGCCGGTGCCGCTGGAGGGCATCAATCATCTGACGGTCGGCGGCGCCTTCACCTGTGCCGCGCTCGGCGCGGGCGAGGTGTATTGCTGGGGCAACAACCTCTATGGCCAGCTCGGCAACGATTCCGAATATCCGTCGGTCGATCCGCAGCGCATTCCCGGTCTGCCGGCCGCGCCGATCGCGGCGCTGGCGGCCGGCGGCGGCCATGCCTGCGCACTGGTCGCCGGCGAGATCTGGTGCTGGGGCTTCAATCAGTTCGGCCAGCTCGGCGACGGCGGCAGCAACGACCGTTCGATCGCGGTGCGCGTGGAACAGCTCGGCGGCGTCGCGACGCAGGTCGCCGCCGGCGACTTTCACACCTGCGCCGTCGTCGACGGCGTCATCAAATGCTGGGGCAACAATCTCTACGGCCAGCTCGGCAGCGGCGACGAATTCGACTACGCGTTCCCGCATCCGGTCGCCGGGCTGTCGGGCGAGGTGAAGAGCCTGAGCACCGGCACGCTGCACACCTGCGCCGTCGTCGGCAGCCAGGCGTATTGCTGGGGCTCGAATCTGTCGGGACAGATCGGCAACGGCACTGCCGCGACCGCGCAGATCTCGCCCGCCGTGGTGGCGGGGCTGACGGATGTCGCCGACGTGTCCGCAGGTGCGGTGCACAGTTGCGCGCGGCGCGCGAGCGGTGCCGTGTTCTGCTGGGGCGACAACAGCTTCGGCCAGTTCGGCACGGGCAACACGACATCGAGCCTGACGCCGGTCGTCGTCGACAACCTCGGCCTGCCGGCGCTGTCGATCGCCGCCGGTTCGCAGCACACGTGTGCGCGGACGGCGAACGCCGTGTACTGCTGGGGCGACGACGGCCTCGGCCAGTCCGGCGGCATCGGCAGCCGTTCGAGCCCGCTCGCGATCCCGGGTCTCGGTGCGACGGCGGCACTGACGACGCGCAACGCGCACGGCTGCGTGCGCACGAGCGGCGGCGGCGCGAAGTGCTGGGGACTCAATATCAACGGCCAGCTCGGCGACGGATCGGCCGACGTGCGGACCTGGCCCGTGGCCGTGCCCGGCAGCTACGACGCACCGGCACTGATCGCCGCGGGCACGAGCCACACCTGCGCCACAGTCGCCAATGGTCTGCATTGCTGGGGCTACAACGCACTCGGCCAGCTCGGACGCGGCACGCTGTCGACGAACGAATCCACGCCCGGTCCGACGATCAACATGCCCGAGCGTCCGAGCTCGCTCGCGGCCGGCATTGATCACACCTGCGCCGTCGTGGCCGGCGGGGTGCGCTGCTGGGGTGCGAACCAGAAAGGCCAGCTCGGCCTCGGCATCGTCATCACGCGGCGCGCGCCGACGCCGATACCGAGCCTGCAGAGCGGCGTGACGCGCGTCGCCGCGGGCGACCGGCACAGCTGCGCGCTGCGCAACGGCGGGGTCTGGTGCTGGGGCTACAACGGCAACGGCGAACTCGGCGACGGCACGACCGTCGACCGCCTGCAGCCGGTCGCCGTGGTCGGCATGGCCAGCGGCGTGACCGACATCGACGCCGGCGCGAACCACACCTGCGCGATCCAGGGCGGCGCGGCCAAGTGCTGGGGGCTCAACACCGATGGCCAGCTCGGCCTCGGCACGAACGACGGATTCCGCGCGACGCCGCAGCCGGTCGCGACGCTCGACAGCGGCGTCACGCGGATCAGCCCCGGCATCTCGCACACCTGCGCGATCCAGAACGGCGCGGCGAAATGCTGGGGCTACGACGGCTACGCCGCGCTCGGCAACGGCATCGTCAACGACCATCAGTATTCGCCCGATGCGGTCAGCGGCTTCGACAGCGGCGTGACCGAGATCGTCGCCGGCGATGACATTTCTTGCGCCGTGCGTTTCGGCAGCGTCTGGTGCTGGGGCGCGGACTACAGCGGCGACCTCGGCAACGGCGGCGGCGTGCGCAGCCTGCGCGCGCTGCCTGTCGCCGTGATCGGACTCGCCGGCAAGGCCGCCGGCCCGCTCGCGATCGGCGGCACGCACGCCTGCGCCGCGACGACCGACGGCGGCCTGCGCTGCTGGGGCGACGACTATCTCGGCGCGCTCGGCATCGGCCGCGTCGTCATCTCCGGCGGGCCGCTGACGGTGGTGCGGCAGGATCGATTGTTTGCGGATGGGCATGACTGACGGTTGCGGCATAGGGTCGCGATGCATTGACCGTCGGCGTTGCGCTGTCCATAGTCGTCCGGCGACCGGGACGTGATCGCCTTCCGGAGATACGGCGCAGTGCCCTTCGGTTGTTGCGCCCTACCGAGGGGCGATCGCGTGCGCAGGACCGACGTCGTCGTCGCGAAGAACTCTCTGGGGCGAATCCGACGTGCGCGACCTCACTCGCATCGTCACGCCCGCTATTGCACAACGCGGGCTTTGTCCGTCTTGAGCAAATGAAAAAGATCGCGAACGAACGCCTCGACGCGTTCGACATGGCGCGGCGGCGCAACGGGACCCTCGCGGCCGATGCGAACGACATCGCGGAGTTCGAGGCCGTGGAGACGGCCGGGAAAAGCAGGTTGCCGTGAGCCGCAGGCGAACCGCGACGTCACGGCATATCACGATTCCTCGATTGGGCTGACGGAGCGAGGGCCATGGGTACCGAAGTCGTTTTTCCGATTGCGTGGCTGGTCAGCGCAATCGCCTTCGTGTTGCTGCTGATACTTCGCCTTCCGGAGATACGGCGCAATGCCCTTCGGTTATTGCGCCCTACGCGGCTTCAGCTTGCGAGTTTCTGCTTCAGCAGCTCATTGAGCTGCTGCGGATTCGCCTGGCCCTTCGTGCGCTTCATGGTCTGGCCGACGAAGAACTGCAGCAGCTTGTCGTTGCCCCCGCGGTAGTCGGCGACCTGGCTCGGGTATTCGGCGAGCACGGCGTCGATCGCGGCGGCGAGGGCGCCGGTGTCGGAGATCTGCTTGAGGCCGCGTGCGTCGATGATCGCGTCGGCGCTGCCTTCGCCGTTCCACATGGCGGCGAAGACGTCCTTGGCGATCTTGCCCGAGATGCTGCCCTCGCGCAGGCGCGCGAGCAGCGGCGCGAGCGCGTCGGCGCCGACCGGCGCGGCGGTGATGTCGATCTGGGCTTCGTTGAGGCGCGCGGCGAGTTCGCCGAGCACCCAGTTCGCGCAGAGCTTGGCCTGGCCCGGCACGGCGGCGAGTACGGCTTCGAAATAGTCGGCAGTCGCTCGATCGGCGCAGAGCTGGTCGGCGTCGGCGTCGGGCAGGCCGAGTGCCTCGACGTAGCGCGTGCGGCGCGCCTGCGGCAGTTCCGGCAGCGCGGCGCGTTCGCGTTCGATGTCGGACTCGGCGATCGTCAGCGGCGGCAGGTCGGGGTCGGGGAAGTAGCGGTAGTCGTCGGCCGATTCCTTGCTGCGCATGGTGCGCGTCTGGTGGCGCGTCGGATCGTAGAGCCGCGTCTCCTGCACGATGGTTTCGCCGTTCTCGAGTGCGCGGATCTGGCGCTCGATCTCGTATTCGATCGCCTTTTCGACGAAGCGGAACGAGTTGACGTTCTTGATCTCGGTGCGTGTGCCGAGCTTCTCGGTGCCGCTGCGCCGCACCGATACGTTGCAATCGCAGCGGAACGAGCCTTCCTGCATGTTGCCGTCGCAGATGCCGAGCCAGCGCACGAGCGTGTGCACGGTGCGCATGTAGGCGACGGCCTCGGCGGCGGAATGCATGACCGGTGCGGAGACGATCTCGAGCAGCGGCGTGCCGGCGCGGTTGAGATCGACGCCGGTTTCCGCGTGGAACGCGTCGTGCACGGACTTGCCGGCGTCTTCTTCGAGATGCGCG
Organism: Tahibacter sp.; assembly: GCF_035481375.1. Taxonomy (GTDB): domain Bacteria; phylum Pseudomonadota; class Gammaproteobacteria; order Xanthomonadales; family Rhodanobacteraceae; genus Tahibacter. The sequence goes on from NZ_DATIGT010000199.1 coordinate 34,076, forward strand.
CGCTGGATCAGCACCTCGATGACGCGGCCGTCGTCGACGCGCACGCGCAGCCGGCCCTCGCCGACGACCGGCAGCTCGTACTGGCTGATCTGGTAGCCTTTGGGCAAATCGGGATAAAAGTAATTCTTGCGCGCGAACACGGACTGGCGCGCGATCGTCGCGTCGATCGCGAGGCCGAACTGGATCGCCTTGCGCACGGCTTCGCGATTGGGCACGGGCAGCGTGCCGGGCAGGGCGCAGTCGACGAGCGAGGCCTGCGTATTCGGCTCGGCGCCATAGGCGGTCGAGGCGCCGGAGAACAGCTTGCTCGCGGTGCTGAGCTGGGCGTGGATTTCGAGGCCGATCACGGCCTGCCAGGATTGAGCGGCGGTCTTCATCACGGCGTTCATGCGGCGGGAACCTGGAGATGCCAGTCGGTGGTCTGCTGCAGCTGGTGCGCGGCACTGAGCAGGCGGGCTTCGGCAAAGGCCGGGCCGATCAGCTGCAGGCCGACCGGCAGGCCGTCGGCGGCGAAGCCGGCCGGCACCGAAATCGCCGGCAGGCCCGCGAGATTCACCGCGACGGTGTTGACGTCGGCGGCATACATCGCGAGCGCGTCGCCGGATTTTTCGCCGAGCTTGAACGCGGTCGTCGGCGCGGTCGGTCCGGCAATCAGATCCACCGTGCTGAAAGCAGCGGCGAAGTCGTCGGCGATCAGCCGGCGCACTTTCTGCGCGCGCAGGTAGTAGGCGTCGTAGTAGCCGGCCGACAGCGCGTAGGTGCCGACGAGAATGCGCCGCTGCACTTCGGCGCCGAAACCTTCGGCGCGGCTCTGGCCGTACAGCTCGTCGAGCGAGCGCGCCTGCGTCGTGCGATGGCCGTAGCGCACGCCGTCGTAGCGCGCGAGATTGCTCGACGCTTCGGCCGGCGCGATCACGTAGTACGCGGCGATCGCGTGATGCGCGCTCGGCAGGCTGATGTCGACCAGCGTCGCGCCGTGGCGTTCGAGTTCGCGCAGCGCGTCATGCACGCGCGCGGCCACCTCGGGCTGCACGCCGCTGCCGAAGTAGTCGCGCGCGACACCGATGCGCAATCCGTCGAGCGATTGCGAGAGAGTGCCTGCAGTGCGTTCGTACGGACGCGCGACGCTCGTCGCGTCGCGCGCATCGGAACCTGCCATCTGGTCGAACACGATCGCGCAGTCGGCAGCCGAGCGCGCGAGCACGCCGGCGCAGTCGAGACTGGATGCGTAGGCGATCATGCCGTAGCGCGAGACGCGGCCGTAGGTCGGCTTGAGTCCGGTGATGCCGCAGAACGCGGCCGGCTGGCGGATCGAGCCGCCGGTGTCGGTGCCGGTCGCTCCCGCCACGATCCGCGCGGCGACCGCAGCCGAGGAACCGCCGCTGGAGCCG
>NZ_DATIGT010000200.1:0-13170 GCF_035481375.1 Tahibacter sp.
GTCGGCGAGCCTGCCATGGCCGGTCCGTCGCCGCTGCTGATGGATGACGGCACGCCGGGCAATCCCGCCGATCTGCCGACCGTCGAGGACCCGGTGCAGAAGCTCGTTCGGCTGGGACGCGGCGACCTGGCTGCGCAGCGCTATTCGTCGCCGCCGAATCAGAATGCCGTCGACCGATTCAAGCTCGCGTTGCGCATCGACGCGCGCGACAAGGGCGCGAAGCAGGGGCTCGTCGATACGGCCAAGGCCTATGTGACCCTCGGCAACAAGGCGCAGTCGCTCAGCGACTGGTCCGGCATGAAGTCGAATTTCGACAAGGCGATCGAGCTCGCGGCGATCGTGCCGGCCGAAGGCAAGGTCGTCGTCGACGAAATCCGCCAGCGGCGCACCAACCTCGTCGGTCCGCTGCTCGAAGACGGCCGCCGGGCTGCCGCCGCCTGGGACAAGAACGCGGCCAAGGCCGCCTACGACAAGGCGCTGCTGATCGATCCGGGCAACGCGGCGGCACAGGAAGGTTTGCGCAAGCTGCCGGCGATCGGCAGCGCGGGCTTCGTGTTCCGCGACCGGCTCGACGACGGCGCACCGGGCCCCGAACTCGTGGTGCTGCCGGGTGCGCGCATCGCGGCGGGCCGCTATGAGCTGACGCGCGGCGAATTCCGCCGCTACTGGGGCGCGGGCGGCGCGGGCGCGTCCAAGGAAGTTTCGTGCCGCGACCGCGAATCGGTGTTCCGCAGTTCGAAGAAGCGCGGCTGGCAGAATCCGGACATCGAGCAGGACGATTCGCATCCGGTGGTCTGCCTGAGCTTTGATCAGGCGCAGGGCTACGTGCGCTGGCTGTCGCAGCGCACCGGGAAGACCTATCGCCTGATGACGTCGGCCGAGTTCGACAGCCTCGCGCGCGAGGCCAAGGCCAGCTGCGGCGAGGCCAATCTCGCCGATCAGGCCTTCAACAAGGCGTTCGATACGCGCGCCGGCGCATCTTGCGACGACGGCTTTGCGGGAACCGCGCCGGTCGGCCGTTTCGGTGCGAGCCGCGCAGGCGTCTACGACATTGACGGAAACGCGCGCGAGTGGACCGCCGAGCGCCGCGCGCGCGGGCGCAGCTGGCTGTCGCCGCCGGACAAGGAAGGTGTCGACGCGAACGAGAGCGTCGGCGCCGATGTCGGGCTCAATAGCCTCGGCCTTCGCGTCGTGCGCGAGATCGACCAGAAGCCCTGATGCACGAATTTCACGCGTTCCGGCGACACTGAGCGACGGGATGCAACGGGGAGCGCAGCAGGGGCGGCGTTCCCTGCGATCTCGGCAAACGCCGCAACCGCGGCGTTTTGCCGAAATGTTGCGTCGCTTGCGCGGTGTCGCAGGCGGCGCCTAAGCTGTCGGCGATAGCGTGCCCCGGGAACGGCGCGCCAAACGACTACGATCAAGGGGCTGGATCGAATGAAGCTGATTTTTCCGAACGGAGAGCACGAACCCGTCAATCTCGGCGAAGGCATAACGGCGATCGGTACGGCGGCCGAGTGTCTCGTCGTTCTCGCGGCGCCGGGTATCGCGCTGCGGCATGCGGAGGTGCATTTGCGCAATGGGCAGGCGCTCGTGCGCGTGCCCGACCCGCGCAACGTCGTCGTGCTGAACGGTCGACAGGTCACTTCCGATACGGCGCTCAAGCCCGGCGACCTGCTGCTGTTCGCGAAAGTCGGCTGCCAGGTGCTCGCTGCTCCGGAAAAACCTGCGCCGGCGCCGGCGAAGCCCGTGTCCAGCGACGACAACGACGGCCGCACGCGCATCCGCCAGGCGCTGCCGAAGTACATGTTGCGCGGCGTGTCCGGCTCGACGTTCGGCAAGACCTATGCGCTCGTCGGCACGATGACGATCGGTAGGCAGCAGGACTGCGACATCAGCCTGCCCGGCGACGAAATCTCGCGCCATCACGCGCGCGTACAGGTTCTGCCCGACGGCGTCATGGTCGAGGACATGGGTTCGGCCAACGGAACCTTCATCAACGACAAGCGCGTCCACAGCGGCGTGCTCAAGCCTGGCGAAGAACTGCGCCTGGACACGGTGCGTTTCCTGCTGATGTCGCCGGGAATGGACACGACCAAGCCGACGCTGGCGCCGCCGCCGGCGGTAGAGCCGCCGAAAAGCGGCCCAGGCGCGGGTGTCTGGATCGCGATTGCGATCGTCGTGCTCGCGATCGCCGCAGGCGCGGCCAAATTCGCCGGCCTGTTCTGACCAGGAGGTACCGGCGCGGGTGCGGCGCGACGAGTTGCGCCGGGCTCAACTCTCCAGCGAAACGCGCATCGACAGGTCGATCGCGCGCACGTGCTTGGTCAGGGCGCCTATCGAGATGAAGTCGACTCCGCTTGCCGCGATCGCGGCAAGGCGCTGCAGGTCGACTCCGCCGGACACTTCGATCTCGGCGCGTCCGGCCACCTCGACGACGGCGCGCGCGAGATCGGCGTCGGAGAACTCGTCGAGCATCACGCGGTCGACGCCGGCCGCGAGCGCCTCGCGCAGCTCGTCGAACGTCTCGACCTCGACTTCGAGCAGCAGCGCCGGGTGGTGCGAGCGCGCCGCGGCGACCGCCGCGGTCAGCGAACCTGCGGCGGCGATATGGTTTTCCTTGATGAGCAGCGCATCGAACAGACCGATGCGATGGTTCGCGCCGCCGCCGCAGCGCACCGCGTATTTCTGCGCGACGCGCAGCCCCGGCAGCGTCTTGCGCGTATCGAGTATCCGCGTGCGCGTGCCGGCGACTACGGCGACATGGGCGGCTGTCGCCGTGGCCGTTCCGGAGAGCGTCTGGATGAAATTCAAGGCGCTGCGCTCCGCCGACACCAGGGCGCGCGCGTTGCCGTGCAGTTCGACGAAAACCTGATCGGCCGTCAGTCGATCGCCGTCGGCCGCATGCCAGACGATCGACATGTCGCGATCGAGTTCGCGGAAACACAGTTCGAACCAGGCCTGTCCGCAGAGGATCGCGGTTTCGCGCGTCAGCACGCGGGCGCGGGCGGTCGCGTCGGCCGGCAGCAGGTCGGCGGTCGCGTCGCCACTGCCGAGGTCTTCGGCGAGCGCGCGACGTACGTCGGCGAGAACCAGCGCCGTCGGCGGCGGATCGAATCGCATGCGGGCTTCCTGGCGAGGCCGGGTTTCAGTTCGGCGCCGCGGCCGCCGCGACTGGCGCCGCCGGTGCCGCCGCCTTCGCCGCGTGCGTGCTCTTGAGCCGTTCTACGATCGCATCGAGCGCACGATCGAACAGCGGCACTTCTTCGAGCACCGTGATGCGCGCCTCGGCCAGATCGCTGGCGAGCTGGACCAGCGTGCGATCCGCGACCTTGAGTCCCTTGCGATTGACGAACAGGTACTTCGAGCTGATTGGGCTGATCCACGACAGCTTCGCGCGTTCCTTGGCGCCGTGTTCGTCGAGGAATTCGATCCAGGTGCCGACCTTGAGTTCGCGCACGGCGGCGATCCAGCGTTCCTCGACCGATTCGAGCGGTGCTGCGGCCGGTTCTTCCTCGTTGATCGCGCTCATGACCGACTCGCCGGCTTCGTGCGTCGAAGCAGGCAGCGGGTCGGTCAGCTCGAACGTGGGCGCCTCGGTCACTGCGGTCGGTGCAGCCGGCTGCAGCAAGGCCTGGTACAGCACGTTGAGCTGCTGCATCAGGCGGCGCACATCGGTTTCATCGAATGCGACCGTTGCGAGGCCGTGGCGCAGTGTCTTTTCGAGCTGCGGCAGCACGGCGGTGAGGCGCTCGCGCTCGGCGGCGTTCTGCTTGGGCTGGACGCTCCAGACGAGTTCATCGGCGAAACGCAGCGCGTGGCGCCATTCGTCCGAACTCTCGCCCTGGCGCAGCAGCACGAGGACGAGATAGTTCGCCCACGGCCGCGACAGCAGGTTGCGGATCATGTCGGGCATCGCGCGGTTCTCGACGCGCTGCATGATTTCGCGTGCCGCCGTGCGTCGCGCTTCGAGCAGTTTCTCGCGGCCGCGCGTCGCTTCGCTGGCACGCTGTTCGGCCAGTTCGGCGCGACGTTTGTTGGTTTCGGCGAACGCCTCGAAATCGACGCGCACGCGGTCGAAGATGCCGAGGTCGTCCTCGAAATCCTTGAGCAGCGACTCGACGATTTCCTTGACCTTGTCGTAGAGGCGGCGATCGCGGTCGGATTCTTCGGACCAGCCCACGCAGGCCTGGGCGAGGCTGTCGAGCAGTACGCGAGCCGGATGCGTGCGCCGTGCGAACAGATGCTTGTCGAGCAGCGCGACCTTCAGAAACGGAATCTGCAGTCGCCCGAGCAGCGCCTGCATCTGCGCGGGCAGGTTGCGGTCCTGCAGGATGTACTCGAACAGCATGCCGACGAGATCGATCGTGTCCTCGTCGGCACCGGAAACGTTCGCGCCGTTTTCGCCGCGGAGCTTGCCGGCCTGGCCCAGCAGTTCTTCCTTGACGCGCAGGGCGACCTGGGCCGACTCGACCGCGCTCTGCTGCATGCTCAGCGACTGGTTCTGCAGGATCGACAACGCCGACAGCAGTTCGGTCGGATTCAACGGCACGACATTCGGGTTGTACGTCGCCGGCACGTAGCCGCTCACGACTGCGCCCGTATCGCCTTCGGTGCCGCGGCGCGTCGCGAGCAGCGCGCGCAGCGAGCTGTACAGATTGGCCTGCAGTTCCGCCGCTGCGGCGTCTACCGGTACGTAGCCGCCGACGGATTCGGTCTGCTCGAGTCCGGGAATGGTGCCGGGCGCCGCTTCGCCGGGACGCTGGGGCGAGGATGCGGGGCTGCCGGGACGACGCGCGACGTTCGCACGGATCTGCGGCAGTACGCCCGCATGCACGAGCAGCGCGTTGAGTTCGTCGTAGAACTGGTCGAGCCCGCCCATGACATAGCGGTCGAACAGCTTGTAGATGATGAGTCGCACGGCGAGCTCGACTTCGAGTTCACCGCTGGCGAGGCGGAACGCCTGACCGACCGCTGCCGGACCTACCGGACTGTTCGTGTCTTCGACGCGCTGGTTGCTGATATGCGACAGGCGCTGGTTGATCGCGAACAGCACGCGCTGCAGACGGTTCTCGGTCTTCGCGACCATGCTCGCCACGGCGAGCGATTCTTCGAGCTCGGTGTTCTCGACCAGGGACAGCGACAGCTCGCCGCCAGGCCCCTCGGTCTTCGCGGCGATGCCGCGGCCGGCCATGAAGTCGACGAACTGGCGCGAAAGCTGTTCCTGGAAGCGCGACTCGATCTGCTGGCGCTTCTTGCGCACTTCGCGCATTCCGTCGAAATACTGCGCCTGGACCGTGTTGTTGTCGGCCTTGCTCGCGAGATCGAACAGCGCGTCGTCGGCATTCTCGAACAGCGTCGTGGCCAACGCCGTCAGGCGCTTGAGCGCGTGTACGCGTACCTGAGCCAGAGCCTCTGCCGGCTTCTCGCCGAGCGTCGCTGCGGCGCTGCGCTGGTTCAGATCGACTACTTTGGGATTGTTGTCGTTGGCGCTCATAGGCCGCATGGGAATACAGACTCGGCGGTTCAGCAAAGTATGGCGAAGATCGGTAATGCGTCACAGCAAGGCTGTGACGCATGTCGCGGTTTTCGCTATGCGGGAAAGGAAGCCAACTGCGTCGTGCCGATGGCCTCGTCGGCGAGCATCACAGGAATATCGTCTTCGATCCGGTAGATGGCCTTCCCGTCTGCCGTAATCAAGCCTGCAGCAAGAGGCGTGCCCACCGTAGCGCCGGCGGTCGTGACGACGGTGCCGGCGAGGATCGCGGAATTGAGGGCTTCGAGCTGCGCTCGGCCGAGCAGGCTCACGGGCGACTTGCTGACGGGGCAGCAGAGAATGTCCAACAAGCGCTTGTCCATGGCGCGCGTCCCTGTGAGGATTTACCCCTACAATACCGTTTTTGCCCAGGGCGGACCAATGAGCATGGCGAGCGGCAGCGAGCCTCTGATAGGCGTGGTGATGGGATCCCGGTCGGACTGGGAAACGATGCAGCACGCCGCCGACACGCTGACGCGTCTGGGAATTCCGCACGAGGTCCGCGTCGTGTCCGCTCACCGCACGCCCGATCTGCTGTTCCAGTATGCCGACGAAGCGCAGGCGCGCGGTTTGCGCGCGATCATCGCCGGCGCCGGCGGTGCCGCGCATCTGCCCGGCATGCTCGCGGCGAAGACCAGCGTTCCCGTGCTCGGCGTGCCGGTGCAGTCGCATGCGCTCAACGGCATGGATTCGCTGTTGTCGATCGTGCAGATGCCGGCTGGTGTTCCGGTCGCGACGTTCGCCATCGGCAAGGCCGGCGCGACGAACACTGCATTGTTCGCAGCGGCATTGCTGCAGGCCACGCATCCGGAAATCGGCCGCGCGCTGGCCGGCTATCGCGCGGCGCAGACGCGTACCGTGCTCGACAACGCCGACCCGCGGCTGTCATGACGACCGTCGGCGTCCTCGGCGGCGGCCAGCTCGCCCGCATGCTCGCGCTGGCCGGCGCCCCGCTCGGCGTGCGTTTTCTCATCGTCGACAGCGTGGCCGATGCGTGCGCGAGCCAGGTCGCGCCGCTGCTGCAGGCGGACTGGCGCGACTTCGCCGCGCTCGAAGCCTTCGCGGCGCGCATCGACGTCGCCACGTTCGACTTCGAGAACGTACCCGCGGAAACCGCACAGCGGCTCACCGAACACACGGCGGTCTATCCGAATCCGCGCGCGCTCGCGCTCGCGCAGGACCGGCTCGCCGAGAAGACGCTGTTTCGCGAGATCGGTCTCGATACGCCGGCTTTTGCCGCCGTCGACAGCAAGTCCGGTCTGGAGCGCGCGCTCGCTGAAATCGGCTATCCGGCGGTTCTGAAGACGCGTCGTCTCGGTTACGACGGAAAAGGCCAGTTCCGGATCAAATCGCCTTCCGACATCGATGCCGCCTGGAACGCCTTGGGCCAGGCGCCGCTGATTCTCGAGGCGTTCGTACCGTTCGAACGCGAGCTTTCCGTCGTTGCAGTGCGTTCGCGCGACGGCGAGTTCCGCAGCTACCCGCTGACGCAGAACTGGCATGCGGACGGAATTCTGTCCATGAGTCTCGCGCCGGCGCCGGATTCGGCGGATCTCGCCGAGCAGGCTACGGCGATCGCACGCCGCATCGCGGAGACGCTCGACTATGTCGGCACGTTCGCGCTCGAGCTGTTCGTGCACGAAGGACGACTGCTGGGCAACGAGATGGCGCCGCGTGTGCACAACTCCGGGCATTGGACGATCGAAGGAGCGCCGTGCAGCCAGTTCGAGAACCATGTGCGCGCCGTGCTCGGGTTGCCCCTGGGCGACACGAACTCGCTGGGCGTGAACGTCATGTTCAACTGGATCGGCGATCTGCCCGAATCGGCGCCGGTGCTCGCCGAACCGCGTGCGCACTGGCACGACTACGGAAAAGAACCCCGCGCCGGGCGCAAGGTCGGTCATGCGACGCTCTGCGCCTTCACGTCCGAGGAAATGCAGGAACGTCTCGCGCGCGTAGCCTGGGCGCTTGGTCGCGAAGCTCAGGCGGAGCCGGTGCTCGCGGCACTGGCGGTTTCCGCGCGCTGAGGGGCGCTGCTTGCATTCGAGCGCCGGATCGGCCGGCGCTGCCCGGACGACGCGAACGAAAAAAGCCGCCAGAAGGCGGCTTTTTCGATTGCAGCTTCGCGTCGGCGGTCAGGCCATTTGCGCGGCGACGAAATCCCAATTGACAAGATTCCAGAATGCCTCGACGTACTTCGCGCGCGCGTTGCGATAGTCGATGTAGTAGGCATGTTCCCAGACGTCGCAGGTCAGCAGCGCCTTGTCGGTGCCCGTCAGCGGCGTGGCCGCGTTGGACGTGCTCACGAGCGCGAGCGAACCGTCGGGACGCTGCACGAGCCACGCCCAGCCTGAACCGAACGTCGTCAGCGCCGTGTTCGTGAACTGCTCCTTGAAGGCCGCGAACGAGCCGAAGGCGGCGTTGATCGCATCGGCGAGCTTGCCCGAAGGTTCGCCGCCGCCGTTGGGCTTGAGGCAATTCCAGTAGAACGTGTGGTTCCAGATCTGAGCCGCATTGTTGAACATGCCGCCGCTCGACTTCCGGATGATCTCCTCGAGCGAAAGGCTCTCGAACTCGGTGCCCTTGATCTGGTTGTTCAGATTGGTCACGTAGGTCTGGTGATGCTTGCCATAGTGGAAATCGATCGTTTCGGCGGAAATGATCGGCGCCAGTGCGTCTTTGGCGTAGGGCAGGGGGGGCAGTTCGATCGCCATGGGCAGTTCCTTGCGGGTGGGCTGGGATTCTCGATTATAGGTAGGTCGATGGCGCCTGTGGGTCGCCGATTCAAGCGTGCGGACGATCCGCCGCGCGGGTTCCGGGCCGCTGCTACAATCGCCGGTCTGGCGCGCCGTGCGCACTTTTCTTCAGGGAACTCCCGTGGACGTACTCGAACGCATCAAGACCACCGTCGAAGGCAGCCCGATCGTGCTGTTCATGAAGGGCACGCCGCAGTTTCCGATGTGCGGTTTTTCCAGCCGCACCGCGCAGGCACTCAAGGCCGTCAATGCCGATTACGTATCGGTCAACGTGCTCGAAGATCCCGAAATCCGCGCGAACCTGCCGCGTTATTCCAACTGGCCGACGTTCCCGCAGCTGTTCATCAACGGTGAACTGATCGGCGGCTGCGACATCACGCTCGAACTCTACGAATCCGGCGAACTCGAGCGCATCGTGCGCGAGACCCGGAAAGCTTGATGGCGACGCTGCCTGCAGGCTGGACGCCTGCCGCGGCCGGACTCGAGGGCCGCACCATTCTGATCGTCGGCGCGACCGGCGGACTCGGGCGCGCCAGCGCGCTGGCGTGCGCCGAGGCCGGCGCGACGGTCGTGCTGCTGGGGCGCAAGGTGCCGGCTCTGGAAAAGCTCTACGACGAAATCGAGGCGCTCTCTGCCCCGACGCCGGCGATCTATCCGCTGAATCTCGAGGGGGCGACGCCGGCCGATTACGAGGAACTCGCCGCGACGATCGAGCGCGAATGCGGCGGTCTCGACGGCATCGTCCATGCTGCGGCTCACTTCGCGGGTCTGCAGCCTCTGGTCCAGTTCAAGCCGGAAGAATGGATGCGCGTGCTGCAGGTCAATCTCAACGGGCCGTTCCTGCTTACACAGGCATTGCTGCCGCTGTTGCAGCGGTCGCCGGACGCCAGCCTCGTCTTCGTCGAGGACGATCCGGCCCGGATCCGCAAGTCATTCTGGGGGGCCTACGGCGTCGCCAAGGCGGCACTCGGCGGCCTCGCCGCGATCCTCCACGACGAAACCGAGAACTCGAGCGTCCGCGTAGCGACACTGCTGCCGCCGCCGATGCGTTCGGCCCTGCGCCGCATGGCGTATTTCGGCGAGAACACGCTGGACCGGCCGGAGCCGTCAGCGTTCGCGGCCGGCGTGGTCTACCTGCTGAGCAGCGACGGTGCCGCCGCACGCGGGCAGACGCTCGACCTGCGCCTTACGCACTGACTGCGGCGAATCGACGGGGGAAAACATGGACAGCCAGATGAGCACGGTGTCTGCGGGCATCCTGCTGTTCCTCATCATGGACCCGCTCGGGAACATTCCGGTGTTCCTGAGCCTGCTCAAGGGCGTGGCGCCCGAGCGTCGACGCCGGGTGCTCCTGCGCGAGCTCCTGATCGCGCTGCTCGTGCTGTTCGCGTTCCTGCTCGGCGGGCAATACATCCTCAAGCTGCTGCAGCTCAAGCAGGAGTCCGTGAGCATCGCCGGCGGCATCATCCTGTTCCTGATCGGCGTCAAAATGGTGTTCCCGCCCAAGGAAGGCGGCATCTTCGGCCACGCCGAGGGCGGCGAACCGTTCATCGTACCGATGGCGATTCCGGGCGTGGCCGGCCCGTCGGCCATGGCGGCGCTGCTGCTGCTGACGAACACCCAGCCCGGCAAGCTGCCGCAATGGGCGCTGGCGCTGTTTGCGGCCTGGTTCGCGACGGCGCTGATACTCTGGTCGGCTACTTATCTTTACCGGCTGCTCGGCGAGAGCGTCCTGACCGCGCTCGAGCGTCTCATGGGCATGATACTGATTGCGTTGTCGGTACAGATGCTGCTCGACGGGATCGCCAAGTACCTGCATGCAGCGCCGGTCTGACGCAGGCAGACAATACCGAATAGAGGCTCGATTCAAACGCCTGTAACATCCGCCGTCGAGCATCGCTCGAACCGTGACGGAGATGGGTCGTGATCAGCGTCGAACGCAGCGTGTACGAGAAATTTCCGCGGCTCGCAGCGGGAGCGGCGCGCCGGTTTTCGCAGCCCGTGGTCAATCTGCTGCGCAAGGTGGTCTGCGAAGAACAGATCAACGCGACACTGGCGGCACTCGAAGGGCATACCGGTTTCGAGTTCATCGAGCACGCCCTGGAACGCTTCGAGCTGAGCTACAGCGTCGCGAATACGGACCGCGAGAACATTCCGGTCGATGGTCCTGTCGTCATCGTCGCGAATCACCCGCTCGGCGCACTCGACGCCCTGAGTCTGCTGCAGCTCGTCGGCAGCGTGCGCCGCGATGTGCGCATTCTTGCCAACGACGTTCTGATGCATCTGACGCCGCTGCGCACTCTGCTGCTTCCTATCAATGTGTTCGGTGGCGACGACAGCGCACCCGGCGGGATGCGCGAGGCCTATCGCGCGCTGGAGGCCGGTCAGGCGCTGATCGTGTTTCCTTCTGGCGAAGTGTCGCGGATGCGTCCCCAGGGCGTGCGCGACGGCCGCTGGTCGCCGGGATTCCTGCGAATGGCGCGCAAGACCGGCGCTCCCGTGCTGCCAGTGCACATCGACGCCCATAATTCGCCGTTGTTCTACGGCGTTTCCATGCTCGCCAAGCCGCTGTCCGCGCTGCTGCTGGCCCGCGAGATGTTCGGAGCGCGCAAGATGCGCATCGGCTTCACGATCGGCCAGTCGATTCCTCCTCAGGCACTTGAGCGCGAAGGGGCGAAGCCCGAGCAACTGGCCAAGGCCATGCGCCGCCATGTCTACCAGCTCGCGAAGCGCCGGCCGAACCAGTTCACGACATCGACCGCGATCGCTCATCCCGAGTCGCCGCTCGCCGTGCGCAAGGCGCTGAAAGAGCGCGCTGAAGTGCTGGGCGCGACGACGGACGGCAAGCGCATCCTTCTGCTCGACGCGCGCCCCGACTGCCCGGTCATGCGCGAAATCGGCCGTCTGCGCGAACTCGCGTTCCGCCGTGTCGGCGAAGGCACGGGCAATCGTCGCGACCTCGACCGCTTCGATGCGCACTACCGGCACATCGTCCTCTGGGACGAGGAGGCGCTCGCTGTCGTCGGCGCCTATCGCCTCGGTGAGGCGCGCACGATCCTGCGCGATCACGGCATGTCCGGGCTCTATTCGGCCTCGCTGTTCGACTACGCTCCGGCGGCCGAGACGTTTTTGCAGGATGCGGTCGAGCTGGGCCGCAGCTTCATTCAGCCGGCCTATTGGGGCTCACGCAGCCTCGACTATCTGTGGCAGGGCATCGGCGCATTCCTGCGCAAGCGGCCCGAAGTGCGCTATCTGTTCGGTCCGGTCAGCCTGTCGGCGAGTTTGCCGCTGCCGATACGCGAACTCATCGTGCACACGCACGGCCGTTTCTTCGCCGATCCGGAAAACCTCGCGGCGGCGAAGAATCCGTTCCGCATCTCGCCGGAAATCGCGCGCGAAGCCGATGCGGCGCTTGCCGACAAGGACGCCAAGGCCGCGCTGTCATTGCTCAAGCAACAGCTTGCGGTCTCCGATCAGGCGATTCCGACGCTGTATCGCCAGTACGTCGATCTCTGCGAGCCCGACGGCGTGCGGTTCCTGGCGTTCGGTGTCGATCCGCAGTTCGGCGGCTGCGTCGACGGACTCATCCGGCTCGACCTTACGCGGCTCAAAGCCGCGAAGCGCGCGCGCTACCTCAGCGAGCCGGACGCGTCAAGCGAATAAGTGGGCTAGGCTTTGCCAATCTGTCATCTGTTGCTGTTAAACTGCCGTTAACGGGGTCGCCGGCGTACGGATTCGCAGGGTCAGGCCTCTGGGGAAATCGAAAATCCAAGGTCATTCGACCGCCGCGCACGCGATGGACCATCGTTGCGCGGCTTCCGTTTGACCAACGACTGTAACAATTGCACGCAACCCAAGGGTGAAACAATGAACAAGCGACTCCGTGTCAGAGTCCTCCCGCTCGTGCTCGCATCGCTGCTGGCGTCGTCGCCGAGCTTTGCGCAGAACACGTCGGCGGGAATGTCGGGCCGCATCACCGACGCCACCGGCAATCCGGTCGCTGGCGCCACGGTGGAAATCGTCCACGTCCCGTCGAACACGACCAAGACGGTCACGACGGATGCCGACGGCCGTTTCGTTGCGCGCGGCCTGCGCGTCGGCGGTCCGTTCGTGGTTGATGCCGAAAAGAGCGGCCTGGCCAAGGCCGAACGTTCGGACGTCTATCTGAAGCTCGCCGAAGACACGACGATCGATCTGACCCTGGGTGCAGACGCCGCGACGCTCGAAGCCGTCGAAGTCACTGCGACGGCGATGTCGTCGACGTTCCTCGCGGACAACAAGGGCCTGTCCACGAACGTCACGAACCAGCAGATCCAGGCGCTACCGTCGATCTCGCGTTCGATCCAGGACTATGTCCGTATCGACCCGCGCATCGTGCAGACCGACAAGGATCGCGGCGAAATCTCCGCCGTCGGCCAGAACTCGCGCTACAACAACATCAAGATCGACGCGGTCTCGACCAACGACGAATTCGGCCTGGAATCGACGGGCCTGCCGTCGCAGACCGGCAGCCAGCCGATCTCGATCGACACGATTGAAGAATTCAACGTTTCCACCGCGAACTACGATGTGACGAATTCGCGCGCCGTCGGCGCGTCGATCAACGCCGTCACGAAGAGCGGTACGAACGAATTCAAGGGCTCGGTCTACTTCACGTACCGCGATCCCGACCTGATCGGCGAGAACGAGCAGGGCGTCGAATTCACCGGCTTCGGCAAGCAGACCAACAAGGGCTTCACGCTCGGCGGTCCGATCCTCAAGGACACGCTGTTCTTCTTCCTGAACTACGAAGAGTTCGAACGCACGGACGTCGCGCCGGACGTCGGCGTCCGCGGCTCGGGCGCAACCAACGAAGCCGGCATCACGCAGGCGCAGATC
>NZ_DATIGT010000201.1:0-17617 GCF_035481375.1 Tahibacter sp.
GTGCCGGCGAGCCGATCGTCGGACGAAGGAATGTCGAGGGGATGCTGGGGGGGACCTCGGGTGCCGCAAGGCGGGCACATTCCTTCGGCATGAGTTCTTTGATGCGGAGGTTCCGCGATGGTGGGCTTCGCCTTTGGCGAAGACCACCCTGCGTCCGCTTTTGTGCCGCGCTGCAACACGGGCGATAGCGCAAGAAGCGACCTGCCGCAAGCCGTCCCGCCCCGCGCGCATCCGGTTATGCTTCGCGACTACCCGCTCAGCCGCGCGGGTGTTCCCAGTCCGGAGTCCGCATGAGTACACCTGCCGTCCCGCAGTTGACCTTCCGCGCCGTCGCGCTTTCGGTGGTGCTGGCGATGATCCTCGCCGCCGCCAACACCTACCTCGGCCTGTTCGCCGGCCTGACCATCGCGACGGCGATCCCGGCCGCCGTGATTTCGATGGCCGTGCTGCGCGTGCTCGGCGGCGGCACGATCCTCGAGAACAACATCGTGCAGACCGGCGCCTCGGCCGGCTCGTCGATCGCCGCCGGCGTGATCTTCACGATCCCGGCGCTGATCATCCTCAACTACTGGCAGGACTTCCGTTACTCCTGGGTGCTCGCGATCGCGGGTCTCGGCGGCCTGCTCGGCGTGCTGTTCTCGGTGCCGCTGCGCCGCTCGATGATCGTCGAGGAGCCGCTGCCGTTCCCCGAAGGCAAGGCCGCGGCCGAAGTGCTCAAGGCCGGCGAGAACCCGGGCCCGGGCATCAAGATCCTCGGCATTTCCGCGGTGATCGGCGCGGTCGTCAAGCTCATGGCCGAAAGCGGCATGCGCCTGATCCCGGACAACGCCGCCGTGTCGGGCTTCATCGGCAAGTACCTCGGCTACATGGGCACGGGCCTGTCGCCGGCGCTGCTCGGCGTCGGCTACATCGTCGGTCTCAACATCGGCATCGTCGTGCTCTCGGGCAGCGTGCTGTCGTACAACATCGCGATTCCGATCTACCACTGGTTCGCGTCGAGCATCGACCCGGCGTTCGCGACGCAGCTCGCGGGCCTGTCCGCCGGCGACGCCGCCGGGCTGATCCGCGGTGCGCGCGTGCGCTACCTCGGCGTCGGCGCGATGCTGATCGGCGGCATCTGGACGCTGTTCTCGCTGCGCAAGTCGCTGCTGTCGGGCGTCAGGAGCGGCATCGCCGCGGCGCGCAAGGGCAGCGACGCGAACGTCGCGGAAACCGAACGCGATCTGCCGATGAAGTGGATGCTCGTCGCGCTCGTGCTGTTCGTCGTGCCGCTGCTGCTGCTGTACCAGGCCATCGTCGGCAGCTGGATCGTCAGCATTCCGATGGCGATCATCATGGTCGTCGCGGGCTTCCTGTTCGTGTCCGTGTCGGGCTACCTCGCGGGTCTCGTCGGATCGAGCAACAACCCGGTCTCGGGCATCACGATCGCGACGATCCTGTTCGCGTCCGTCGTGCTGATGCTGCTGCTCGGCAAGGATTCGCCGATCGGCGCGGTCGCCGCGATCATGATCGGCGCCGTCGTCTGCTGCGCGGCCGCCGTCGGCGGCGACAACCTGCAGGACCTCAAGGCCGGCTACCTCGTCGGCGCGACGCCGTGGAAGCAGCAGGTCATGCTCGCGATCGGCGCGTTCTCCTGCGCGCTCGTGATGGCGCCCGTGCTGAACCTGCTCGCCGTGGCCTATGGCATCGGCCCGGCCACGCCGGAACATCCGAACTCGCTGCAGGCGCCGCAGGCGACCTTGATGGCCTCGGTCGCCAAGGGGCTGTTCGGCGGCCAGCTGCCGTGGGACATGATCATCGCCGGCGCGGTCATCGGCGCGATCGTCATCGCACTCGACGAGTGGCTCAAAGCGCGCAAGGCGCATTTCCGCGTGCCCGTGCTCGCCGCCGCGATCGGCATCTACCTGCCGTTCGAACTCATGGTGCCGATCTTCCTCGGCGGCGTGCTGTCGTACTTCGTCGAACGCCGCTTCGGCGTGGACGCGCGTGACGAGGAAGCGCGCGACCGCGTGCATCGTCCGGGCACGCTGTTCGCCGCCGGCCTGATCACCGGCGAAGCGCTCATGGGCATCGCGATCGCGATTCCGATCGTGCTCACTGGCAAGCCCGACGCGCTCGCGATCGGCGTGCATTTCGGCGAGGTCGCCGCACAGTTCGTCGGCCTGGCCGTGCTCGGCGCCACCGGCTGGCTGCTGTACCGCAGCGCGATCAAGGGCCAGCAGGCCGCATGAGTTCCGTCCGCCGCCGCGGCATTCGCCGCGGCGGCGTCGTTTTCTCCATTTCCGGAATTGGAAAAAACCGATGAAACGTTCCGTTTCGCTGTCCCTGGCCGCGCTCGCCGCGCTGTCGGCCGGCTCCGCCGTCGCCGCGCGCGGCCTCGACGTCAACGATCTCGTCAATCTCGAGCGCGTGACCGATCCGCAGCTCTCGCCGGACGGCCGCTACGTCGCCTATCAGGTGCGCCAGACCGATTTCGCCGCGAACAAGGGCGTCAACGGCATCTGGCTGCTGAAGCTCGACGGCAAGTCGCAGCCGGTGCGCCTGACTGCCGAAGGCGCGAGCAGCGCCGGCCCGCGCTGGTCGGCCGACGGCCGCAGCATCTACTACACGGCCGCGCAGGACGGCACCAACCAGCTCTGGCGCGTCGACATCGCTCCGGCGCTGTCGGAGAAGTCGAAGGAGGCGCAGTCGCTGATGCGCAGCGCGTTCGAGGCCAATCCACAGGCCGCGGTCGTCTCCAGCGGACTCGCGCTCGACATCGGCAGCTTCAAGCTGTCGCCCGACGGCAAGCACGTGCTGATCTCGCTCGACGTCTTCACCGACTGTCCCGACATCAACTGCACGAAGAAGCGCCTCGACGACAAGGCCGCCGCCAAGACCACGGGCGAGCTCTACGACACGATCTTCGTGCGCCATTGGGACACCTGGGCCGACGGCCGCCGCAGCCAGCTGTTCCTCGGCGAGTTCGGTCCTGACGGCAAACTTCTGCCGAAGCTCACGCTGATGTCGCGCGGCATCGCCGGCGACGTGCCGTCCAAGCCGTTCGGCGACGACTCGGAATATGCGTTCTCCGCCGACGGCAAGACCGTCTATTTCGGCGCGCGCGTCGCCGGCAAGACCGAGCCGTGGTCGACGAATTTCGACCTCTACGCCGTGCCCGCCGACGCCTCGTCCGCGCCGCGCAACCTGACTGCGGCCAATCCCGCGTGGGATGCGAACCCGCTGCCGTCGGCCGACGGCAAGACGCTGTACTACCTCGCGATGAAGCGTCCGGGCTTCGAGGCCGACCGCTTCGGCCTGATGGCGCTCGATCTCGCGAGCGGCAAGACGCGCGAAGTCAATGCGGGCTGGGACCGCTCCGCCGGCGCCGTGCAGCTGTCCGCCGACGGCAAGACCGTCTATGCGACGAGCGACGACAACGGGCAGCACCCGCTGTTCGCGATCGACACCGCGAGCGGCAAGGTGCGCACCGTCATCGGCGACGGCCACATCAACGGCTATTCCGTGCGCGGCAACACGCTGGTCTACGGCCGCGACTCGCTGACCTCACCGAGCCAGCTGTTCCTGGGCACGACCAAGGGCGGCAAGGGCAGGCAGCTCACGAACAACAACGCCGACAAGCTCAAGGACATCGCGTTCGGCCAGCCCGAGTTCTTCGACTTCCAGGGCGCGAACAACGACCGCGTGCAGGGCTACGTCGTCAAGCCGTGGAACTATGAACAAGGCAAGAAGTACCCGGTCGCGTTCCTGATCCACGGCGGCCCGCAGGGCGCCTACGGCAACGACTTCCACTACCGCTGGAATCCGCAGACCTATGCGGGCCTGGGCTTCGCCGTCGTCACCGTGAACTTCCACGGCTCGACCGGCTACGGCCAGGCGTTCACCGACGCGATTTCCGGCGACTGGGGCGGCAAGCCGCTCGAAGACCTGCAGAAGGGCTGGGCCGCGGCGCTCGCGAAGTACGACTTCCTCGACGGCAATCGCGCCTGCGCGCTCGGCGCGTCCTACGGCGGCTACATGGTCAACTGGATCGCCGGCAACTGGCCGCAGCCGTGGAAGTGCCTCGTCAACCATGACGGCGTGTTCGACACGCGCATGATGGGCTATTCGACCGAGGAACTCTGGTTCAGCGAATGGGAAAACGGCGGCACGCCTTACGACAAGCCGGAGAACTATGAAAAGTTCAACCCGGTCAACCATGTCGCGAAGTGGAAAGTGCCGATGCTCGTGATCCAGGGCGGCCTCGACTTCCGCATCCCGCTGGAACAGGGCCTGGCCACGTTCACCGCGCTGCAGCGCCGCGGCATCGAGAGCCAGTTCCTGCACTTCCCGAACGAGAACCACTGGGTGCTCAAGCCGCAGAACAGCGTGCAGTGGCACAACACGGTCGGCGCGTGGATCAAGCGCTGGACGGCGCAGTGAGCCGGGAGTCGGGAAAGGGGGCACGGAATCGTAAGCGTGGCGGCGATGTCCGGCCGGCCGCTCTAGTCCTCTCCCCCACGCTTGCTTGGGGGAGAGGACTGGGTGAGGGGGAAGGGGCTTCGGCGCACGCACCGCTCCGATCGTCGCGACAACGCGCCCGCGTCCTCGCGCGGATTTCGTTTTGCCGGTCGTCGCGTCGTCGATACCGATGCTGCGGTTCGCCGCGCCCACCGCAACCTAGGGGCTGCGGCTCTTTCTTGCCGTTGCGCCGCGATCGGGGAAGTCGATGAAATACCCGTCGATACCCGCGTCGAGCAGCCGCTGCAGTTCCTGCTCCATGCTCAACGTCGCGCCGTGCTCGTCGCGTACGAGGAACGGTTCTTCCGCGCGCAGCGTATACGTGTGCACCTTTAATCCGGCAGCATGTGCGAGCGCCGGCAGCGGACTCGCCGCACCGGTCAGCGCTACGCGACCTTCCGCATCGCGCGCTCGCATGAGCAGATTGTCCTTCCATGGCGCAATGCCGAACGCATAGCGTTCGCGCATCCACGCGAGCACCGGCGGTGCGGCGAGATCGGCATAGGTGACCGGCTTCCCGCCGACCTGCGGCAGCCGCTCGCGCAGTCCCGGATAGAGCGCATCGAAATCGTCGCCGCGTGCCGCATGCCGGCGCAGGTCGTAGGGCAGGGCGAACGGCGCACTCGCGGGCGCGGCTCCGCCGATGTCGCCGAACAACTGCATCAACCGCGCGTCGATGCCGGCCTGCGGCAACAGCCGCAGGCGCAGCTCGATCAGGTTCGCGAGTTCGAACGACTGGATGTAGACGCGCGCCGGATCGGTGAATCCGCTGCGTACGAGTTCGGCCACGAGCAGCGCCGACAGCGATTGCGCGATCGGCGTGCCGTCGAGATGCCGGCCCTCGTGTTCGAAATACGTCGGATGCTTGGTTTCCGGATAGATCGCGACCGGACGCGGCGCCTTCGCCGCGAGTTCGATGACTTCCGCGAACGTCGGAATGCCGTAGCGGCCGTCATGGCTTGCGCTGTCGGGCCGCAGCGCCGGCAGCCGTTCGCGCGCGCGCAACGTGCGGATCTCCGTGAGCGTGAAGTCTTCGGCGAACCAGCCCTCGACGTCCTCTGCGTCAATGCGCTTGCGCGTGCGCCGGCCGGCAAATTCCGGATGCTGCGCGACATCGGTCGTGCCGCCGATCTCGTTCTCGTGGCGGCAGATCAGCACGCCGTCGCGCGTGACGACGAGATCGGGTTCGATCGCGTCGGCGCCTTGCTCGATCGCCAGTGCGTAGCCTTCGAGCGTGTGTTCGGGGCGATACGCGCTGGCGCCGCGGTGGGCGATGACGAAAGGACGTTCGGTAGTCATGCGGGGCGGCGTCGGTGGCGGTGAACGCGGTGGCGTGAGGCTGCAGGAAGTCATCACGAAGCAGGACGCAACACCCACGAATCCGCGCCAGTGCAGCCCGTCGCACAGACCGCGACGCGCGCTGGACAATGCGTCCAGTGCGACATTTTTCAGGCTGGACAAGGCCGGCATCCGCATCCGTCGGCAACTTCGCAAACTGCGATGGCGACAGTATGACGCCGGTGCCGCCGGACGTCGCTGCCGCTCCCTGGACTACATCGCTAGGAGCGACCATGCACTCGCATTCCCCGTCTCTCGTTTCCCCGCGCCCGGCCGTGCTCGCGGCGGCGCTGCTGGTTGCACTGGCCGGCGCCGGCACGGCGCACGCGCTGGGCTCCCCCGGCGCGGCCGCCGGTGCGGTGACCCGCTACCACCCGCCGGCGGCAGGTGCGCAGCATCAGGCCGATATCGCCACCGGGGCCGACGGCAATGTCGTCGCGGTCTGGTATACGAATTCACCGATTGGCTCGCTCGGCGTGCGCGCGCGGCGGCTCGACGGCGCCGGCGATCCCGTCGGCAGCGAAATCGTCGTCAACAGCAGCCCGCAGGCGGGCAGCCATCTGTATCCGTCGATCGCCGCCGACGCCGACGGCAACTTCACCGTCGTCTGGACTGCGCACACGACAGTCTTGTACAGCTTGCCACACGTATACCAGCGCCGCTTCGACCGCAACGGCGTGGCGCTCGGTCCGCAGCAGCAGATCGACACGAACACGCCCGAGGCCGGCGGCGCCGTCGTCGCGATGAGCGCCGACGGCAAATACGTCGCGGCGTGGCGTGCGTATCCGAGCACCGGCGCCGAAATCCGCGCGCGCCGCTTCGACGCTGCCGGCAATGCGCTGGGCAGCGAGGTCGTCGTCGTCGCGCAGAACCCCGGCTACTTCGGGCCGAACATCCGTCTCGCCGTCGACGATGCCGGCAACTTCACCGTGGTCTGGACGCACGACAAGAACGACGGCGCGCAGCACGACGTCTATCGCCGCCGCTTCGATGCCTTCGGCAACGCGCGCGGTCCGGCCGAGCGGCTGAACTACCGGACGGCCAACGGCGACCAGCGCGTCGCCGACATCGGCATGGACGCGAACGGCAACAGCGTCGTGGTCTGGGACAGCTACATCAGCCGCTACGATTCGCGCATCCAGGGGCAGCGCTATGACGCGAACGGCACCGCCGTCGGCAGCGAATTCACGCTGGCCTACCGGGACTACGCGACCGAGGAACCGACGCGTCCGGCTGTCGCGATGGCGCGCGCGACCGGCGAGTTCAGCGTCGCATGGCAGCGACGCGGCAACACGATGGCGCTGCGCCGCTATCTCGCGAACGGCACGGCGCGCGGCCCCGAAATGGTGATTTCCGACGGAACACGGAATCCGTCCTACGTCGCGGCGGCGAGCGACGCCGACGGTGACATCACGGCCGTCTGGCAGATCGACGAGTCCTACAGCAGCCAGGACTATGGCGTCTCGGGCCGGCGCTTCGCCGGCTACGGCAGCATCGACCTCGCTGCCCGCCTGATGCCCGTCGTCGAGAGCGCGAACGCACCGACCGCGGTCGACTACCAGATCCGCGTCGACAACCTGCAGATGCCCGCGCCGCAGCGCGGCGTCGGCGCCGCGACCGGCATCGTCGCGGTGTTCACGCCGCCGGCCGGCGGCGTGGTGCTGGACGCGATCGGCGCGAACTGGCTGTGCGATACGTCGATCGCCGCTCCGCGCTGCGTCCATACCGGTGTCGTCGCAGCAGGCGCCAACAGCGATGTCCTGCACGTGCGCGTCGGCGGCGCGCCGTCCGGCACGCACCAGGCGAACGTGCAGGTGTCGGGCAGTCAGTACGACGCGCAGGCAGCGAATGACGGCGCTGCAGGCATCGTGACGTTGCCGTAAGAAACCCCGGGACCTCTCTCGCCCTGAGGGAGGTCCCGTTTGCGCGGCGCTGCGGCTACGCAGCGTGCGGCTGGGTACATCGGCGCGCTTGCATGACGTTGTCGGGCGTGGTCTGCTCGAACGAAATCGTGATGTCGCGGACTGCGTACAACGCGGCTCGGGATGACACGAATGCCGCGACGCGCGGCGGGCAACAAAGACCCGCGGGGCGCGTGTCACCTCGGATTCGTCGCAACTGAGCGAGCCGTTCGATCCCCATGTCCGACTACGCGCGATCCTTCGAAATTTCTCCGGCCGGCATTTCGTGGCCTGCGGGCGACTACTTCAACCTGGCCATGATTGCGACATCGGGGGCAGCCATTGCGCAACGGGTCGGGACCGGTCTTCACGTTGGTGATGAACTGGGACTCGGGCGATGGCAGGCGATCGGTTTACGGCTGCGAGACGATCTGTCCACGCCGCGGGATATCGACTTCACGGTCGTCATGCCCGGGCACGGTGAGGCGGCTCAGATACAGGCGCATTTCTTGAGCGCCGGTTTTGTCGTGAACGTCGAGAAGTCGTGTGCCGTTCCGGAGTTGCCCTGGGATGTGGTCGTCGTGAAGCACATGTTTCCGCACCATGCAGAAATTACGGCATTCGAGGACGCGCTGGCGGCGATAGCGGTCCCGCTTGGAGGGCGCAACGACGGATGGGGTTGCTTCGGTCAGTCGCAGATTTCACATTGACCGGGAACCGGTTACGGTCCGGATGACGGAGTCCTTCGAAATATGCCTGAACTCACTCCACTTGAAACCGAAGTGTTACATCGCTGCATCGCCGACGCGCAGCGACCCGAGTGGCGCCCGAGACTCGAGAATCAACTGCGCCACTCGGCAATCGTGACGAGAACCGAGAAGACCTTCGGTTACTACATCGATTTTGAGGTTCCGGACGAACTTCGCATTGCGGAAATGACGGATGATGCGAACAAGTCACCGATGTCAGCGGGCGCGCTTCATCCGGACGGCAAGAACGGGATCTGCTTCATTCTCTACATCAAAGACGGAAAGCTGAATTTTCTCGAACTGTCGTCGACATCGGAGTGGCCCAAGGACGAGGATGCCATTCGGTTCCTGGATCCGCCGTCGCCGTCCCGAATTCAGCCGAGTTGATCGCCGAGAGGCCTTTTGTCGCAACCGCGCGAGCCGACAGCGACCGCGTAGGGCGCAATAAGCAAAGCGCATTGCGCCATCTTTACGCAACGCGGCAAATCGGGGTACGGCGCAATGCGCTGCGCTTATTGCGCCCTGCGACACTGTCTACCGTTTTCCTTGCAGGCAATAAGTGGGGGCGCAACAAGCCAAGCGCATTGGGTCATCTTTGTACGATGCGGGGAACCCGAACACGGCGCACTGCGCTGCGCTTATCGCGCCCTGCACGACCAAGGTCAGGGAGGAGGCAAGCCAAGGGAATAATTATGGCGTCGCCCCCCGAACTGGCGACGTTTACAACCCCTCAAGGTGAAGTTGTCGGAAACCTGGGTAAATAAGTGGCCTATGAAGAAGTCAGAACCTTTTTGCGCTGTGTCATTGTTCCTGAAGGGTGACAAGCTGGAGCCCGGTGTCATCACAAGTCGGCTTTGCATCGAGCCGACGAGGTCACATCGCAAAGGTGATGTGGAGACGACGTCGGCAGGAAGCAGGGTCACTAGAAGGAGAGGACTGTGGGTGCTTAAAGTTGAGAGGCAAAACCTTTCCGATGCCATAACGGAACTGGCGGCTCTGTTGCCGGGACCAGCCGTGAATTTTTTTGATTTTCCGGGCGTTGATGAGTGTTTTATTGATGTTTTTGTATCTGGAGAGGCTGAGGAATACGGGTGCGGTGAGAGTGAGTTCTGCTGCGACGTACAAAGCATCGCAGCACTTGCTGCACTGCATTTGCCAGTGCAATTTACCGTCGCACTCACCAAGCCGTTGGCCAATTTGTCTTAGGCTGTCCGGCCTCGTATGAAGTCTATGTGGCACCGAAGCTGCACCAAGAATTGAAAAAGGCGGCTTCTGATGGTTTGCAGTGTGCGAGACGGACATCAGTTCGTCTTCGCGCACTGCCAGTGCTCTCAGGGCCGTGAGTCTGTGGTTCATTATGTTAGAAAATCCGGCCACGAATGAGTTGATGGATTCCAAGTTGACGAAGAGAAGTGTTCACGGCGTTGGGCGCTATGAAAGAAGTCGAGAGGCAGGTATTCGCGATGAAAAATAGCTTGTTGTGTCAAGCTGCTTCGCTATCCGAGACCAGCGGGGACTTGTCTGCTTATGGTGGTTTCGTCAAGCCAATTGACTACGACTTTGGCCTTGTGGTGGGAGACAGGTACCAGTTTCTCGGAATTGTTGAAAAGGGCGGTGCTCCGTGGGTTTACGTCTCACCGCTGTCTGATCGATGTAGGCTTCGAGTCGTTCCGGCGGCGCTGTTTGATTTCGAGGATTTCTTCTTTTTGGGGAGAATGGCAGTTCGTAAGACTGGTTCAGCAATGCCCTGTCTTGAGATAGTTCCGAAAGCGCTGGCGCGGTTCGACAATTGGTTTGAGCGCTACATTGAAGGTGACGAAGACGTGTTGAATGTGGTGCGCGACGAAATGGGAGGTTGATGCAGACTCTGGTAGTGAGTCGCCATGTCGTTGTGGCTCCGGGGGGCGTCCTGCTGCTTGGTGGCAGACGCAGATCTTCCGGTCATCGGTTCGCACGGTGCTTGCAACATCCGTTGTGACACGTCGGAGTGGAACACGGACAGAAATTGCTCGTACATGCGTGTTGGCTCTGCGCGCCGGATTTTTTCGCAGGCTCGGTTTGCGAGTCGAAGTACCGCGTGAGGGAAGGCGAGGGCGCCAATGCCTGTTTAACGATGAGGATAAAAAAATGAATTGATCGGATGGAAGCGGTCAGGATGCTTCAACAACAAAGCCCGCAGCGTTGCGGGCTTTGTTGTCCTGGAGCACAGTTCATAAGCTAAAGATCAATTTTGAGGACGCGTCTGGTGGCGCTTTCAGCACGTGCGAAGCTCGCGCGCAAACTGCGAATAATCGGCAGCGAGCGGCTGAGCGCTAGCTGGCCGCCGCAGTAACGCCGCCAGCAGCGGCGGCACGTCGATGCTCCGCCCGGTCAGCGGCTCGACTATGCTTTCAAATTTCGCCGGATGCGCCGTCGATACGACACACCAGTCGCCATCGGCGCCGTCGCGGCGCAGGTCTTCGAGCACCTTCACCGCGCACGCCGTGTGTGGGCAGAACACTTCGCCATGATCGCGATAGCGACGCTCGATGACCTCGCGGATCGCATCATCGTCGACGCGCTCGGCACGGAACGCGCGCCGCAGTTCGCCGTCATCGGGATACAGCCACCGCAGCCGCTCGAAGTTGCTCGGCGCACCGACGTCCATCGCGTTCGCGAGCGTCGCGATGCTCGCACGCGGCATGTAGTCGGCGCCGTCGAAGAACTGCGGGAGCACGTCGTTGGCATTCGTCGCGAGCATGATGCGGCCGAGCGGCAGGCCGACGGCGCGCGCGAGGATCGCGGCAAACGCGTTGCCGAGGTTGCCGGTCGGTACGACGAGGTTCAGCGGCTGGCCGTGCGTGCGCCAGTGCGTCAGCGCGGCGTACGCGTAGTAGCTCATCTGCGGCAGCAGGCGGCCGAGGCTGATGCTGTTGGCGGAACTCAACGGGACGTCGTGCTGTAGTGCCGCATCGTTGAGCGCCTGCTTCACGAGCGACTGGCAGTCGTCGAACGATCCGGAAACCTTGTACGTGTGGATATTGCCGCCAAAGCAGCCGAGCTGGTGCGCCTGCCGCGGGGAGACGCGGCCGTCGGGGTAGAGCACGGCGACGCGCAGGCCTGCTTTTCCGTGAAACGCGCCGGCAACGGCGGCGCCGGTGTCGCCCGAGGTGGCCACGACGATCGTCAGCGGCCGGTCGCGGTCGCGCTGCAGTCGCGTCAGGCACGCGGCGAGGAAGCGCGCGCCGAAGTCCTTGAACGCGGCGGTCGGTCCGTGAAACAGCTCGAGCACGTAGTCCTGCGGTGTGGCGAGTGCGACGAGCGGCGCGGCGAAGTCGAAGGCTTCGGCGCAGATCGCGGGGAGTTCGGCGGCGAGCGGATCGCCGTCGAAGAACGGCTGCAGCAGGCGTGTCGCGATCTCGGGCAAGCTCTCGCAGCCGTCGAATTCACGCGGCGAGAACGACGGCAAGGTCGCGGGAACATAGAGTCCGCCGTCAGGCGCGAGGCCCGCGGCGATCGCGGCGGATAGTCCGCTGGGAGCGGCACCGCCGCGGGTGCTGACGAAATTCATGCGATCACCTGTGCGGCCGGTCCGGCGACCGGCGAGATATAGGTCTGGCTCGTGAAGCCGGCGTCGGCAAACGCCGCAGCCATGGCCGGTGCGGCAGCGCGTGCCTGCGTTTCGTTTTCGAACCACGCGAACACGCTGGGGCCTGCGCCCGAAATGCTCGCGCCCATCGCGTCGCCGGCGAGAGCCGCCTGCTTCACCGCGGCGAAACCTCCGATCAGCGGCGCGCGGCGCGGTTCGACGAGCACGTCGCTGAGGCCCGCGCGCACGAGCGCGGCGTCGCCGCGCCAGCAGCCGGCCAATACGAGGCCCAGGTTCGCGCTCTGCGCGACGAACTGTTTGAGTTCGTACGCCCCGGCCAGCGCGGCGCGCGCGCGGCGCGTTTCGAGCACGGCGTCGGGATGCACGAGCACGCAGGTCCACGCGGGCGGTACGGGCACCGGGACGACGTGACCCGCGGTCGCGAGTGCGACGCCACCAAGCAGCATCGGCCCGACGTTGTCGCCGTGGCGCCCGCCGCTCGCGACGGCTTCGCCGGTCACTGCGAACGGGTATAGCGCCATCGCGTCGAGCGGCGCGTCGAGCAGCGCGTTCGCAGCGACGAGTGCGGCGACGCATGAGGCGGCGGAGCCGCCCATGCCGGAGCCCAGCGGTATGCCTTTGTCGAGTTCGATCTCGAAGCCGAACGGCAGTTGCAACGCATCACGCAGCGCGATCAGCGCGGCGCCCGCGGTGTTGGCCGCCGCTTCGTGCGGCAATTCGACGGTGCTGCCGCGGATCGCGGCGATGCGCACGAGCGGCTCGGCGATCCGCCGCACCGTCGCGCGGTCACCCGCACCAGCGATGGAATGGCCGAGAATGTCGAAGCCGACGCCGATGTTGCCGACCGACGCCGGCGAGAACGCGGTTGCACGGTCGCGCATCAGAGGCGTGCTCCGAGCGTGCCGGCGACGCGCAGCAGGTCGGCGAACACGCCGGCCGCGGTGACTTCGGGGCCGGCGCCCGGCCCCTGCACGACGAGCGGATTGTTGCAATAGCGCCGTGTGGAGAATTGCACGATGTTGTCGGTCTCGCGCAGGTGGGCGAAGGCGTGCGTGTCGCCGAGTTCGACGAGGCCGACGCTCGCGCGCCCGTCGCGATCCAGGCGCGCGACATAGCGCAGTACCTTGCCGGCCGCCGACGCGGCGGCATGGCGCGCCGCGAAGGACGCATCGAGTTCGCTCAGGCGCGACATGAATTCGTCGGGCGCGGCGTCGCGCAGTGCGGCCGGCACGAGGCTTTCGACGTCGACGTTCTCCAGAGACAGCTCGCGCCCGGCTTCGCGCGCCAGGATCACAAGCTTGCGCGCGACGTCGGTGCCCGAGAGATCGTCGCGCGGATCGGGTTCGGTATAGCCAAGGCCATGCGCCTCGCGCACGAGCGCGGAGAACGCGGTCGAGCCGTCGTAGCGGTTGAACAGCCAGGCCAGCGTGCCCGAGAAAATGCCGTCGATCGCGACGATGTCGTCGCCGGTGTCGAGCAGGTCGCGCAGTGTGCTGACGACCGGAAGTCCCGCGCCGACGGTCGCCTCGTAGCGGAAGCGCGCGCCGCTCGCGGCCATCGCGTCGCGGATCGCGCGGTAGCGTTCGATCGGGCCGGCGCCGGCCTGCTTGTTCGGCGTGATCACGTGGATGCCGGCCGCGAGCCAGCCGGCGTAGCGCTCGGCGACGCGCGAACTCGCGCTGCAGTCGACGATGACGGTGTGCGGCAGATGCGCGGCCTGCAGGTGTTCGGTGAAGCGGTCGAGATCGACCTCGAGCGTGGATTCGTCGAGGCGCCGCTGCCAGTCGGCCGTCGTGCCGCGGTCGTCGAGCCACATGCGGCCGCGCGAGGCGACTGCACGCAGCCGCAGATCGAGGTTCGTGTCGCGCTTGAGCCGCACCTGCGCCGCGGCGAGCTGGTCGAGCAGCGCGCTGCCGACCTTGCCGGGACCGATCACGCCGACCGAAATCGTCTGCGCCGACAGCCAGAAGCCCGCATGCGCCGCGCGCAGCGCCTTGTCGGCGTCGGCGCTCGCAATGGCCACGGAGATGTTGCGTTCCGAGGCGCCCTGCGCGATCGCGCGGATGTTGACGCGTGCGCGCGCGAGCGAGTCGAACAGCCGCGCGGCGACGCCCGGGGTGCCGGCCATGCCGTCGCCGACCGCGGCGAGCACGCTGATGCCGCGGATCAATTGCACGTTCTGCACCTGTGCATCGGCGAGTTCGCGCGCGAACGCGGCCTGCAGCGCGCGGCGCGCGGTCTCCGCTTCGGCGTCGCGCACGACGCAGCAGATCGAATGCTCGGAAGACCCCTGCGAGATCATGACGACCGAGACGCGCGCGTCGCGCAAGGCGGCGAACACGCGCTCGGCCGTGCCCGGCACGCCGATCATGCCGGCGCCTTCGAGATTCAGCAGCGCAAGGTCGGGCGACAGCGTCAGGCCCTTGACCGGACCCGCGTCGTCGCTGACCGCGGCGATGCGCGTGCCGGGATGCTCCGGGCGAAACGTGTTGCGGATGATGATCGGCAGGCCGCGGCTGATCGCCGGCGTCATGGTCTGCGGATGTACCACCTTGGCGCCGAAATACGCGAGTTCGCAGGCTTCGTGGTACGACAGCGCCGCGAGCGGCACGGCCTCGGGCACGAGGCGCGGGTCGGCCGACAGCACGCCGTCGACGTCGGTCCAGATGTGCAGTTCTTGCGCATGGAACAAGGCTGCAAAAATAGCGCCGGAATAGTCGCTGCCGTTGCGGCCGAGAATCGTGATGCGGTTGCCTTCGTCGCGCGCGACGAAGCCGGTGATGACGATGCGCCGCGCCGGATTGGCCTCGCGCCAGCGCGCCAGGCGCGCTTCGCTCTGTGGCCAGTCGACCGCGACGCCGAGATCGCCGTGATGCACGACGAGCACGTCGCGCGCATCGAGCATGACCGCGTCTTCGCCGAGCGCGCGCAGATGTTCGCTGAGCAGGCGCGCGGAATAGACCTCGCCGAGTCCCTGCACGCGTTCGAGCGCTTCACGCGTCGGCGTGGCGAGCACGGCGAGCGCATTGAGGAGCTGGGCGAGTTCGTCGAATTCGCGCTGCAGCCAGGCGTTCGTTGGTGCCGCGGCATCGGCGAGCAGGTCGCCGGCCGCGCGCAGGTGGCGTTCGCGCAAGGCTTCCCACGGCGTGCGCCAGTCGCGGCCATCGGCGGCGGTGTGGGCGAGCGCGATCAGCGCATCGGTGACGCCCTTCATCGCCGAGACGACCGTGGCCTGCACGGTTTCGCCGCGTGCGCGCAGCAGGTCGGCGACATGGCGGTAGCGCGCGGCATCGGCGACGGAAGATCCGCCGAACTTGTGCGCAATGACGAGAGGGGATTGCGGTGCGGCCGAAACGGCCGGCGCGTGATCCTGCAGTACGACAGCGGGCGAACTCATCGAGCCTCCAGTGAGGCCCCGCATTCGTCGGATCCGGGCTGAGCCCCGCATCCTGGTGAGGTGCGGGGCCGTTTGCGTGAGAAACCTATTCGCGCACGACTCGCCGCACCAACGTAGTGGTGGACGTCGTAATCGTCGTGGTACCGAGGCCAAAGCCGCCGGCCGCCGCAGTAGCGGTCGTCGGGGGCGTGCAGTGGCGGATCAGTGCGTGCATGGGCGTCGAGTGGAACGGATGGCGCGGCGATGTGTCAAGCGGCTGTGCGGAATAAGGCCGGGAATCGGAAATCGTAAGAAGCGGATGTTTGCCGCCTGATCCGGCGCGCGCCAGTCCTTGAAGCCCTCTCCCCCGACAGCGGTCGGGGGAGAGGGAGTCTGCTTTCGCAGCTACACCTTCGCCGTCAGCGCGTCATACAGCAGCGTCCTGCGCCAGCCGTCGAGCGCCTCGGGCCACTCGCGGTCGAACACGAAGGCTTCGAGATGCCGGCGCGCGCAGAGCAGGCCGTCGGGGATGTCGAGTTCCGTCGCGATCGCGACGACGGACTCCTTCATCGCCGCGATGATGCGCTTCTGCGCGGGCGTGGGCAGCGGAAAAACCGGCGCGAAATCGAGTTCGTCGGCTTCCAGCGGATCGGTCAGCACCGACAGCAGTTCGTCGCGCTGCGCGCCGCGCAGGGCGCGCAGGCCCTTGGCGCGCTGGAACAGCTCGTCGATGTCGCGCGGTATATTTGTGACGAAATCCATGATGTGCGCGTCGTCGAGCAGCCACGGCCGCGGCTTGTCGACGCGGCGGGCGGTCGCCTCGCGCCACAGCAGCACGCGGCGCAGCAGCGCCTGGCGTTCGCGCGGCCACTCGGCGGCGCTCTTGAAGCCGCGCTGCGGCTGCGGGTCGCCGTCGCGGCTGCGCGCCTTCTGCAGCAGGCGCCGGCAGTCCTCGGCGTGCCAGTCGCGGCGGCCGCGCTGGTCCAGGCGGGCGTCGAGTTCCGCATGCAGCGCGGGCAGGTGGACGACGTCCTGCGCGGCGTATTCCAGC
Source organism: Tahibacter sp. (assembly GCF_035481375.1). GTDB lineage: Bacteria > Pseudomonadota > Gammaproteobacteria > Xanthomonadales > Rhodanobacteraceae > Tahibacter. The sequence continues at coordinate 16,505 of NZ_DATIGT010000201.1, forward strand.
TGCTCGGTGCTCAGCGGCCGGCGCAGCCAGTCCGAACGCGTCTCGGCCTTGGGCAGGTCCACGCCGGTGATCGCGGCGACGAGCTTCTGGTAGCTGAGCCCCGCACCGAAGCCGGTCATCGCCGCGGCGATCTGCGTGTCGAACAGCTGGCCGATGCCGGCGGGCACTGCGACCGCGAGCGCTTCGAGGTCTTCGCTCGCGCTGTGCATGACGCAGGTATTGGCCGGATCGGCGAGCAGCGGGCCGAGCGCGCCGACCCCGTTCAGCGCAAGCGGGTCGAGCAGCGCGATCTCGCCGCCGAGGTTGACCTGGGTCAGCGCGAGGCGCGGATAGAAACTGTCGACGCGCATGAACTCGGTGTCGAGTCCGATCAGTCGGGCGGGGTTGTGGCGCGCGACGAGCGCGGCAGCGGCGTCGGGCTGCGCAATCCAGTGGTGCAAGCAAGGCTCCGTTTTCGGGCGTGTTTTCTGGGGCGTGCGGTGCACGCGGTTGTCAGGCAGAACGCGTTAGCCTAAGGTCAGTTGCCCTTGCTGTCACATTCGCCGAGCGCATGGCTGGTCAGGAAAACGTCCGCAAGCAGACTACCTGGGGCGGCGCTGCGGGTATCGCCCTGCTCGGATTCGCGCTCGTCTACCGGTTTTTTCCCGACGTCATCCACGTGTCGCCGGGCCAGCGGCCGGCCAGCCTGCCGGTGCGCACGAGCGCGCCGCCGCCGCCGATCGACGTGCGCGAGAACCCGCCGGCCATCGTCGAATTCGGCCCGCCGCGCGAGCTGGCGTCCGAAGCCGAGCCCGAACTGCCGGCCGAACCCGAGGCGCCGGCGCCCGAGAACATCACCGCGCTGCTCGCCCAGGCCGACAAGGCCGTCGCCGACGGGCAGCTGTTCGAGCCGCCGGAAACCAACGCGCTCGTGCTGTATCGCAAGGTGCTCGACGAGGACCGGACCAACCGCCGCGCGCGCAGCGGCCTGGCCGCCGTGCAGGACAAGCTGCTGGTCGAGATTGCCGCGGCGCTGACCGCGGGCGATGTGGACGAGGCCCAGCGCATCCTCGACGGGCTCGACAAGGTGCCGCACGAAGCCTCGCGCTTCGCCGAGTTCAAGGCGCGGCTCGC
>NZ_DATIGT010000202.1:0-9505 GCF_035481375.1 Tahibacter sp.
GACGGTTCGGTCGGCGACACGCCGCTGGGCTGGTTCGTCGACGACGTGAAGGTGCAGAGCTGCCGCACGGCTCCGCCGGATCTGATCTTCGAAAACGGCTTCGAATCCACGCCGTAAGCGAGTAACGAAGAAGGCCGCCGAAAGGCGGCCTTCTTCGTCGGGAATGAGAATCGGGAATCGCAGGAGCGGAAGCGGAGCATGCTGCGCTCAGCACCAGCCCGGGTGCCGGTACCGCGCTTACGTACGTCGGTGAGCCGGAGGCAAAGCCCGGCATCGCCATCGCAAGAATTCAGCCGAGTTCGAACGCGTCGGCATCCATCCACGCGGGGAAGCGCTCGCGATGGGCAGCGAGTGCGGCCGCATCGAGCGTGGCCGTGACGACCAGTTCGCTCGCACCGAGTTCGACCAGCGGCTGGCCCAGGAAATCGAGCACGGCGCTGTCGCCGGCATAGTGCAGCCCGTTGCCGTCGGTGCCGACGCGATTGACGCCGGCGCAGTAGCTGAGGTTCTCGATCGCGCGTGCGCGCAGCAGCGTCTGCCACGCATAGCGGCGCGGGCTCGGCCAGTTCGCGACGAACAGCACGAGGTCGTAGTCGAAGCGGCACGACACGCTGCGGTCGTAGCGGTTGCGGATCCAGACCGGAAAGCGCAGGTCGTAGCAGACCAGCGGGCAGATGCGCCAGCCGTTCAATTCGACGATGAGACGCTGCTCGCCTGCGGCGTAGCGTTCGTGCTCGCGCGCCATGCGGAACAGATGGCGCTTGTCGTAGATCTCGAAGCTGCCGTCCGGACGCATCCAGACGAGCCGGTTCACGCATTTCTCGCCGACGCGCGTGACGAGACTGCCCGTGATCACACAGCCGGCTTCGGCCGCGAGCGCGCTCAGCCAGCGCAGGCTCTCGCCGTCCATGGTCTCGGCATTGCCCAGCGTCTCGTTCGTGAAGCCGCTCGTGAACGTTTCCGGCAGCACGACGAGATCCGTCGTGCCGCGCAGCGCGCGCACCTTGCCGCCGTAGTAGTCGCGATTCGCCGCCGCGTCGTGCCAGCGCGTATCGCCCTGGACGAGCGACACGCGCAGCGGTTGCCTGGGTTCGGTCATGGTCGGTTCCGTATCAGACGCGCGCGAGACGTTCGGCCGCCGCGGCGAGCGTCGCGTCGCTCTTGGCGAAGCAGAAGCGGATGATCCGCGCGTCGGGCGCGGTCTCGTAGAACGCGGACACCGGAATCGCGGCGACGCCGGCTTCGCGCACGAGCCATTCGCAGAAATTCAGATCGTCCTTGTCGCTGATCGCCGAATAGTCGACGAGCTGAAAATACGCGCCGCCGACCGGCAGCAGGCGGAACCGCGACGGCGCGAGCAGCGCGCGGAAGCGGTCGCGCTTTTCCTGATAGAACGCGGGCAGGTCGAGATAGTGCTGCGGATCGTTCGCGAGCACGTCGGCGAATGCCCACTGCGCCGGCCCGAACGTGCAGAACGTCAGGTACTGGTGGACCTTGCGGAATTCGGTGCTGAGCATGCGCGGCGCGACGCAGTAGCCGACCTTCCAGCCGGTGCAGTGGTAGGTCTTGCCGAACGAACTCACGACGAAGCTGCGCTCGGCCAGTTCCGTATGACGCAGCACGCTCTGGTGATCGAGTCCGTCGAACACGATGTGTTCGTAGACCTCGTCGGAGATCACGAGGATTTCGCTGCCGCGCGTGAGTTCCGCCAGCGTGTCGAGGTCGGCCGCACTGAACACCGCGCCCGAAGGATTGTGCGGACTGTTGACCATGATCACGCGCGTGCGTGGCGTGATCGCGTCCTTGACGCGCTGCCAGTCGACGGAAAAATCCGGCAGCGTCAGCGGCACGTGCACGGCACGACCGCCGACGAGATCGATCGCGGGCTCGTAGCAGTCGTAGCAGGGATCCAGCACGATGACTTCGTCGCCGGGCCGCACGACCGCGGCGATCGCCGCGAAGATCGCCTCGGTCGCACCGGAGGTGACCGTGACTTCCGCGTCGGCGTTGACCTTGCGGCCGTAGAGCCGTTCGGTCTTCAGCGCGATCTGTTCGCGCAACGCAGCCACGCCGGTCATCGGCGCGTACTGGTTCTTGCCCGAATTCATCGCCGCGGCCAGCGCGTCGCGCAGTGACTGCGGTCCGTCGAAATCGGGAAAGCCCTGTCCGAGGTTGACCGCTTCGTGCTGCTGCGCGAGCTGGCTCATGACCGTGAAGATCGTCGTGCCGACTTTCGGCAGCTTGGTCTGGATCTGCATCGTCTATCCGTTTGGACGGCCAATTGGACGCCTTCCTAAAGGACGCGATCGTAGCACGCGCGCCGCGGCGTCATCCGAGCAGATGGGCGAACCAGTCCCAGCCCTCGACGCGCTGGCAGACGATCTTCAGCGCGACCAGCAGCGGCACCGCGACGACGATGCCGATCGCACCCCAGAGCCAGCCGAGCAGCATCAGCCAGAGCAGAATCATCAGCGGATTGATCTTCAGCCGCCGCCCCAGCACGAGCGGCGTAAGGAACTGCCCCTCGACGATGACGAGTGCCGCGAACAGCGCCGCGGGCGTCAGCGCCGCGCCGATCTTCGGATACGTCAGGAGACCCAGCAGCACGAACAGCAGCGTCATGCACAGCGGACCGAAATACGGAATGAAATTCAGCAGCAGCGCCATGACGCCCCAGAGCAGCGGATCGGGAATGCCCAGTGCGAACGCGATCGCGGTGGCGCCGACGCCGACGAGCGTGTTGATGGCCGTCGTCGTGAACAGATAGCGCGACATCTCGTGCTGCATCACGCGCACGATCTCGAACGCGTTGCGCCGCGAGGCGACCGACGAGGCCAGTCCGATCGCATGCCGCAGCAACGCCTCGCCATACACCAGAAAAAAATATACAAGCAAAAAAATGCTGAATATCGTCACGACCAGGCGCGGCGCGGCGGCGACCGTGTCCCAGACGTCGAACAGCACCGGCGACGGCGGACCTTCGACGCGCGAGCCCATCATGTTCTGGGTCGCACGGCCGGCGGCCTCGATCTGCTGCGTCACCGCGCGCATCCGCGGCGTCAGCAGCCGCGCGGCTTCCGGCGCGCGGTCGATCCAGTGCTGGGCCGGCTCGGCCACGGCGACGAACACGAACGCGACGATCGTCGTGCCGGCCGCCATCACGAGCATCGCGACCAGCGCGCGCGGCAGCCAGCGCCGCGACAGACTCGCGACGAGCGGATTCAGCGAGAGCGCGAAGAACAGCGCGAGCAGCACCGGCACCGCGAGTCCCTTGGCCAGATACATCGCGCCGAGCGTCGCGAGCATCGACAGCCAGATCAGGGTCTGCCGCAGCGAGGCAATCTGGCGCTGCTGCCGGATGACGATGAGTTCCTCGTCACTGGTCCGCGCCGCGTCGTCGGGCTGCGGTTCAACCCAGTGCCATTGCATCTGCCACCAGCGCGGCGGACTCATGCGTCGTCGTCTCCGGCGGCGAACAGCGGCAGCACGCGCGTCAGCGCGAATTTGCCGAGGCCGATCAGCGTGCTGCCGCGCAGGTGCCGGGGCAGCACGATCATCAGCACGCCGGCCGCGAGTCCGACGCCGATCAGGAGCTTCGGCGACAGCGCACGCGCGAGGCGGCGCAGGTCGCGCTGCTCGTCGCCAACCTCGGCCACGGCCGCGTCAAAGCGCAGCGCCGACAAGGCGACTTCACGTTCCAGCGTCTTCATCCGGGTCATCGTCCAGGTCGCTCCTTTCGAGCCAATAGGCAATGCGACGGCGCGATTCGGCGAAACTCGCCGCGCGCACGGCGTGGCGCAGCAGCAGGCTGCCGACCGCCAGCACGACTGCGCTGACCGCGCCGAGCCAGAGCAGCGCCTGGCCGATCGAGCCGGTCCATTGATACAGCAGCAGAAGCGCCGCTCCCCAGATCGTCGCGAGGAAGAACACGCCGCCGAGCGACACCACGGCGATCCAGATCAGCGCATTGGGTACTGCGGCGCGCGCCAGGCGCGCTTCGGCGCGCAGCAGCGCGATCGCCGAATCGCGCAGCTCGCCGCCGAGATCGAACCAGCGTCCGACGCGCTTGAACAGACCGCGCCGCACGCGCCGACGGCGCCGGTGCGGCGCGCCGGCGCTCTGCTCGGTTTCGTCCACCCTCAGCGGCCGCGACGGCGCAGCAGGTGTGCGGCCAGCGCGCCGGCCGCCGCCGCGATCGCGATCGAACGCATCGGATGCCGGCGTACGAACTGCGACACGCTGACGCCCACGGCGCGACCGAGCTCGATCGCGTCCTCGGCGACTTCCTGGCCGAGTTCGCCCATCTCGTCGATCGCGTCCTGCAGGCCCTCGCGCGTTTCGCTCGCGGCCTCGCGGGTTTCGCTGCGCACGTTGCGCGCACGCTGGCCGAGCTTCGCGCCGATGTCGCCGACGCTGTCGCGCGCCTCGTGCCAGGCGCGGCCGAGCGCGCCGCCGAGTTCATGGATCGCTTCGGCCGGCGTCTTGGCCGACGCGTCGCCGTTGCCGTTGTGCACGTCCGCCGCGACGGCGGCCGGTTCGGTTGAACGTAGCGGAGTTTTTTCAGTGGCCATGATCAGCATCCGGGTTGCGCGTGGGGAAACGGAATCGTGCCCGACCGCCGGCCCCGCCGGCGTGCGGCGGCGACCAGAGTATCAGGGCTGGAGTATCGGGGCCGGCAGGTCGCGGCCGCGTCAAACCCCAGGCGGTGGTACACGCCGTTGCAGTCGCTCGACTCCGGCCGCCGGGGATGCCACGTGATGACGTTGCCCCATGTATCGCTTAACCTGCCGCCCCATGAGGGAGGAGTGTACGGACGAAGAATTGATGCTGGCCTACGGGCGCGGCGACGCGCACGCGTTCGAAGCGCTGTATACCCGCCACCGCGGCACGCTGTATCGCTTCCTCCTGCGTCATTGCCGCGAACGGGCCAGCGCCGACGAGCTGTTCCAGGAAACCTGGAGCCGCGTCATCGTCGCTCGCGAGCGCTATCGGCCGGAGGCCAAGTTCACGACCTGGCTGCTGCAGATCGCGCACAACCTTGCGATCGACCTGATGCGCCGCAATAGACCCCAGGCCGGCAGCGAGGAAACCGAGCTGATCTTCCGCCAGCTCGATGCCCCCGAGGCCGAACGACCCGAACGGGTGCTCAGCGAGTTCGAGCAGCGGCGCCGCCTGCAGCTCGCGCTCGAGGACCTACCCGACGAGCAGCGCACGGCGTTCGTGCTGCGCATGGAAAACGGACTCGGGCTGGAAGAAATCGCCGAAGTGACGGGGGCCGGACAGGAAACGGTGAAATCGCGTCTGCGCTATGCGTTCGCGAAGATCCGCGCAAGGTTTGCCGAATGACTCATCGAAATCACCACGAGCGCGAATTCGAAGCGTTCCTCGCTGGCGAGGAATCCGAACTCGCGCGCCTGTATCGCCGCCTGCCGCAGAGCGAGCCGGACCCCAAGCTCGACGCCGCCGTGCTCGCGATGGCGCGCGCCGCGGTGGAGCCGCAGCGCATGAACGCGCTGCGCCATGCGAAGGACAAGCACCGCCGGCCGCTCTGGGTCGTCGGCCTGAGCAGCGCCGCGGGTGTCGTCCTTGCCGCCGGGCTGGCCTGGCAGATGCGCGGCGCGTTCAACGAATCCTTGCCGTCGGCATCGAACCCGGCGTCGCCGGCGGCGGCCCGCAGCGAGCGCGAGGTCATTCCGATCAGCGCGATCGTGCCGCCGCCCGAGCCGGCCACCGCGGAAACCGCAGCGATCCCGCCGCCGGCGCTTTCGGTGCCAATGCCGCCGCCCGCCCCCGCGGCGGCGCCGGCGCAGCCCGCGCCGATGGCTGAAGCGGCCAGGTCCGCGCCGCGCGCCGCGAAGGCCACGCCGCACAAGCGCGAGGTCGAACTGGCCGCGGCCAGCGCCGACAAGAAAGATCAGGCCCCGCGTTTCGAGACGACGCAGCCGCAGGAGCCGCCGGCTGCGGCACCCGCGCGCGAAGCGCTCGCGGACGCCGCGACGGACTCGGCCAGCAACCGCGCCGACGGCGAACGCGACCTCGCGCGATCAACGGCCGCACCCGGCAGCAGCGGCGCGCGGCCGCAGGCGTTCCCGGCCACGGCGCCGACCGACTACAACTCCGTCGAGCGCAAGGCCGCGATCGCCAGCGGCACGCGTCGCGACGACTATGGGCTCGACGCCGAAGCCGGTTCGACCGATCCACGCGTCCAGCAGGAACAGCGCGCACGGCAGTCGCGCCAGGTCACCCACGACAAGGGCACCGGCGGCAACGGTCTTGCCGCCAAGCCGGCGTCGCGCACCGTCGCAGCCGACGCCGCTCCGGCTCCGGTGCTGCAGGAAACAGCGCCGGCACCGGCGGCCGCCTCGACGCCGGCGAGCACCGTTGCAACCGGCGATGCCGACAAATCCGCCGAGACCGAACTGCAGCGCAATGCGCGCCTCGCGCCTGACGAATGGATCAAGAAGATCCGCGAGCTGCTGCGCGCCGGACGCAGGGCCGACGCGATAAAGAATGTCGAGCTGCTGCGCGAACGCCATCCGGACCACGTGCTGCCCGACGATCTGCGCACGCTGCATCCCTGAGCCGCCGCTGCCGAGGGGAACTCGGGCGTTCGTTCGTCACCGGTTCGATCGTCGATAATCCGGCGCGATGAACACGCCGCTCAGCACGCTCGCGCAAGCCGTCTCGATATCCGAAGAGATCAAGAAGAGCCGATTCCTCTGCCAGGCCGCCCCTGTCGCCACGGCGGAAGCGGCGCTGGAATTCCTCGCACAGATCTCCGACCCGCAGGCCACGCACAACTGCTGGGCTTATCGTATAGGTCAGCACTACCGGTTTTCGGATGACGGCGAACCGGTCGGCACGGCCGGCAAGCCGATGCTGCAGGCCATCGACGGGCAAGGCTTCGATCAGGTCGTCGCCGTCGTCACGCGCTGGTACGGCGGCATCAAGCTCGGCGCGGGCGGTCTCATGCGCGCCTACGGCGGCGTCACCGCGCAGTGCCTGCGGCTGGCCGCGCGCACGCCGCTGGTGCGCAAATCCGAGGTCGAGTTCGATCTGCCGTTCGCCCAGCTCGCGCTGCTCAAGTCGCGGCTGTCCGAATTCGATGCCGACTGTCTCGCCGAAGCGTTCGGCGCCGACGGCGCGGCACTGCGGCTGGCCCTTCCGGACGCGCGCGTCGACGCGCTGGCCGCCTGGCTCGCGGACCTGACCCGCGGACGCACTGTCCTGCGCCGTCGCGAATGACTCGCAATTGAAACTGGCAATGACGCCTCCATGACGATCCGAATGGCCGACCTCGGTGCGGCGGCACGTTTCCCTGGACCTTCCCGATGACCGATCCGAAACCGCGCCGCCTCGCCTCGCTCTCGCTGCTGTTTCCGCTGCTGCGCGGCCAGCGCGGCCTGCTCGTCGGCTGGGTCGTGTTCCTCGTGCTGTCGTCGGCGGCCACGCTGTCGCTGCCCGTCGCGGTCCGCCACATGATCGACGGCGGCTTCGCCGACGCGAACGCGGCCAGCATCGACACGAGCTTCCTGCTGCTGTTCGGCGTCGCCGCCGTGCTCGCGATCGCGACCGGCGCGCGCTACTTCTGCATCACGCTGCTCGGCGAACGCGCCGTGGCCGGCCTGCGTCGGCGGCTGTACGACCATCTGCTGACGCTCGACCAGGCCTTCTTCGAACGCGCACGCATCGGCGAGCTGACCTCGCGGCTGTCGGCCGATTCGGAACTGGTCCTGACCGTCGTCAGCTCCAGCCTGTCGGTCGCGGTGCGCAGCTTCGCCACCTTCATCGGCGCATCGATCGCGCTGGTCTGGACGAGCCCGCGCCTCGCGGGCTATGCCGCGCTCGTGATTCCGCTCGTGATCGTGCCGATGGTGCTCAGCGGCCGCCGTCTGCAGAAGCTTTCGCGCGACAGCCAGGACCGCGTCGCCGACGCATCGGCCGTCGCGAACGAGACCCTGAACGCGATGCGCGCGGTACAGGCCTATGGCCGCGAGGCTACCGAGCGCACGCGCTACGGCGACGCGATAGTCCGCGCGCTGACGACGAGCCGGCGCCGCATCGGTGCGCGCGCGGCGGTCACGACGCTGGCGATCCTGCTCGTGTTCGGCGCCATCGTGCTCGTGCTCTGGGCCGGGGCGAACGCGGTACTCGCCGGCGAGCTCAAGGCCGGCGTGCTCGGCCAGTTCGTGCTCTATGCGGTGATCGCCGGCGGTTCCGTCGGCGCGCTCAGCGAGGTCTGGGGCGAGGTGCAGCGCGCCGCCGGCGCGCTCGAACGCATCAACGAACTGCTGTCGACGTCCTCGACGATCGCCTCGCCGGCCGCGCCCGCGGCGCTGCCGCAGCCCGTGCGCGGCGCGATCGCGTTCGACGCCGTCGAATTCCGCTACCCGTCGCGCCCCGAAGCGCCGGCGCTGCACGACTTCACGCTGCACGTGCGCCCCGGCGAGACCGTCGCCCTGGTCGGACCGTCCGGCGCGGGCAAAAGTACGGTTTTCCAGTTGTTGCTGCGCTTCTACGACCCGCAGTCGGGCAGCGTGCGCATCGACGGACAGGATCTGCGCGCGCTCGCGCTGCCCGACCTGCGCGGTGCGATCGCGCTCGTGCCGCAGGACACCGTCATCTTCGGCGCGAGCGCGCTCGACAACATCCGCTTCGGCCGCGTCGACGCCGGCGAGGACGAGGTGATCGCCGCGGCGCGCGCCGCCGAGGCGCACGATTTCATCGCCGCGCAGGCCGACGGCTACGCGACGCACCTCGGCGAACGCGGCGTGCGGCTGTCCGGCGGCCAGCAGCAGCGCATCGCGATCGCGCGCGCGCTGCTCAAGGATGCCCCGATCCTGCTGCTCGACGAGGCGACCAGCAATCTCGATTCGCAATCCGAAGCCGCTGTGCAGCATGCGCTCGAACGGCTGATGCGCGGGCGCACGACGCTCGTGATCGCGCATCGCCTCGCAACCGTGCAGCAGGTCGACCGCATCGTCGTGCTCGACGCCGGCCGCATCGTCGCCCAGGGCACGCACGACGAACTGCTGCGTCAGGGAGGACTCTATGCCGAACTCGCCCGCCTCCAGTTCGCCGCCTGACCGCGAGCGCGCGTGTTCGCGCGCCGGTCGATCCGCGCCGCCCTCGTTCGACGCCTGCGGCGACGTTCCATTTTTCCCCTACGAGTCACCGTCATGACCCTGCGATTCCCGTTGCGCATCGTTCTCGCGCCCTGCGTGGCCGCGCTGCTGCTCGCCGGCTGCAGCTCGGAACAACCGTCTGCCGCAGCCGCCGCTGCGCCCGACGCCGGCGCCAGCCTCTCCGTCAACCTCGTCACACCGCAGTCGCGGCCGCTGCAGCGCCGCCTGACCGCCTCGGGCAGCGTCGCCGCTCAGGAAGAAATGCTGCTCGGTGTCGAACTGTCCGGCGTGCGCGTCGCCGAAGTCCTCGTGGATGTCGGCGAAACCGTCCGCAAGGACCAGGTGCTGCTGCGGCTCGACACGCGCACGCTGCGCAGCGA
>NZ_DATIGT010000203.1:0-16239 GCF_035481375.1 Tahibacter sp.
GGGGAGCCGCTAGAATCGGCCGACCCCTGAGCGGCGTTCCTGCATGTTCGTACGCGTGTTGTTCCTGCTGCTGCTCGCGATGAACGTCGGTGTCGCGAGCTGGCTGTATTTCTCGCCGCCGCGCGCCGAGCAGGAAGTCGCGCCGACCGACGTCGGCATCACGCGGCTGGAACTCCTGGCCGAGCGCGAACGGCCGGGCGACGCGGCCAGCGCCGAGCTGACCGAGGCGCCTCCGGCCAGCGACGCGCCCGACCAGTGCCGCAGCATCGGCCCGTTCGCGACCCAGGCCGACATGCGCGCAGCCATGAACAAGCTCTCGCCGCGCGCGCGGCGCATCCAGTACCGCGAAGCGCGCACGACGCAGCCGCGCGGCTACTGGGTGTTCGTGCCGGCCATGGCCTCGCGCGAGCAGGCGCTCGGCGTTGCGCGCCAGCTCTCGGCCAAGGGCGTGCGCGACTACTACGTCGTCACGGCCGGCGACCAGCAGAACACGATCTCGCTCGGCCTGTTCCGCGAACAGGCCAATGCCGAGCGCCGTCGCGCCGAGATCGCCGCGCTGGGCTTCACGCCGCAGCTGCTGCAGCGCACCGAGGACCTGCCGGTGTACTGGATCGATTTCGCCGAAGACCCGCAGCGCCCCGTGGGCTGGCGGGCTCAGCTGCCGGACCTCGTCGATCTCAAGGAACAGCCGGTCGCCTGTTTCTGAGGCCGGGAAAAAGGGAAGAACGGAGAAATGAGCCCGGCAGGCGCAAGTGGCCGGCGGCGCAGGCAATTCGGTCGACCCGTTTCTCGCTCCTCATCCCCTCTTTCCTCGTGCCGTGAGCCTGCTCTCTTGCGGCCGGTCCGGGCTGTTGGCACTCTTGCCCGCCTTCAACCTGTCCGGACGCTGAACTTTCGCGGCTCGCCGCGGTCAGCGTCAGGCCACTGCCCCTATCCCGAGGAATCGCGATGTTCAAGAAGCTCACCCTGGCCCTCGCTCTCGCGGCGGCGTCGTTCACGACCCTGGCTGCCGACGATGCGAAGGAGAAGAAGGTCGTCAGCGACGCGATCCTCTCGCTGGTGCCGCAGGCCAAGATCGATTCGGTGACGAAGTCCAGCCTGCCCGGTTTTTACGAAGTCGTGACCGGCGGCCAGGTCGTCTACGTCAGCGCCGACGGCAAGTACCTGCTGCAGGGAAGCCTGTTCGACATGGCGTCGAAGAAAGATCTGACCGAGGCGCGTCTCGGCGGCATCCGCAAGGAACTCGTCGATCAGGTGCCGAAGTCCAAGCGCATCGTGTTCGCGCCGAAGGATCCGAAGTACACGGTCACGGTGTTCACCGACATCGACTGCGGCTACTGCCGCAAGCTGCATCACGACATCGCCAAGTACAACGAGCAGGGCATCTCGATCGAGTACCTCTGGTTCCCGCGCTCGGGTCCGGGCACGCCGTCGTTCGACAAGGCCGTCTCGGTCTGGTGTGCGACCGACCGCAATAAAGCCTTCACCGACGCGAAGTCGGGCACCGATCCGAAGAACGCGACCTGCGAAAACCCGATCGCCGAGGAATTCGAGCTCGGTCGCCGCGTCGGCATCAACGGCACGCCGACCGTGATCGCGCCGGACGGCACGCAGATCGGCGGCTACCTGGCGCCCGAAGCGATGCGTCAGCGCCTCGACAGCCTCGCTTCGACGAAGTAAGCGGCTGAATTTCCAGGTTTGTTCGACGGCGGCTGCGGCGACGCAGCCGCCGTTTTCGTGTCCGCGGCCGGTTCCGGCGGCGATGGCGAGAGGCGGACGGCAGCGGTTATCATGCGCGCCCTTCTGAGAACCCCGCTCCGGAACGGCCTTAGCATGATCGTCCTCGACGGGCAAAGCGCCCTGTCTGCCTTCCGTCTCGACCGCCTGAATCGCCAATTGGCCGAAACGGCAGCCGGTGCCCGCGTCACCGCCGCGCGACATGTCTATCTGCTCGCCGCGTCGGTCGCGCCCGATGACGCGACGCGCCAGCGTCTCGCCCAGGTGCTCGAGGCGCGCGTCGACGCCGCCCGGCCCGCCAGTCTCTGGATCGTGCCGCGGTTCGGCACGATTTCGCCGTGGTCGAGCAAGGCCACCGACATCCTGCAGGGCTGCGGCTTCGCGGTGGAGCGCGTCGAGCGCGGCATGGCACTGGAGATCGCGAACCTGCCGGCCGCCGGCACGCCGGCGCACGACGCGCTGATCGGCGTGCTGCACGATCCGATGACGCAGTCGGTGCTGACGTCGCTGGCCGATGCCGAGCATCTGTTCCTCGCCGGCGCGCCCGGCGACCTCGGCCGCGTTGCGCTCGGCGCCGATGCCCAGGCCTCGCTGGCCGATGCGAACCGCCGCCTCGGCCTCGCGCTTGCGCCCGACGAAATCGACTATCTCGCCGAGCGCTATGCGGAACTCGGCCGCGATCCGAGCGATGCCGAACTCATGATGTTCGCGCAGGCGAACTCGGAGCACTGCCGGCACAAGGTCTTCAACGCGAGCTGGAACGTCGACGGCGAGGCGCAGCCGCAGTCGCTGTTCGCGATGATCAAGAACACGCACAAGGTGTCGCCGGCGCACACGCTGTCGGCCTACGCCGACAATGCCGCTGTGATCGAGGGCAGCGAAGGGCAGCGCTTCTTCGCCGACGCCGACGGGGTCTACCGCGCGCATGCCGAGCGCATCGACTACGCGATCAAGGTCGAGACCCACAATCATCCGACGGCGATCGCGCCGTTTCCGGGCGCGTCGACGGGCTCGGGCGGCGAAATCCGCGACGAAGGCGCGACCGGCCGCGGCGGCAAGCCGAAGGCCGGCCTGACCGGATTCTCGGTGTCGCACCTGCGCATTCCGGGCCTGCCGCGCCCCTGGGAAACCGAACGGCCGCTGCCGCCGCGCATGGCGAGCGCGTTCGAGATCATGCGCGACGGGCCGATCGGTGCCGCGTCGTTCAACAACGAATTCGGCCGCCCCGCGCTGGGCGGCTATTTCCGCAGCTTCGAGCAGGAGACCGGCCTGCCGGGCCTGCGCCGCGGCTACGACAAGCCGATCATGATCGCAGGCGGCCTCGCCAATCTGCGTTCGCAACATGTGGAAAAGCGCGCACTGCGGGACGGCGACGCGGTCGTCGTGCTCGGCGGCCCGGCCATGCTGATCGGCCTCGGCGGCGGTGCGGCCTCGTCGGTCGCCTCGGGCACGAGTTCGGCGGAACTCGATTTCGCCTCGGTGCAGCGCGACAACCCGGAAATGGAACGCCGCTGCCAGGAGGTCATCGACCACTGCTGGCAGCTCGGGGAGGCCAATCCGATCGTCACCGTGCACGACGTCGGCGCGGGCGGTCTGTCCAACGCGATTCCCGAACTGCTGCACGATTCCGGCGTCGGCGGGCGCATCGACCTGGCCAAGGTTCCCTGCGCCGATCCGACGCTTTCGCCGATGCAGCTGTGGTGCAACGAATCGCAGGAGCGCTACGTGCTCGGCGTGCGGCCGGAGGACGTCGCGCGCTTCGAGGCGATCTGCGTGCGCGAGCGCTGCCCGTATGCCGTCGTCGGCACGGCCACTGCCGCGGAACATCTGATGGTCGGCTACGGCGTCGACACCACGACGCCGGTCGGCACGGGCGCGGCGATCGATTTTCCGATGGATGTGCTGTTCGGCAAGCCGCCGAAGATGCATCGCGACGCCAAGCGCAAGGCGCCGCGCGTCGATCTCGTCTCCGACTGCCTCGGCATCAATCTCAACGAAGCGCTGCAGCGCGTGCTGCAGTTTCCGGCGGTCGCGTCGAAGTCGTTCCTGATCACGATCGGCGACCGCAGCGTCGGCGGTCTGTGCTCGCGCGACCAGATGGTCGGCCCGTGGCAGGTGCCGGTCGCCGACTGCGCGGTCACGCTGGCGGATTTCGACGGCTATGCCGGTGAAGCGATGGCCATGGGCGAGCGCACGCCGCTCGCGGCGCTGTCCTCGGCCGATGCGGCGCGCATGGCGGTCGGCGAAGCGCTGACGAATCTGGCTGCCGCGCCGATCGCCGATCTCGGCGAAGTGCGGCTGTCGGCGAACTGGATGGCCGCGGCGAATTTCCCGCACCAGGACGCCGCGCTGTTCGATGCGGTGCGCGCGATCGGCATGGAGCTGTGCCCGGCGCTCGGCATCTCGATTCCGGTCGGCAAGGACTCCCTGTCGATGCAGACGGTCTGGCACGACGGCGAGCGCGAGCAGAAGACGATCGCGCCCGTGTCGCTGATCGTCACCGCGTTCGCGCGCGTCGGCGACGTGCGCCGCTCGCTGACACCGCAGCTGCGCCTGGACAAGGGCGAGACCGAACTCTGGCTCATCGACCTCGGCGGCGGACGCAACCGCCTCGGCGGCTCGGCGCTGATGCAGGTGTTCAATCGCTCCGGCGGCGTGCCGCCGGATCTCGACGATGCCGCGCGCTTCAAGAATTTCTTCGCCTGCATCCAGCAGGCGAATGCCGACGGCCTGCTGCTCGCCTATCACGACCGCTCCGACGGCGGCGTGCTCGTGACCCTGATCGAAATGGCATTCGCGGGTCACTGCGGCCTGTCGATCGGCCTGGACGGCTGGGCGGAAAACACGTTGCGCGCGCTGTTCTGCGAAGAACTCGGCGCGGTCGTGCAGATCCGCCGCGATGACGCGGCCGCGTTCAAGGCGCTGCTCGACCGCTTCGGGCTCGCCGACATCGCGCACATGGTCGCGCGCCCCAAGGAAAAGCCGCAGATCAGCCTGCGCCTCGGCGACGATTCGCTGGGCCGCTGGGACTGCGGCGATCTCATGCGGACCTGGTCGCAGACCAGCCATGCGATGCAGCGCCTGCGCGACAACCCGCTGCTCGCCGACAGCGAACTCGACTGGCGCTGCGACGGCGACGATCCGGGGATCACGCCGAAGCTCACGTTCGATCCGTCCGAGGACGTCGCCGCGCCGTTCATCGCGCGCGGCGCGCGCCCGCGCATCGCGGTGCTGCGCGACCAGGGCGTCAACGGCCAGATCGAGATGGCGGCGGCGTTCACGCGCGCCGGCTTCGAGGCCGTCGACGTGCACATGTCCGACCTGCAGAGCGGCCGGCGCAAGCTCGACGATTTCCAGGGTCTCGCGGCCTGCGGCGGCTTTTCCTACGGCGACGTGCTCGGTGCCGGCCGCGGCTGGGCGACCTCGATCCTGTTCAATCCGACGTTGCGCGCGCAGTTCGCCGCGTTCTTCGCCGACCCGGCGCGCTTCGCGCTCGGCGTCTGCAACGGCTGCCAGATGCTCGCGAACCTCAAGGAGATCATCCCGGGCGCCGACTACTGGCCGAAATTCCGCCGCAACGCGTCGGAACAGTACGAAGCGCGCTTCGTCACGCTCGAAGTCATGGAATCGCCGTCGATCCTGCTGCGCGGCATGGCCGGTTCGCGCATTCCGGTCGTCGTCGCGCACGGCGAAGGCCATGCGGAATTCGCGCAGGGCAGCGACTACAGCCGCGTGCAGCCGTGCCTGCGTTTCGTCGACAACCGCGGCCGCGCGACCGAAACGTTTCCGCTCAATTCCAACGGTTCGGTCGGCGGCCTGACCGGCCTGACCGCGGCCGACGGACGCGTGACGGCCATGATGCCGCATCCCGAGCGCGTGCATCGCAGCGTGCAGATGAGCTGGCGTCCCGACACCTGGGGCGAGGACTCGCCGTGGATGCGCATGTTCCGCAACGCGCGCGCCTGGGTGGGATGAAGCTCAGTCCGCTCAAGCGCTTCCTGCTGGCGGCCCTCGCGTGGCTGCCGGCCTGCTTTGCGCTCTGGTGGTGGGTTTCGGGGTTGACCGTGAAGGTGCCGGTCTGGCTCGCCGGACTCGGGTTGACGACGTTCTGGCCTGAACTCGTCGCGAGCGTCAGCCAGGGGTTCGACAACGGCGGCATGCCGATCATGGACGTGCTGACCAAGATCGCGGTCAGCGACGCCGGCCCCGACGGCAAGATGGCGACCGGCTTTCTGGAAGCGACCGTGCGGCCGTTGATCTACGGCTATTCGCTGCCGCTGTTCTTCGGGCTCTGCCTCGCGACGCCGCAGGACGAGGAGCGTCGCTGGGGGCAGTACGTGCTGGGGTGCGCGGCAATCTGGCTCGCCCAGGCTTTCGGCATCGCCGCCGATGCGTTGAAGACGCTCGCGCTGGGCTCGGGGCCGGAAGCCGCGGCCGCCGTCGCGGCGGCGGGGCTCAACGTGAATGTGATTGCCCTTTGCTACCAGTTCGGCTATCTGATCCTGCCGACCGTGGTGCCGGCCGCGCTCTGGCTCGCGCTCAACCGCCCGTTCATCGAAGCACTGACGGGGCGCCGTTTTGGGGAACCCGGCGGCAGCAGCGCCGGTCGAAACGCCGCCTCCTAGGAAAGAAGTCATGTCTGCCGTCGAAATGCAGGAAGTCGAGCCCGCTCTCGACGCCGTTGTCGCGAACCTGGACGAGCGCATCTGCGCGTTCCTCGTCAAGAAAGGCCGCCTGAAGGAGGCCGATCTCGTCCGCGCGCGGCGCGTGCACGAGGAGTCCGACAGCGAATCGCTGGTCAACCTGCTGACGAAGCTCGGCCTCGTGTCCGAACGCGACATGGCCGAGTCGATGGCCGAACTCCTGAAGCTGCCGCTGCTCGGCGCCAAGGACTTCCCCGAGTCGCCGCCGCCGAACGTCGCGCTGTCCGTGCGTTTCCTCAAGCAGCATCACGTCGTGCCGGTCAGCGAGAGCGAGACCGAAGTCGGCCTGCTCGTCGCCGATCCGGCCGAGTCCTACGCGGCGCAGGCGGTCGAGCTGGCAACCTCGAAAAAGGTCACGCTGCAGATCGGCATGCGTTCGGAAATCGACGATCTGATCGAGCGCTACTACGGCCAGGGCCGTTCGGCCATGGGCACGATCGTCGAGACCTTGTCCGACGACGCGGCGCGCGGCGAGGACGACATCGAACACCTGCGCGACCTCGCGTCCGAAGCGCCGGTCATCCGCCTCGTCAATCTCATCGTCCAGCGCGCGGTCGAACAGCGTGCGTCCGACATCCACATCGAGCCGTTCGAGAGCCGGCTCAAGGTGCGCTATCGCATCGACGGCGTGCTGCACGAAGTCGAGTCGCCGCCGGCGGCGTCGACGGCGGCGGTGATCTCGCGCGTGAAGATCATGGCGAAGCTCAATATCGCCGAGCGCCGCCTGCCGCAGGACGGCCGCATCATGCTGCGCGTGCAGGGCAAGGAACTCGACCTGCGCGTCTCGACGGTGCCCACGTCCTGGGGCGAGTCGGTGGTCATGCGTATCCTCGACCGCGAAAGCGTGGTCTTCGATTTCCACACGCTGGGCTTCACCGACGAATTCCTGCCGCAGTTCATGAAGGTGCTCGAACTGCCGCACGGCATCATGCTCGTGACCGGCCCGACCGGCTCGGGCAAGACGACGACGCTGTACACGGCGCTGTCCAAGCTCAACCAGCCCGACGTCAAGATCATCACGGTCGAAGACCCGGTCGAATACCAGATCGAAGGCATCAACCAGATCCAGGCCAAGCCGCAGATCGGCCTGGACTTCAGCCATGCGCTGCGCTCGATCGTGCGTCAGGACCCGGACATCATCATGATCGGGGAAATGCGCGACCTGGAGACCTGCCGCATCGCGATCCAGTCGGCGCTCACGGGCCATCTCGTGCTGTCGACCCTGCACACGAACAATGCGGCCGGCGGCATCACGCGACTGCTCGACATGGGCGTCGAGGACTATCTGCTGACCTCGACCGTCAACGGCATCCTTGCGCAGCGCCTCGTGCGCCGGCTCGACAAGGCGCATGCGGAAGCCTACACGCCGCTGCCCGAGGTCGTGCGCGAATTCAATCTCGACAAGCTCGGCGGGCCGGGCCCGCTGCAGCTCTACAAGCCGATGCCGAGCGCGAACAATCCGAGCGGCTACTACGGGCGCACGACGATCATGGAATTCATGGTCATGTCCGATCCGCTGCGCCGCCTCGTCATGCAGCACGCCGGCATGGGCGAACTCGAGCAGCAGGCGCGCACCGAAGGCATGCGCACGATGTACGAGGACGGTCTCGTGAAGTCGCTGGCCGGCGTCACGACGATCGAAGAAGTGCTGCGCGTGACCCAGGAAAGCTGAGTCCTTCCGCCGACGACATCCCCACCGACCGGACGCGCCGATACCGATGCCCCTGTTCCGCTACAAAGCCGTAACCCCTGCCGGCGAGACGCTCGAAGGCCAGATGGAGGCCGCGTCCGCCGACGAGGTCATCGCGAAACTGCAGGACGCCGGCAACATTCCGCTCGACGCGCGTGCGGCCGACGCGGGCGAAGGCAGCACGCTGCTCGGCATGCTGACGCGGCGTTCGACGTTCGGCGCGGCGCAGGTCGTCCAGTTCACCCAGCAGCTCGCGACCATGCTCGGCGCGGGCCAGCCGCTCGACCGCGCGCTGCAGATCGTGCTCGACCTGCCCGGCGACGAGAAGGCGCGCCGCATGCTCGAACGCGTGCGCGACACGGTGCGCGGCGGCGCGCCGCTGTCGGATGCGCTCGAAGCCGAGCACGGCGTGTTCTCGCGCCTCTACGTGAACATGGTGCGCGCCGGCGAAGCCGGCGGCTCGCTCGACGAAACGCTGCGCCGGCTCGCCGAATACCTCGAGCGCACGCGCGCGCTGCGCGGCAACGTCATCAACGCGATGATCTATCCCGCGTTCCTGATCGGCATGGTGTTCGCCTCGCTGATGATCCTGCTCGTCTACGTCGTGCCGCAGTTCGTGCCGATGTTCAACGACATGGGCGTGGAAATGCCGCTGATCACGAAGATCGTGTTCGGCCTCGGCACGGTGCTGCAGAAATTCTGGTGGCTGCTGCTGGTGTTGCTGGCGCTAGGCATCGGCTGGCTGCGCAAGCAGTATTCGCAGCCGGAAACGCGGCTCGCGCTCGATCTGCGCCTGCTCGGCGTCAAGGTCGTGGGGGACGTGATCCTCAAGCTCGAAACCGCGCGCCTGACGCGCACGCTGGGAACTTTGCTCAAGAACGGCGTTCCGTTGTTGGGTGCGATGACGATCGCGCGCAACGTCATGAGCAACGCCGCGCTCGCGGAGTCGGTGGCCGCGGCCACGGAAGAGGTCAAGCGCGGCAACGGTCTGGGCTATGCGCTGAGCCAGAGCAAGCGTTTTCCGAAGCTCGCGCTGCAGATGGTCGCCGTCGGCGAGGAATCCGGCGAGCTCGACGGCATGCTGCTCAAGACGGCCGACACGTTCGATCAGGAAGTGAAGAACACGCTGGACCGGCTCCTGGCCGCGCTGGTCCCGGTGGTGACGATCGTGATGACGGTGATGGTGGCGATGATCATGATGGCGATCATCCTGCCGATCATGAATCTGGCCGGTTCGGTCCAATAATTCGGGAGAATGCAATGAAGTATACGTTTGGGCGGTATTCCGCCCCGCGCGGGCAGTCCGGCTTCAGCCTGCTGGAAATGCTGGCGGTGATCGTGCTGATCGGCATCGTCGCCGGCATCGTCGTCAACCAGGTCAGCGACAACGTGACCAAGGGCAAGTACAACGCCGGCAAGGCGCAGGTCGCCAAGCTGTCGATGAGCATCGAGGCCTACGCGCTCGACAACGGCAGCCCGCCGGACAAGCTGCAGGATCTCGTCACGAAGCCGGGCAACGCGCCGAACTGGAAGTCGGCCTATGCGAAGGAATCCGATCTCAAGGATCCGTTCGGCCACGCGTTCGACTACAAGAACCCGGGCGAGCACGGCGACTTCGATCTCGTCTTCCTCGGCAAGGACGGCAAGTCGGGCGGCGACAAGTACAACGCCGACATCGGCAACTGGCAGTAATGGACGATGCGCACGGCGGATCGCGAATCGCGCTGCGGCTCGGCCCGCCGCCACGCGCACGCGGACCTTGAGTCCGCGCGCGGCGCCGTGGCGCGCCGCGTCCGCCGTCGCGCGCCGCGGGCGTCCGCGCAGCGCGGTTTCAGTCTGCTCGAACTGATTGCGGTGATGGTGCTGATCGCGATCGCCGTCACCGTCGCCTCGATCTCGATCAGCAACAGCCTCGGCAGCGCGAAGATCCAGGCCGCGAGCCGCGACCTCGTCGCGGCGCTGCGCTATACGCGCGGCCAGGCCATCGTCAAAGGCGAGCAGAAGACGCTCGACGTCGATCTCGAAGCGATGAGCTACACCGTGCCGGGCAAGTCCGCGGTGAAGTTTCCCGACAAGATCGAAGTGAAGCTGCTGACCGCGCAGAACGAACTGATCCACGAAAAGGCCGGCCGCATCCGCTTCTATCCGGACGGCAGTTCCACCGGCGGGCACGTGTCGATCATCGCCGGCACGCGCGAGTGGCGCGTCAACGTCGGCTGGCTGACCGGCGAAGTCGATCTCGAGGAGCTGAAAGAGCGATGAGCCGCGAAGTCGTCCGCCGTCGCGCCCTGCGCGCGCCCGCGCGCCAGCGCGGCTTCAGTCTTATCGAGCTCGTCGCGGCATTCGTCGTGTTCGCGCTCGGCTTCGGCGTGCTCATGGGCATTCTCTCGGCGTCGATCCGCAATACGCGGCTCGCGGCCGACTACACGCAGGCGGCGCTCTGGGCGCAGTCGCAGCTCGACATCGTCGGCATCGGCGAAAAGCTCGAGCCGGGACGCAAGAGCGGCCGCTTCGACGACCGGTTCCGCTGGGAACTCGACATCCAGAAATACGAGCCGCCGCCGGACGCGAACGCGGCGCCGAAGCCCGACGGCTTCCAGAGCATCGACATGTTCCGTGTCGATCTCGAAGTGCTCTGGGGCGACCGGCGCAGTCCGCGCAGTGCGCACTTCGTTTCGCTGCGATCGGCGAACGCCGAAGCCGGCATCGTCGGCGGCGAGCGTCCCGACGGCACGCTGCCGCAGAATCCACCGAACCGGGGCAGCAAATGACGCGCCTTCCGCGCCGCGCCGCCGGCTTCAGCCTGCTCGAAGTGCTGCTCGCGATCACGCTGCTCGCGATCCTTCTCGCCGGCGCGATGAGCGGCATCCGCGCCGCGACCCGCGCCATGCACGCGGGCGAGCAGAACATCGAGCGCACGAACCGGCTGCGCGTCGCACAGGAGTTCATCCGGCGCGAAATCAGCCGCAGCCTGCCGCTCGCGTTCGGCCAGGAACACGGCAGCGGCGCGAACTTCGTATTCCAGGGCGAAAGCGATTTCGTGCGTTTCGTCGCGCCGATGCCCGGACACCTGAGCCGCGGCGGCCCCTACGTGCAGACGCTCGAACTCGCGCGCGGCCGCAACGGGCTGCAGCTCGTGTTCACCCACAACATGCTCAACGGCTTCGATCTCGACAAGCTCAAGCCCGACGACGGCACGCCGGTGCTGCTGCTCGACGGAATCCGCCGCGGCCGTTTCGAATACCGCAAGTTCGACGACCAGAACGAACTCGAAGACTGGGAAGACGAATGGGAAAACCCGTCGATGCTGCCGGTCATGATGCGCATCGACCTGGAGATGACGCCGGAGTCGGGCCTGGTCTGGCCGACCATGGAGATCCCGCTGATCCTCGACACCAGCGGCGGCGTACGCCTGTTCCAGCAGCGCATGCCGCAGCCCGGCACGGTGCCGCAACCGCCGTCGGCCGGCGGCGCCACGGAGAAAGAATGAACGCGCCGTCGAAGCAGCGCGGCGTCGCGTTCATCATCGTGCTCTGGGTCATCGCGCTCATGAGCATCCTGCTCGGCAGCTTCGCCGTCATCGCGCGCACCGAAAATCTGCAGGCGCGGCATCTGTTCGACGCGACCGCGGCGCGCTACGTCGCCGAAGCCGGCATCCATCGCGCCGTGTTCGAACTGCGCAATCCCGACCCGCTGACGCGCTGGGTCGCCGACGGCCGGCCGTACGAGTTCGAGTTCGACGGTTCGAAGATCGAACTGCGCATGACCGACGACAGCGGCAAGGTCGACATCAACGTCGCCGATGCGGTCATGCTCAAGGCGCTGTTCCAGGCCAGCGGCATCGAGGAACTGCGCGCCGAGGAACTCGCCGACGCGATCGTCGACTGGCGCGACCCCGACGATCTCGCCGGCGTGCACGGTGCCGAGGAATCCGAATACAAATCCGCCGACCTGAAATACTCGCCGCGGAACGCGCCGTTTGAAACGGTGTCGGAGATCCAGCAGGTGCTGGGGATGGATTACGACACCTACCACCTGATCGAAAAGGCCATCACGCTCTATTCCGGCCGCAATCAACCCAGTCCCGCCTATGCGCCGCTCGAAGTGCTGCGCGCGATGCCGGGGATGACCGAGGAACAAGCGCAAATGCTGCTGACCCAGCGCCAGGCGGTGCCGCCTGGTATGCCGTACAACATCACGATGCCGGATGGAACCCCTGTCATGGCGGAGGGTGGGGGGCTCACGTATAGTATCGAGTCCCGCGCCACGCTCCCGAACGGTGCCAGCACTCGGCTGGACGCCACCTTGCGGCTGGGCGGACAAGGCGTGGGCGGCAGGCCGTTCGTGGTCCTGCGCTGGCGCGACGGCGAAGATCAGTAATGGCCATCCAAGACGTGCTCGAACCTCAGCTCGTCCGCTTGCGGGCGCGCTATGCCAAGACACCGCTGCCGCGCTTCTTCGCGTGGTGGGGCGGCGAACTGCTGTCGTTCCTGCCCGCGACCTGGCGCGCGGCCCTGGCCGAGGGCCGCGAGTCGCTGCTGCTCCATGTGGCCGACAGTCAGCTGGTGCTGCGCCGCGAGACCGCGCGCGGCGCGACCGATTTCGGCCAGATCGACCTGACCCAGGACGTCGACGTCCAGCGCGGCGATTTCCAGCGCCTGCGCGCGCGCATCGACGAACCTCAGCTGCGCCAGTTCTTCTGCGTGCCGACGACGCGCGTACTGCGGCGCTCGCTGAATCTGCCGGCCGCCGCCGAAGACAACCTGCGCCAGGTGCTCGGTTTCGAAATGGACCGGCAGACGCCGTTCAAGGCCGACCAGGTGTATTTCGACTACGTCGTACGCGGCCGCGATGCAGCTGGGCGGCAGCTTCAGGTCGATCTCGTCGTGATGCCGCGTGCGGCCTTCGACGAAGAGATTTCTCCGGTCGCGCAGCTCGGCATCCCGCTCGACGGCGTCGACTGCTGGATCGACGGTGCGAGCGGCACGCGCATGGGCGTGAACCTGCTGCCGCCGGACCGGCGGGCGCGGCGCAGCAATCAGCGGCTCTGGCTCAATCTCGGTCTTGCTGCGCTCGTCGTGATCCTCGCACTCGGCGTGATGGCGCGTACCGTCACCAATCGCCAGGCAGCGCTCGAGAACATGACCGCCGAGGTCGAGAAGGCGCAGCAGGAGGCCAAGCAGGTCGCCGGACTGCGCAAGACGCTCGAAGAGACGATCGAGTCGGCGAATTTCCTGACCCAGAAAAAACGCACCGTCGTGCCGGCGATCGAGCTGCTCAAGGACCTGACCGAGCGCCTGCCCGACAGCACGTACCTCGAACGCCTCAACGTGACCGAGGACGGCCGCGTCGAGCTGCAGGGTCTCAGCGATCGTTCCGAAGGCCTCATCGCCGAACTGCAGAAATCCAAGGTGCTCGGCGAACCCGCGTTCCAGGGCGTCGTGCAGCCCGATCCGCGCGTCAAGAAAGACCGCTTTAACCTCGTGGCGCAGCTCAAGCCGCGCGAAGCCGAGCCGGCGAAGCCCGGAAAGGCTGCGAAGGACGGCGGCGACGCCAAGGATGCGCCGGCCGAGCCGGCGGCGGGCAAAGACGCGGCTGCGGCCGAGGCCAAGGAGGGAAGCGCGAATGCGCCTGCTGCCGCAAAAGAATAACGGCCGTCTCATGGCGGTCGTGCTGACGCTGATCGTGCTGCTGCTGGCCTATCTGCTCGGCGTGCACTGGTGGTTCGTCGCCCCGCATCTGGAGATCGCCGGCCAGATGGGCGACCTGCGCGAACAGCAGCAGCGTTTCCAGGAAACGAGCAAGCAGCGCGCCGAGATCGAGAAACGCCTCACCGACGTGCGCAATTTCGAACAGAGCAACCAGGCCTTCCTCAGCCAGGCCGATGCGGCCGGCGCCGCATCCGATCTGATCCAGCGCATGAAGCAGGCGGTGACCGAGCACGGCGGCGATCAGAACCGCTGCCAGGTGCTGACCCATCAGCAGCTGTCCGGCGGCAAGCCCGAGCTCTACGAGAAGGTCACGATCCAGGTGCGCATGCGCTGCGACCTCGAGCCGCTGTCGTCGATCATCTACCAGCTCGAAAGCGGCAAGCCTTACCTGTTCGTCGAACAGCTGATGATCTACAAGCAGAACTACGGCTACGTCGCGCCGGGCCAGAAGCAGCCGCAGCAGAGCGCGCTCGATATCCGCTTCAACCTGTCGGGCTATATGCGCAAGCGCGGAGCGGAGAAGGCATGAACGCGCGTACCGCTCGCCTGATTACGCTGAGCCTTGCGGGCGCCTGCGGCGTCATGGCGCTGGCCGGCGTGCTCGCCTGGATGGGCGCCGGCCGCGGCTATGGCTGGCTGCCCGAGACAGAAGCACCGCCGGTGACCGGCGTCGGCCGCATCGACACGGAAGCCGTCGTCATGCCGCCGGATTCCGAATTCGCCGAAGTGCGCCAGCGGCCGATCTTCAACGACGACCGCAAGCCGACGCCGATCGTCGAAGACGTCAAAGTCGTCGATGCGCCGACCGCGCCGCTGAACATCACGCTGACCGGCATCATCCTGACGCCCGACGTCAAGCTCGCGATGGTCCGCGACAACGGCAAGAACGAAGCCGTGTCGCTGCGCGTCGGCATGCCGCTGCCGGGCGAACAGGCCGGCTGGACGCTGACCGAGATCCGCTCGCGCAGCGTCGTGTTCAAGAATCCGCAGGACGAGACCTCGGAAGTGGAACTTGAGGTCGCTCCCGGACTCACAGTTCCGCCGAGCGCGCGCGCCGTACCCCCGCCGCCGCCGCCCGGCGCCGCTCCCGCCGCCCCGCCGACCGGCAATGCGCCGACGAATGTCCCGGGTCAGCCGCCGCCGGATCGTGCGGCCGAACTGCAACGCCGAATCGAAGAGCGCCGCCGCGAAATGCGCGAGCAGGCCGAGAAGCTGCGCGAGCAGCAGGAACAGGTCAAATGAACGGAGTGCCACCAGTGCGTCTACGTCTGTATCCCCTTTGCCTGGTCGCGCTGCTGGTCGTACTGGGCGGTTGCTCGTCGGCTCCGACGCGGCGCGTGCAGGATGACGGCCGGCCGACTCAGTCCGCTCCGTCCGAAACCCAGGCCGAGAAGGTCCTGACCGGCAAGATGCCGATCGACGACGGCCCGATCGCGCTCAGCGGCAAGAAAGATCCCGCGGCGCAGAAATCGCAGCCGGAAATCGAAAAGGGCACGGCCAAATTCATCAACGAAGCCGCGGCACGCGCGCCGGTCACCGTCACGCCCGATGGCGACGGCCAGCTGACGTTCAACTTCGAGAACCAGCCGATCCAGGCGGTCGCGAAGGCGATCCTCGGCGACCTGCTGCAGCTCAACTACGTAATCGCGCCGGGCGTGCAGGGCAATGTCAGCTTCTCGACGTCCAAGCCGATCAAGTCCGATCAGGCCATGTCGATCCTCGAGATGCTGCTGTCCTGGACCAACAACTCAATGGTCTACAGCGAAGGCCGCTACACGGTGCTGCCGACCAAGGACGCACTGCCCGGCAAGCTCGTGCCGCGGCTGTCGCCGCCGGGCTCCGCCAAGGGCTATGAGGTGCGCCTGTTTCCGCTGCGCTTCGTCTCGCCGAAGGAAATGGAAAAGCTGCTGAAGCCGTACGCGAAGGCCGACGCGTTCGTGTCGGTCGATACGGCGCGCAGCATGCTCGTGCTCGCCGGCACGGCGAGCGAACTCGCCAACTACCAGCGCACGATCGACACCTTCGACGTCGACTGGCTCAAGGGGATGTCGATCGGCGTGTACGCGGTCGTCAACGTCGAAGTCGCCAAGATCATGCCCGAGCTCGACAAGCTGTTCGGCGCGACCGGCGAGTCGCCGATGGCCGGCATGTTCCGTTTCGTGCCGATCGAGCGCACGAATTCGGTCATCGTCATCACGCCGAATCCCGACTATCTCGCGCAGGCCGAGGAATGGCTGCGCCGCCTCGATCAGGGCGGCAGCGAGAACGGTACGCAGCTCTATGTGTACGACGTGAAAAATGTAAAGTCCGTCGATCTCGCCGACCGTCTCAATGAAGTCTTCACCGGCCAGCGCGGCAGCGGCAGCTCGTCGCGCCGCACGAGTTCGCGCGGCGGTGT
>NZ_DATIGT010000204.1:0-32454 GCF_035481375.1 Tahibacter sp.
CTTGCGCCCGGCTGCGGCCGGGCGCTTTTTTTTTTCGACTGACCCCGATTCCGGCCGCGAGCCAGACCAAAGAGAACAGTGAAGAAGAGCGAGAAACGAGCACGGCAGCCCGTCAGCTCCACTCGTTCCTCGCTCCTCTCCGCTTTTCACTTCCAAAAACGCATTTGCCGCCGGCGACCGAAAACCGTACCATTTCGGTCTACTTTCGCCGCCCGCGCCGTCATGCTCCGCGTCAGCAAACTCACCGACTACGCGACTGTCGTCATGAGCGTTCTTGCCGAGGCCGGCAACGACGTGCTCAGTGCGCAGGTGCTCGCCGAGCGGGCCCGGCTGGAAATTCCCACCGTCTCCAAGCTGCTCAAGCAACTCGTGCATTCGGGCCTCGTCGAGTCGTTCCGCGGCGTCAACGGCGGCTACCGGCTCGCGCGCGCGCCGGCGGCGATCTCGGTCGCCGAAATCGTCGTCGCGATCGAAGGTCCTATCGGCATGACCGAGTGCAGCGTGACGAGCGGACTCTGCGATCACGAAAACCACTGCGGCGTGCGCGGCAACTGGCAGCGCATCAACCAGGCGATCGCCGACGCGCTGGCCAGCGTCACGCTGGCCGACATGATGAAACCGCCAGGGCCCAAGCGCCCCGTGCCGACGCCGCTGCGCGTCGCCCTGGTATGAAACGCATCGACTAGGCAGCCCATGGCCACCGAACGCAACGACATCGAGAATGCACTGAACCGGCGCTACGAGGCCGGCTTCGTGACGGACATCGAAACCGAATACCTGCCGCCCGGACTTTCCGAGGACGTCATTCGCGAACTCTCGGCCAAGAAGCACGAGCCGCAGTGGATGACGGAATGGCGGCTCAAGGCCTACCGCCACTGGCTGACCATGCCCGTGCCGGAATGGGCCAAGCTCCGGATCGGCCCGATCGATTTCCAGGCGATCAGCTATTACGCCGCGCCGAAGGCGCGGCCGAAATCGCTCGACGAGGTCGATCCGAAACTGCTCGAAACCTACGACAAGCTCGGCGTGCCGCTGCACGAGCGCGCCAAGCTCGCCGGCGTGGCCGTCGACGCCGTGTTCGACTCGGTCTCGGTCGGCACGACCTTCCGCAAGGAACTCGCCGAAGCCGGCGTGATCTTCTGCTCGATGTCCGAGGCGATTCGCGAGTACCCCGAACTCGTGCAGCAGTATCTGGGTTCTGTGGTTCCGATCGGCGACAACTATTTCGCCGCGCTCAACTGCGCGGTGTTTTCCGACGGCTCGTTCGTGTTCATTCCCAAGGGCGTGCGCTGTCCGATGGAGCTGAGCACGTATTTCCGCATCAACGCGATCAACACCGGCCAGTTCGAGCGCACGCTGATCGTCGCCGAGGAAGGCAGCTACGTGAGCTACCTCGAAGGCTGCACCGCACCGCAGCGCGACGAGAACCAGCTGCACGCGGCCGTCGTCGAGCTCGTCGCGCTCGACGATGCGCAGATCAAGTACTCGACGGTGCAGAACTGGTATCCCGGCGACGAGAACGGCGTCGGCGGCATCTACAACTTCGTGACCAAGCGCGGCGACTGCCGCGGCGCGCGCTCGAAGATCTCCTGGACCCAGGTCGAGACCGGTTCGGCGATCACCTGGAAATACCCGAGCTGCGTGCTGCGCGGCGACGATTCCACGGGCGAGTTCTACTCCGTCGCGCTGACCCATCACGCGCAGCAGGCCGACACCGGCACGAAGATGATCCATATCGGGCGCAACACGAAGTCCAAGATCATCAGCAAGGGCATCAGCGCCGGGCGCGGCCAGAACACCTACCGCGGCCTCGTCAAAGTCGAAAAGAGCGCCGCCGGCGCGCGCAACTACACGCAGTGCGACTCGCTGCTGATCGGCAAGCAGTGCGGCGCGCACACGTTCCCCTATATCGAAGTCAAGCACCCGAGCGCGATCGTCGAGCACGAGGCCACGACCTCGAAGATCTCCGACGACCAGCTGTTCTACTGCCGCTCGCGCGGCCTCGGCGAAGAAGACGCCGTGTCGATGATCGTCGACGGCTTCTGCAAGCAGGTGTTCAAGGAGCTGCCGATGGAATTCGCGGTGGAAGCCAAGAAGCTGCTCGAAGTCTCGCTCGAAGGCGCGGTGGGCTGAAGCCCCGACGAATCACGGCCGCATGCGTGCGGCCCAGGAATCCACTATGTTGAAAATTGAAAACCTCCACGTCCGCGTCGCCGGCAAGGAAATCCTCAAGGGGCTGAACCTCACGGTGAAGCCTGGCGAAGTGCATGCGATCATGGGCCCCAACGGCGCCGGCAAGTCGACGCTCGGCAACGTGCTCGCGGGGCGCGACGGCTACGAGATCACGTCCGGCACGGTCGATTTCGGCGACAAGGATCTGCTCCAGCTCGAACCCGAAGAGCGCGCCGCCGAAGGCCTGTTCCTCGCGTTCCAGTACCCGGTCGAGATTCCCGGCGTCAACAACACGTATTTCCTGAAGGCCGCGCTGAACGCCCAGCGCAAGTATCGCGGCGAAGGCGAACTCGACTCGATGCAGTTCCTGAAGCTCGTGCGCGAGAAGCTGCGCGTTCTGCACATCTCCGACGAACTGCTGCACCGCGCCGTGAACGCGGGCTTTTCCGGCGGCGAGAAGAAGCGCAACGAGATCTTCCAGATGGCGCTGCTCGAGCCGCGCGTCGCGATTCTCGACGAGACCGACTCGGGCCTCGACATCGACGCGCTGAAGATGGTCGCCGAAGGCGTCAATCACATGCGCAGCCCCGACCGCGCGTTCGTCGTGATCACGCACTACCAGCGTCTGCTCGACTACATCGTGCCCGACCACGTGCACGTGCTGGCCGAGGGCCGCATCGTCGAGAGCGGCGACCGGACGCTCGCGCACAAGCTCGAACGGCAGGGCTACGCCTGGCTCGACGAGCGCCGCGTGCCGGAGCGCACGACCGCATGAGCGCGCCGCTGCTGTTGCAGGAATTCGAACGCGGCTTTGCCGCGCTCGCCCCGGCGCAGCGCGACGCGGCCGGACTCGGCGAATCGCGCCGGGCGCAGCTTGCCGCCGCGCTGGCCGACGGCCTGCCCGGCGCGCGCGCCGAACGCTGGCGGAATACGTCCCTGCGCGCGCTCGAACGGCGCGCGTTCTCGCCGCTGCCGGCGCAGGCCGAGATCGACGCGGGCGTGCTCGCGGCGATCCCGGCGCCGCGCATCGTATTCGTCAACGGCGCATTCGCACCGGCGCTGTCGCAGCTCGATGCAGTGCCCGACGGCGTGTCCGTCGTCCCGCTGTCGCAGGCGCTCGCGGGCGGCGATGCGCGCGAGGTCGAATTCCTCGCGCGCCGTTTCGGCGCGGCCGACGAAACCTTCGCGCGACTCAACGCGGCGTTCGCGCAGGACGGCCTGCTGCTGCGCGTCGCTGCGGACGTGCAGTGCGCGACGCCGGTCGCGCTCGTGCTGCTCGGCGCCGGCGGCAACGGCGAACACGCGGTCCACCTGCGTCATCACATCGAACTCGGCGACGGCGCGCGCCTGACGCTCTGCGAATACCAGCTCGCCGCGACGCCGCAGGCGCATCTCGTCAACGGCCTCGCGCACGTGCATCTGCGCCGCGGCGCGCGGCTCGACCACGTGCGCGTGCAGAGCGAAGACGCGAGTGCGACGCTGCTGACGCGCACCGACGCCGTGCTCGGCAGCGACGCCGACTACCACCGCATCGATCTCGAACTCGGCGCGAACCTCTCGCGGCACGAACTCAACGTCGCGCTGCAGGGCAACGGCGCGCGACTGTCGGCGAACGGCGTGCTGCTCGCCGACGGCCGCCGGCATGTCGATACGCGCCTGGCGATCGACCACATCGCGCGCGATACCGCGTGCCAGTTGAACTGGCGCGGTCTCGGTGCCGATCGCGGCCGCGCCGTTTTTCATGGCGGCATCACGATCCGCGCGGGAGCCGACGGCACCGCGGCGCATCTGTCGAACAAGAACCTGCTGCTGTCCGCCAATGCCGAGATCGACACGCAGCCGGTGCTCGAGATCCACGCGGACGAAGTGCAGGCGAGCCACGGCGCGACCGTCGGCCAGCTCGACGAGACCGCGCTGTTCTACCTGCGCTCGCGCGGCGTGCCGGAACACGAGGCGCGCACCGTGCTGACGCTCGCGTTCTGCCGCGTCGTGCTCGACGGCATCGGGGACGAGGCCTTGCGCGAACGCGTCGACGCGCTGCTCAGCGCGCGCCTGCCGCGGGTGGGCGCATGAGCGCCGCCTTCGATCCGCACGACTATCGCGCGGACTTTCCGCTGCTGTCGCGCCGCGTGCACGACAAGCCGCTGATCTATTTCGACAACGCGAACACGGCGCAGAAGCCGCAGGCCGTCATCGATGCGGTGGACGGTTACTACCGCGACTACGCCGCGAACGTCGCGCGCGCCGTGCACAGCCTCGGCGAACAGGCGACGGCCGCCTACGAAGGCGCGCGCGACAAGCTGGCCGCGTTTCTCAACGCCGGCGGCCGCGACCAGCTCGTGCTCACGAGCGGCACGACGCAGGCGATCAATCTCGTCGCCTACAGCTATGCGCTGCCGCGCCTGCAGCCCGGCGACGAGATCCTCGTCACGCAGATGGAGCATCACGCGAACATCGTGCCGTGGCAGCTCGTCGCGGCGCGCACGGGTGCTGTCGTCAAGGCCGCACCGATCGACGCCGACGGCGTGCTGCAGCTCGACCGTTTCGAGGCGATGCTGACGCGCAACGTGAAGCTCGCCGCGGTCGCCCACGTGTCCAACGTGATCGGCACGGTCAATCCGGTCGCGCAGATCGCGAAGCTCTGCCGCGCGCGCGGCATTCCGCTGCTCGTCGACGGCTCGCAGGCCTGCCCGCACATGCGCGTCGACGTGCAGGCGATCGGCTGCGACTTCTATGCGATGACCGGGCACAAGCTGTTCGGTCCGACCGGCACCGGCGCGCTCTGGGCGCGGCGCGAACATCTGCAGGCCATGCCGCCGTTCTTCGGCGGCGGCGAAATGATCCGTACAGTCGGTTTCGACGGCACGGTGTTCGCCGATCCGCCGCACAAGTTCGAAGCGGGCACGCCGAACATCGCGGGCTTCATCGGGCTGGGCGCCGCGATCGACTATGTCGAGCGCATCGGCCTCGATCGCATCCGCGCCTACGAAGCGGACCTGCTCGCCTACGCGACCGCGGCGCTCGACGCGGTAACCGGCCTGCGCCTGTTCGGCCGCGCGCCGCAGAAGGCATCCGTGCTGTCGTTCCTGATCGAGGGCGTGCACGCGCACGACGTGGCGACCCTGCTCGATCACGAAGGCGTGGCCGTGCGTTCGGGCCACCATTGCGCGCATCCGCTGATGCAGTTCTTCGGCGTGCCGGCGACGGCGCGCGCGTCGCTGTCGTTCTACAACACGCGCGAGGAAGTCGATGCGTTCGTCGTCGCGCTGGACAGAGTGCGGAGGCTGCTCGCCTGAGCATGCCGGCGCTCTATCGCGACATCGTGCTCGACCATCACCGCGCGCCGCGGCACCACGGCGCGCTGGACGATCCGTCGCATGCGAGCGACGGCGTCAACGCGCTGTGCGGCGATTCGCTGCGCATCGAACTGCGCGTGAGCGAGGCGCGCATTGTCGAATACCGCTTTCGCGGCGAGTGCTGCGCGATCGCGACGGCGACGGCATCGCTGCTCGGACAGGCCGTGCAGGGCAGGGCGGTCGCCGAGATCGCGCCGCTGCAGCAGGCGTTCGCGGCGCTGGTCGCCGGCGGCGAGCCGGCGCTGCCGCTGGGCGACCTCTCGGCGCTGTCGGAACTCGCACGCTATCCTGCGCGGCGCAAATGCGCGCTGCTGCCCTGGGCCACGCTGCTGGCCGCCCTGCGCGGCGACGCCCGAACGACCACCGAAAAGGACGATCCTGCATGAATGCCGCTACCGACTCCGCTCCCGTCACCTACCGCGCCGCGACGACCGCCGATATTCCGGCCATCGTCGCGCTCGTCGAGTCGGCCTATCGCGGCGACGTCAGCAAGCAGGGCTGGACCACCGAAGCCGACTTTCTCGAAGGCCAGCGCACCGATCCGGATTCCGTCGCCGAACTCATCGCGCGCGGCTACAGCCGTATCGTGCTCGCCGAGCGCGCCGGCAGCCTGCTGTGCTGCTGCCATATCGAGCGGCTGCGGCAGGGCGGCCGCAACATCGGCTATTTCGGCATGTTCGCGGTCGATCCGACCCTGCAGGGCGGCGGCGTCGGCAAGCAGGTGCTGGCCGAGGCCGAGCGCATCGCGAAGACCGAGTGGGACTGCGCCGAGATGCAGATGACCGTCATCACGATCCGCGACAGCCTGATCGCCTGGTACGAGCGCCGCGGCTATGTGCGCACCGGCGTACGCAAGCCTTTCCCTTACGGCGACGAGCGCTTCGGTCTTCCCAAGCGCGACGACCTGGAATTCGAGATTCTCGCCAAGACGCTTTGAGCGGAGTGCCGCCGCGATGAGCGAGAACTGGATCCGCGTCTGCAGCACCGCCGAGCTGCTGCCCGGCGAGTACAAGATCGCCTGGGACGGCGACGTCGCGATCGCCGTGTTCAATATCGACGGCGATTTCTACGCGGTCGAGGACGTCTGCACGCATGACGGCGGCGAACTCGCCGGCGGACCGGTCGACGGTTTCGCGATCGAATGCGTGCGCCATGGTGCACGCTTCGATCTGCGCACCGGCGCCGTGCTCTGCCCGCCGGCCTACGAGCCGATCGCGAAGTTTCCGGTGAAAGTGGAAGATGCTGCGGTGTTCACGCGGGACGACCGTTGGGATTGAGCAGGGCGCAGTAACCGAAGGGCGTTGCGCCGTTTCCGGGTTCGCCTCCCGGCGTGGAGGTGGCGCAAGGCGCGTTTCCGCGCGCTGGCGGGATGGCGCAAACGGGTTCCCGCGCCGGTGATGGCGCAATGCCCTTCGGTTATTGCGCCTGCGTCGCGCGTCGGCTCGATCGCTCGCCCGAGTGAATTGAGACTGATTCTCATTTGTGCTGTAATCCGTTGCCTTGCGCCGTCACGGTGCGCTTCGTCGATCCGTCGTACCGAACTCCATGGCCAACGATCCGCAACGCCGCGCCGGCTGGCTGAAGACGCTGCATCAGTGGCACTGGATTTCGTCGGCGGTCTGCCTGATCGGGCTGATCCTGTTCGCGTTCACGGGCATCACGCTGAATCACGCGAGCCAGATTCCGGCCGCGCCGGTGGTCACGAACCGCCAGGCGGAAATTCCGGCGGCGCTGCGCGATGCGCTGGCCGCACGCGCGAGCGAAGGCAAGCAACCCGTCGACGCCGGACTCGCGCAGTGGTTCGCGCAGTCGATGGACCTGCGCGTCGCGGGTGCGGAGGCCGAATGGAGCGCGAGCGAAATCTACATCTCGCTGCCGCGCGCCGGCGGCGACGCCTGGGCCAGCGTCGATCTCGCGACCGGCGCGGTCGAGTACGAGCGCACGGACCGCGGCTGGATCGCCTGGCTCAACGATCTGCACAAGGGCCGCAACACCGGCCCGGTGTGGACCTGGTTCATCGACGTGTTCGCGATCGCCTGCCTCGTGTTCGCGATTACCGGACTGCTGCTGCTGCAGCTCCATGCGCCGCGCCGTCCGGCAACCTGGCCGACCGTCGTGCTCGGTCTCGTGGTTCCGCTCGTGCTCATACTGCTGTTCATCCATTGACGAGGTCCTCATGCGTCTCAGACAGAAACTCTCCTGCGCGCTCGGCGCGCTGATCGCCGGCGGCGCGAGCGCGGCCGACCTCAACGTCGGCGTCGAAGTGCCGAAGCTCGACGTCGCCGAATACCACCGGCCCTATGTCGCGGTCTGGGTCGAGCGGCCCGACAACAGCGTCGCGACGAATCTCGCGGTCTGGTATCAGCAGAAGGGCGGCAAGGACGCGGCGACCGGCAAGCAGGAACACGGTACGAAGTGGCTCGCCGACCTGCGCCAGTGGTGGCGCCGCAGCGGCCGCAGCGCGGCGCTGCCGATCGACGGCGTCAGCGGCGCCACGCGCCCGGCCGGCGTTCACAAGCTCAGCTTCAACGACAAGCAGCCGCAGCTCGCGGACCTGAAGCCCGGCAAGTACGCGCTCGTCGTCGAGGCTGCGCGCGAAGTCGGCGGCCGCGAACTCGTCCGCATTCCGTTCGACTGGCCGCCGGCGAAGGCCGTCCACGCCGACACCAAGGGCACGACCGAACTGGGCGCCGTCACGCTGGATGCGGCGCCCTGAAAACAGCGGCCGCGCATTCGCGATGCGGCTGCAGCGCACCGCCGCGTTTTGCCCGGCAATTCCGAAATGCGAAGTAGACATTTCGCTTCCCGAGAGATTGACCGCTTCAGGAGAAATTCGATGAAAGCTCTGCGTACTCTCGCCGTACTCGTCGTCGCGCTGAGCGCCGCCGGCGCCGCGCACGCGCACAAGTCCTGGCTGCTGCCGTCGGCGACCGTGCTGACGCAGGACCAGTGGATCACGGTCGACGCCGCCGTCTCCAACGACCTGTTCTACTTCAATCACGTGCCGGTCAAGCTCGACAACCTGCAGGTCACCGCGCCCGACGGCGCCGCGGCGCAGCCGGAAAATCCGTTCACCGGCAAGTTCCGGTCGAGCTTCGACCTGCACCTGGACAAGTCCGGCACGTACAAGATCGCCATCGTCAACGACGGCGTGTTCGCGAGCTACGAGCTCAACGGCGAGAAGAAGCGCTGGCGCGGCAAAGTGGAAAATATCTCGAAAGAGATTCCGGCCGACGCCAAGAACGTGGAAGTCACCCAGTCGGCCGGCCGCATCGAGACCTTCGCGACCGCCGGCGCGCCGAACGACACGGCGCTGAAGGCGACCGGCAAGGGCCTGGAAATGACGCCGGTCACGCACCCGAACGACCTGTTCGCGGGAGAGGCGGCGAAGTTCCGCTTCACGCTCGACGGCAAGCCCGCCGCAGATCTCGCGGTCGAGATCGTCCCGGGCGGCAGCCGCTGGCGCAACGCGCAGAACGAGATCGCGCTGAAGACCGACAAGAACGGCGAGATCAGCGTGACCTGGCCGGCGGCCGGCATGTACTGGCTCGAGACGACGCTGCAGGACGACAAGGCGACCGTGCCGAACGCGAAATCGCGCCGCGCGAGCTACGTGGCGACGTTCGAGGTGCTCGCGCCGTAAGCGTGGCGGCGTCTTGCTGATGCGATGGAGCGAAACCCATCCCCTCCCGCGCCCTCCCCTCGAAGGGGAGGGACTGTTGCGGCGCGCCGCGAGAAGTTTGCGAGCTTTGGCCGCTTTTTCGCGAGTTGCAGGGAAACCCTCCCCTTCGAGGGGAGGGCATGGGCGGAGATGCGTTCCCGCTCCGGCTCGGAACGCGCATTGCCCTGACCCATGACCCTCCTCGAATCCGCCCGCCGATTCCTGCCGCGCCGCTGGCTGCGCTGGCCCGTGCGCGCCTGGAACGGCGAGACCATGGGCACGACCTGGTCGGTGAAAGTCTGCGCGCGGCGCAGGCCGCAGGCGCGGACGATCGGCGCCGTCATTGCCGCGGCGCTCGAGCGCGTCGATCGCGAAATGAGCACGTGGCGCGCCGACTCGGATCTGAGCCGCTACAACGCCGCGTCGGTGTCGCAGTGGGTCGAGTTGCCCGAAGCCTGCTACCGCGTCGTCGCGACCGCCCTTTCGATCGCGCGCGAGACCGGCGGCGCCTACGATCCGACCGTCGGGCGTCTCGTGAACCTCTGGGGCTTCGGTCCGGACGGACGGCGCGAAGCGCCGCCCGACGCCGCGGCGATCGAACGCGCGCGCGCCGACTGCGGCTGGCGGCGCGTGCGCTGCGACGACGCGCGCCGCGCAGTGTGGCAACCCGGCGGCGTCTATCTCGATCTGTCGGCGATCGCGAAGGGTTTCGCGGTCGATCAGGTCTGCGATGCGCTGCGCGAGCAGGGCATCGTCGACTATCTCGTCGAAGTCGGCGGCGAACTCCGCGCGCAGGGTTTCCGCGGCGACGGCCGACCCTGGTACGTCGCGATCGAATCGCCCGACAAGGAAAACGAAATGCCGCTCGTCGGCGTGCTGCGCGACGGTGCGATCGCGACCTCGGGCGACTACCTGCGCTATTTCGAAAGTGCGGGCCAGCGCTATTCGCACACGATCGATCCGCGCACTGCGGAGCCGGTCGCGCACGCGCTCGCTGCCGTGACGGTGCTGCACGCGGAAACCATGCTGGCCGATGCCTATGCGACGGCATTCAGCGTGCTCGGCGCCGACGACGGCCTCGCGTTCGCGCAGCGTCACGGCATCGCCGCGCGCTTCGTCAGCCGCGCCACGCAGGGGCTCGCCGTCGTCGAATCGAGCGCGTTCGCGCGCTTTCGCTGCGCATGAGCGCGATCGATCCGCTGCAGCGCCGCGCGATCGCGGGCAACGTCGCGACGCTGGTGCTGCTGGCGTTGATCGCACTGGCCGCCGGCGCCTGGCAGCGCGGCGCGATCGCCTGGCAGGATCCCGGATCGGCGCGTCTCGCGGCTGCGGCCGGCGTGGTCGCGGCGTTCGCCGGGTTCGTATTCCTGCTGCGGCTGCGGCGCATCGCGCCGCCTGCATCGTCCGGCGTCGATGACGCCGATGCGACGCTCGTGGTGTTCGCGAGCCAGACCGGCATGGCCGAATATCTGGCGCAGCGCACGCTGTCTTCGCTCGTCGACGCAGGCCATCCGGCGCAGCTGGTCGCGATCGACCGGCTCGACGAAGCGCGGCTGCGCGCGAGCCGCTGCGCACTGTTCGTCGTCAGCACCTACGGCGAAGGCGATCCGCCCGACATGGCCGCGCGCTTCACGCGCCGGCTGCTCGCGCACAGCGTGCCGCTGGCCGGATTGCGCTACGGCGTGCTTGCGCTCGGCGACAGCGCCTATGCGGAATTCTGCGGTTTCGGCCGGCGCGTCGACGCGTGGCTGCGCCAGCAGGGCGCGCAGGCATTGTTCGATCGTATCGATGTGGACAATGGCGATGCCGGCGCGCTGCGCCACTGGCAGCACCAGCTCGGCGTCATCGCCGGACGCAGCGACGAGCCGGACTGGTCGACGCCGCGCTACGCGTCGTGGCGGCTCGTCGCACGGCGGGAACTCAATCCCGGCAGCGTCGGCGGCGCGTGCTTCCTGCTGGCGCTCGAAGCGCCGGCCGGCGAGGCCGCGCATTGGGACGCCGGCGATGTCGCCGAGATCGGCCCGCGCCACGCGCCCGAGGCCGTCGCCGCGCAACTCGCGCGCTGGTCGCTCGATGGTGCGCAGCGGCGCGGCGACGGCGAAACCGTCGCCGATTTCCTCGCGCGGCATCAATGGCCCGAGACGCTGCCCGTGCCGGACGCAGCCGGCGACCGGCTCGCGGCGCTCAAGCCGCTGCCGCATCGCGAATACTCGATCGCGTCGATTCCGCGCGACGGCCGGCTCGAACTGCTGGTGCGTCAATGGCGGCGCGACGACGGCACGCTCGGCGTCGGCTCCGGCTGGCTCACGGCGCATGCGCCGCCCGGCGGGACGATCGCGCTGCGCCTGCGTGCGAACCGGCAGTTCCACGCGCCGGTGGAAAGCTGTCCGCTGATCCTGATCGGCAACGGCACCGGCATCGCCGGTCTGCGCGCGCTGCTGAAGGCGCGTGCCGCTGCGGGCCGGGCGCGCAACTGGCTGTTGTTCGGCGAACGCCAGCGCGCGCGCGATTTCTTTTTCTCCGACGAAATCGACGCCTGGCAACGCGACGGCCTGCTCGAGCGCGTCGACCTCGCATTCTCGCGCGACCAGCCCGAACGCGTTTACGTGCAGCAGCGCGTGCGCGAGGCGGCCGTCGCGTTGCGCGCCTGGGTCGCCGACGGCGCCTGCGTCTACGTCTGCGGCAGCCTGCAGGGCATGGCCCCCGCGGTCGACGCCGAACTGCGCGCGGCACTCGGCGCCGCGGTCGTCGATGCGCTCGCCGAGCAGGGGCGGTACCGGCGCGACGTGTATTGAGCAACACGGCGTGGCTCACCGAGCGGGCGCCAATCACGGAGCGACGTAGGTCGCCGTGCGCAGCGAACCGCGACATCACGGAATCCACGCTGCGAAGAATCTCCGTTATTTCGAATCGCCCATTCGCCGCGCCGGGACCTCGACGTTGCGAATCACGCGGCGCCGCGCCCGACAGGCCCGCCCAAATACGGCCGCGAAGTCTGTTGCGAATCATTCTTATTTACTGTTAAGCTTTCGTAGTTCCCGGACCGGCGCCGCGCGTCGCGTCCCGGGCGGCCAGGGGAAATCCGTTTCCGCCACGCCTGCGCGCTTCGTGTGCCGCTGCCGCGCGTCCGGCCGATCGAAGACTTTTGCATTACGACTGCCAGGGAAGTACCGATGTCGAATTCCTCGTATATCCGTTCCGCCGCTGCGACGCCGCCGCGCCTGCTCTCGACCGCGCTGGGTCTCGCCCTTGCCTCGACCGCGCCGCACGCCTTCGCGGAAACCGCTGTCGCCGCCGACGTCGCGGCGAGCGCCGACGCGGTGCAGACGCCGGACGGTGCCGACGGCCGCCGCGGACGCGACGACACGCGTCTGGACGCGGTCGACGTGCAGGGCACGTCGGTCAAGGAAGTCTCGTCGCCGAAGTACACCGCGCCGCTGCGCGACACGCCGCAGAACATCGAAGTCGTGTCGCAGGACGTGATGAAGGGCCAGAACCTCCTGTCGCTGCGCGACGTGCTGTCGACGCTGCCGGGCATCACGTTCGGCGCGGGCGAAGGCGGCGGCGGTTTCGGCGACAGCATCAACCTGCGCGGCTTCTCCGCGAACAACGACATCCAGGTCGACGGCGTCCGCGACAGCGCGCAGTACTCGCGCACCGACACGTTCAATCTCGAGCAGATCGAAGTCGTCAACGGCGCGAACTCGGTGTATTCGGGCGCGGGCTCGGTCGGCGGCACGATCAACCTCGTGTCCAAGGTCGCCGGCGAAGCGGAATTCACGAACGTCGGCCTCGGCGTCGGCACCGATTCCTACGGCCGCGTCACGCTCGACACGAACCAGTCGATCAGCGACGGCGTCGCGTTCCGCATCAACCTCATGGGCCATCGCAACGACGTGCCCGGCCGTGACGTCGAGGAAATGAAGCGCTGGGGCTTCGCGCCGTCGATCGCGTTCGGCCTCGGCAGCGACACCGTGTTCACGCTGAGCTATCTGCACCAGCGCGACGACAACACGCCGCAATACGGCGTGCCGTATTTCTTCGCGGGCAACCGCGGCTTCGAGCTGCCGGGCCTCGATCCGAGCACCTACTACGGCTACCGCAACGTCGACACGCAGGAAATCGAAGTCGACGCGTTCACCGGCATCCTGAGCCACACGTTCAACGACAATCTGCGCCTGCGCAATTTCACGCGCGTGCAGGAAGTGAACCAGTTCCTGATCGTCGATCCGCCGCAGGGCACGTTCTGCCTGGCCAACAACCAGACGCCGATCGGCGGCAGCTGCTCGGTCACGAGCACGCCGGTCGTGGGCCAGCCGCCGGTCACGATCGTGGTTCCGCCGAACACCTACATGCCGAGCGGTCCGCGCGGCAACGTGCGCGACACCTCGAACCGCATGCTGGTCAACCAGACCGACCTGACCTCGGAATTCAACACGGGGTCGATAGAGCACACGCTCGTGACCGGTTTCTCGCTGATGCATGAAACCTTCACGCTCGACGGCAGCAGCGAGTTCCGCAATCCGGACGGCAGCAATCCGTATGTCGCGCCGAATCACCTGCCGTTCACCGATCCGCTGAACCCGGACACGTACTACACCGGTCCGCGCAACCGCACGCTGACGAGCAAGGTCGACGGCGAACTGGACAATGCAGCCATTTATGCATTCGACACGCTGAAGTTCAGCGAGCAGTGGCAGCTCAACCTCGGCACGCGCTTCGAGCGCAACGAAGGCAGCAGCACGTCGTACGTCGTTTCCACGGCGGCGGGCGCGGCCGGTCCGATCGGCACGGTCACCGGCGCCAACGCGCCGACGAAGAACAACGACGATCTGTTCTCCTACCGTGCCGGCCTCGTGTTCAAGCCGGTCGAAGCGGGCAGCATCTACGTCGCCTACGGCAATTCGAAGACGCCGTCGAAGGCGTCGGTCAGCGGTTCCTGCACGGTCGGCAGCACGACGGGCACGAACAATTGCACGGTCGATCCGGAAACCGCCGTCAACTACGAAATCGGCACGAAGTGGGATCTGCTCGACCAGCGTCTGTCGCTGACCGCGTCGATCTTCCGCAACGACCGCGAGAACTACCGCGTCGCCGATCCGGGCAACCCGGACAATCCGTCCGGCCAGCAGCAGCTCGACGGCGAAGCGCGCGTCGACGGCATCCTGCTCGGCGTCAGCGGCAATCTGTCCGAGCACTGGGCGGTCTATGCGAACTACACCTACCTGCAGAGCGAAGTGCTGCAGGGTGTGTCGAACCGTCAGGCTGCGAGCGGCCTGGACTACACGCGCGGCGACGATCTGGTCAGCGTGCCCAAGCATGCGTTCAATGCGTGGACGACGCTCGACGTCGGCCAGTGGCAGTTCGGCTACGGCGTGAACTACCAGGGCACGTACTACCTCAATCAGCACAGCGCGACGAATCTCAACGGCCCGCTCGCCAAGGCCGACGACTACTGGACGCACCGTGCGATGGCCGCCTGGAACG
This sequence comes from Tahibacter sp., assembly GCF_035481375.1. Lineage (GTDB taxonomy): Bacteria > Pseudomonadota > Gammaproteobacteria > Xanthomonadales > Rhodanobacteraceae > Tahibacter. The sequence continues at coordinate 14,677 of NZ_DATIGT010000204.1, forward strand.
TCAACCGCGATCTGCGCCTGCAGCTCAACGTGAACAACCTGTTCGACAAGGAGTACTACACGCGCATCCGCACCGCCGCGAGCGGCTGGGCGACGCCGGGCGAAGGCCGTCAGGTCACCCTGCAGGCCAACTACTCCTTCTGATGCGTGACATCGCCGCCGCACGGACGCGTCGGCGCTTTCGGGAAAAAGCCAGACGGGGCCAGGTTCACTTAGCCAGCTAAGTGAACCCGGCCCCGTTCGGCTTTTCAGCGCCGCAGCGCAGCGTAGTCCGCGGCGAACAGGCGCGCGACTTCGCGCGGCGTGCGCGCGGTCCACTGGCGCACCGCGCGCGTGAACGTCGCCTGCTCGGCGAAACCCACGTGCTGGGCGACGTCGAGCAGGCGCTCGCTGCCGCCGCTGAGCCGGCACACCGCGACGCTTGCGCGCAGCAGGTCGCGCAAGCGCCGGAAGCTCAGCCCGTTCTGCGCGAGCCGCCGCTGGAACGTGCGCCGTGCGAGACCGAGTCCCTCGGCGACGAGGTCCTCGCTGGTTTCGCCGAGCGCGAGTCGGTCGAGGATCAGCCGGCCTGCGTCGAATACCGCCGCATCGCCGCCGCCGAGCACCTGCACGCAGTCGTCGAGCCACTGTGCGAGCGCCGCATGCAGCTGCACGTCCGCATAGCGCGGCCGCGCGTCGAGGATGTCGAGCGGAATCACGACGGCATTGCAGGCCGCGCCGAAGCGCACTTCGCAGCCGAGCACGGCGTCGGCTTCGCTGCGCGCACGGCGCGCGTGCGCGAGTTCGAGCGCGACGACGGGCACGTTCTCGCCGACGAGAAAGCGGCCGAACGCGACCCAGCCGCCGAGAATCCCTTCGATCGCCGCCGGCGGCACCGCGACGTGCGGCGTCCAGGTCAGACGCAGATGGCGGCGCGAACGCCGGATGCCGATGCGGCCCAGCGTCGAGGTCAATGGCTCCCAGCGCACGAGGCTCGCGAGCGACTGCTGCAGGCTCGGCGCGGTCGCGGTCGCGATGCCGAGCAGGCCGAAGCCGCGCCCGCCGATCGCCGCGCCGAAGCGAACGCCAAGATCGGCATCGCCGCTCGCATCGACCGCCTGCTGCACGCGACGGCCGAAGTCCTGGCCGTCAACGCGCTGCACGAAACCCGGCGTCGCCGCGACCGCGTCGGAGGCCGGCAATGCGCCGCTGCGGTTCGCGAATTCCGCGAACGCGTCGGCGTACAGCCGGGAAACGTCGCCGCGGCTCATGCGTGCCGCGGCGCGTGCGTGCCGCGCCGTCTCACAGCAGGTCGAACAGGAACTCGCCGGCGACTGCGCCGAACGTCGTGTCGATGAAGACGTACTTGACCCATGGGACCTCGTACCACGGCGTGTCGATGGTCGCGAAGGAATCGAGGAAGGCCAGCACGATGGAAGGCCGCCACCACTCGAACTGTACCTCGCTGCTCCATTGTCCGTCGTCGACGAGGCTGCCGACACTGGGCCAGGCCGCCGTGCGCGGCAGCAGCACGCCGTGGAGCGTGGTCACGTCGTCGATGAGGTCGAAGCCGCCGTCGTTGCGGACGAGCTTGGCGCCGAGAAAGCGCCAGTTTGCCGCGGTCAGCCGGTAGACGAGCACGCGGCCGTCCTGGTTCGGCGCGGGCGCGAGAATTTCCAGCGTGCCGGCCAGCGTCTGCGGCGCGGCGGCGTCCAGCCGCAAGCTGCCCGAGACCTGCGCCGGATGCGCCGGACTCGCGCGCCAGCGGTCGATGTCGGGAATGCGCACGTCGAGCACGAAATGCAGCGTGCGCAATTCGCCGTCCCAGTAGCCGTGGCCGCGCATTTCCTCGTCGAACAACAGGCCGCGCGCGTGCGGCGTTCCGGCGGCGCAGCACAGCAGCAGGGCGAAAAGTCTTCTCAGCACGGCGTTCATGCGGATCTCCTGGTACGAATGGACAGGTGTACGACGCAGCGGGCCGCTCAGGCGGTCATGCGCGCGGCCATGCGTTCGGCGAGTGCCGCGATCGTCAGCAGCGGATTGACGCCGAGCGAGGCCGGAATCACTGCGCCGTCGGTCACGTAGAGGCCGGCGTGCACGCCGCCGCGCGGGTCGAACACGCGCCCGTCCGCGTCGACGACGCCGCTGCCGGCGTCGGCACCCATCGGGCAGCCGCCGAGCGGATGCACCGTCGTCAGCGCCGCGCCGAATACCGGATGCGCCCGCGGACTTTCGACGAGGCTCGCGCCGAATTCGGCGGCATGACGGCGCATTTCCTCGCGCATGCGCGCGACGAACGGTTCGGCCGGCAGCCCCGGCCAGCGGATGCGCGCCTGGCCGGTCGCATCGAGCGCGATGCGGCCGCCGGCGCTGTCGTGGCCGATGCCGAGATAGACCATGGAATGGTTCAGCGCGCCGTTGGCCCGCAGCCCGGCGATATCGCGCAGCTCGCGCTGGCCGGCCGGCACGTCGGGTGCCGACGCGGTCGCCGGCATCAGCACGCGCAACGCGTCGGCGAGCGCGCGCGGCCACGCGCCTTCCTCGATCAGGAACCGCTGCGCCGGATGGGCCGCGGCATACTGCGCCGCGCCCGTGATGGTCGGCCCGACCTGGCGCTGGTCGAATCGCGGCGAGCCCTCGCCGAAACCGACCGTGTCGGTCTGCACCGCACTGTTGTAGCCCAGTCCGAGAAAGTCGCCGTTCGCCGACACGCGCGTGCCGAGTGCAGCCGGCAGCACGAGTCCCATGGCCGCGGAGCGCAGCAGGATCTGGCTCGATCCGAGCGCGCCGGCCGCGACGACGACGCGCGCGGCGAGCACGCTGCCGCGCCGCGGCGGCGCGCCGGCCGGTCGTGCGACGTAGTGCACGCGCCAGAGGCCGCCTGCCCGCTCGACGAAGCCCACTTCGATACGCGTATAGATTTCCGCACCGCCGCGCGCGGCGGCGCGCAGATAGTTCACGTCCAGCGTGTTCTTCGCGCCCGTGCGGCAGCCGCTGACGCAGTCGCCGCAGAGCCGGCAGGACGTCTGCACGACGCCTTCGGCGTTGGCCGTGCCGGCGTAGCGGCTCAGGTTCACGGCGAGGTCGAGCCGGCGGAAATCGACGCTCGCGCCGGCGCGCCGGCGCCGCGCCGTCGTCGACGCGTGCATCTGCTGCTTGCGCAGCGACGCGCCGGCGGTTTCGACCGCGAGCATGGCGCGCACGCGCTGTTCATGCACGTCCATCGCGCCCGACTGATACGCATCGCGGATCGCCGCGGGCCAGGCGCCGAACACGTCGCGGTCCGGCGCGATCACGACGTTCGCATTGATCAGCGACGTGCCGCCGAGCCCGTTGCCGACGAGCGCGTCGAGATCGCTGCCGCTGCGATAGTCGAACAGGCCGAGCGGTGCGGCGTCGCTGCGCAGCTCGCGCACGACCGCGCCGCCGGTGTCGGGGAAATCCTGCGGCAGCCATTCGCGCCCGCGCTCGAACAGCGCGAGCGGACCGCCGCCGGCCAGGCGCGCAGCCATCACGCTGCCGCCGTAGCCCGAGCCGATGACCAGCGTCGAATACTGGCTGCGCAGCTGTTCCAGCGGCCGGCTCAGCGGCGTTCGCGGCGGCGCCGCGGCCTGCGCACCGCGCGGCAGGCACAGTCCCGCTGCGACGGCACAAGCGGCCGCAAGAAAATTCCGTCTGTCCGGATCGAAATCCATCGTGCCCTCCCCGGCGCGTGGTTCTTGGTTGGTGACGATCAGCTGCCTTTGCCGGAGCCGAGTGCCTCGCCGGTGGATTGCGTCGCCGCCGCGTCGCGGCATTCGCGCCGCAGCGTGCCGAACAGCCGGTCGCCGAGCGGAAACACGATGTTGAAATTGCCGCGCGCCATGACCTCCGGCGCGTGATGCAGGCGGTGGTGCACGAGCAGGCGGCGCAGCCACGACGAACGCGACGTGTCTTCGCGGCGCGGCCAATGCGCGAGCAGGTGCAGCACTTCGTAGGCCAGGTAGTAGGCCAGCGCGAGCGCGAAGAACATCAGCCCGGCGGCGCGGCCCAGCAGCAGCGCGACCGCGGCGGCGGCGCCGAGCGCGACGGCCGAGAAGAAGAACAGCAGCACCGGCGGGAACAGCACGGCGTGCAGATCGTGCGTGCCGGTCAGCTCGACGTCGTCGTGCGTGAAATAGCGGTGGTGACGCAGCGTGTGACGCACGTACATCGCATGCAGCAGGCGCGTGTCCCTGTGCATCAGGTGTCGGTGCACGAAGTATTCGACGAGGTTGGCCAGCACGAACGTCGCCGGTATCAGCCACCACAGGCGCGCCACGTCGGCGGCACGCAGCGGCGAGATCGCGAACGCGAGCATCGCGCCGCCGGCGAGCGCGACGAGCAGCGCATGCCGCAGGCCGCGATAGCCGCGCGGTGTGATCGTGCGCGCGTAATCGTCGCGAAAGGCGCGTGTTCTGGCGTTCACGGCGGCGGCTCCGAACGGGGTCGCGACCGATTCTCGGCGCGGCCACCGGCCGTCGTATTGTCGGGATGCGCCATTTTGTCGCCGGCTCGGGACGCCAGCGGGCGATTGCGTAGAATGCGCCGCTTCATCCTTTGAAATTGCCGGCCATGCTGCTTCACGTCGCCAACGTCCTGACTGCCGAAGAAGTCGCACGCTGCCGTCAGCTTCTCGACGCCGCCGATTGGGCCGACGGCCGCCTGACCGCCGGCTACCAGTCGGCCAGGGCCAAGCACAACCTGCAGCTGCCCGACGACCATCCGGCCGCGCGCGAGATCGGCGCGCTGATCCTCGACAAGCTGCAGCGCCACCCGACGTTCATGGCCGGCGCGCTGCCGCGGCGCATCTTTCCGCCGCTGTTCAACCGCTATGCGTCGGGCCAGTCGTTCGGTTTCCATGTCGACAACGCCGTGCGCTATCCGCGCACCGGCGACGACCGCAACCCGGTCCGCACCGATCTTTCGGCCACGCTGTTCCTGTGCGGCCCCGAGGACTACGACGGCGGCGAACTCGTGATCGAGGACAGCTTCGGCACGCACAGCGTCAAGCTGCCGGCCGGCGACCTGATCCTCTATCCGGCGAGCAGCCTGCACCAGGTCACGCCGGTCACGCGCGGCGAACGCGTGGCCTCGTTCTTCTGGATCCAGAGCCTCGTGCGCGACGAAGGCGAGCGGCGCCTGCTGTTCGACCTCGACATCTCGATCCAGAGCCTCACGCAGGCCAACGCCGAACATCCCGCGCTCGTGCAGCTCGTCGGCGTGTATCACAACCTGCTGCGGCGGTGGTCGGAAGTGTGAACGGCGGGGATTAGGGAATGGGAATCGTCAGAACGAAAGCCGTAGCCCTCTCCTCCAAGCGGAGCTTGGGGAGAGAGGATTGGGCGAGGGGGAGAAGCGTCGGCAGCTGAGGTGTCGGGTTTTTCGCGAGCGACAAAAAGATTCCCGCGACAGCGCTTACGATCCCCGATTCTCGACGCCCGATTCCCGGCTGTTCAGCTTCACCAGCACGATCTCGCCCGCGCCGTTGAGTACGAGCGGTGATCCGCCGCTCTGCATGAACTCGATGAGCAGCGTCTCGCCGCCTTCGATGCGCGGCACGTCGCTGCGGTCGTTGACGAGAACGTGGCCGTTCGCGACGAAGACGAGCCAGGTCGTGCCGGCGGCCGGAAACAGCAGCTGCGCGCCGACGATGGGGCGCGCGATCAGCTCCGCGGCGTAGTGGCCGCGGCGCACCATGAGATTGAAGTCGCGCGTCGGTCCGTCGATCAGGCGGCAGCTGACCGGCGCCTCGCCCGGAAACGCGTGCTTCTGGTAGCGCCGCGTCAGCGCGACGGGTTCGTCGCTGCCGATCGCGAGTTCCACGCCGCCGCCGTCGAGCAGCATGAGTTCCCTGTCCACGTCGGGAAAAATGGAGAAATCGCCATCCTGCGCAATTTCTGCAACGGATACGCGCCAGTCGAACGCGTCGCCGTCGCCGCGGCGTGCGATCTCGGTCGTGATGCCGCCGCCGTTCTTCCAGGCCATGCGGCGATAGTCGTGCGCCCGCAGTACGCGCAGCGTCGTCATGCGCGTTCCAGCAGCGCGTGCAGCTGCGCGGTCGAGGTCTTCAGGCTTTCTTCCCAGCTGAAGCCGATGATGTCCGCGCCGGTGCTCGCGTCGGGAAAGTCCTCGCGCTGGCCGGGTGCGAGCAGATGGCGATAGTCGACCGTGACTTCGGTGCCCGGCGGCAGGTCGCGCAGCGCGAACACGAAGCCGAGGTGCCACAGTCCGGTCGGGTCGAATGCGTGGTTGATGTAGCACTCGTCCGGCCATTCCGGCGTCACGGTGTAGCGGTCCTCGAACCAGCGCACGGTCGCCGGCAGCAGCTGCGCGGCGTCGGCACGCGATGCGATGTCGTCGAAACGGAACACTTCGGGAATCGCGTCCGGTGCGGTGATCAGGCGCCCGCGGGCGACCGGCTCGTCGAGGAACAGGCCCTTGCCGGCGCCGGGAATCAGCGAATCGGCGACGTGATAGCGCGGCAGGATCACGGCGGCACCGCCGCGGAGCCGGCGAACGAGGCGGCGGGCATCAGTAGGTCCGGTCCACGGCGTAGCGCGCGAGCGTCTCCAGCGCGTCGCGCGCCGGCGACGGCGGCAGCGCATGCAGGCCGCCGCGCGCGGCGTCGGCGTAGTCCAGCGCCTTCGCGCGCGTGAGTTCGAGCGCACCGGAATCGCGGATCGCCGCGACGATGTTGTCGAGCGAGTCGAGGCCGCCCGATTCGATCGCGCGGCGCAGGCTCTGCGCCTGTGCCGGTTCGCTGCGCGCGATCGCGTAGATCAGCGGCAGGGTCGGCTTGCCTTCGGCGATGTCGTCGCCGATGTTCTTGCCGAGCGTGTCGGCATCGGAGACGTAGTCGAGCAGATCGTCGGCGATCTGGAACGCATAGCCGAGATCGAGGCCGAACCGGTACAGCGCTTCCTCCTGTTCCGGCGGCAGGCCCGCGAGCACGGCGCCCAGGCGCGTCGCCGCGGCGAACAGCACCGCGGTCTTGCGTTCGATCACGCGCAGGTAGGCGGCTTCGTCGGTGTCGGGATTGCCGATGTTCAGGAGCTGCAGCACTTCGCCTTCGGCGATCGCGTTGGTCGTGTCGGCGAGGATCTGCATCACGCGCATGCGCTGCAGTTCGACCATGAGCTGGAACGAGCGCGAGTAAAGGAAATCGCCGACGAGCACGCTCGCCGCATTGCCCCACATCGCGTTGGCGGTCTTGCGTCCGCGGCGCAGGTCGGATTCGTCGACGACGTCGTCGTGCAGCAGCGTTGCCGTGTGGATGAATTCGATGACCGCGGCGAGCTGTACGTGCTCGTCGCCGCGATAGCCCGCGGCCTGCGCGGCCAGCAGATGCAGCATCGGCCGCAGCCGCTTGCCGCCGCCGCCGACGATGTGCGCGGAGACCTGGTTGATGAGGACGACGTCGGAGGACAGTCGTGTCCGGATCAGCGTGTCCACGGCCTGCATGTCGGGCCGGGCCAGAGCCTGGACGGCGGCGAAATCGGAAATGACGGGCGACGGAGCCGCGGCGGCGCTGGGCATCGGGACGGAAGACTCGTACGGGCAGGGCGCCGATTATAGCGGCCACCTGCGGCACCGGCTGGTGCCGCGGCGCGACGCCGCAGGGGCGGGGCGGTCGCCTCCGGTATGCGCCATCGGCGCAGCGCAGCGCGGCGGGGGACGACGGTACACTGCCGCGACGAGGGGGCTCCATGCCCGGAAATCCGCATTTCCCCGCGACCGCACCGACCGCCGGCCTGTCCTGGACCGGAGCGGACGAACTCGGTCGCCGCGCGCTGCTCGCGGAAATCCTCGCGCAGGTGTCGCGCGAAGCGCTCGACGCGGACGGCCTCGAACAGACCCTGCAATGCATCGTCGACTGCCTCGTGCGGCAACTGCCCGTGCAGATCGCGAGCATCCTGCTGCTCGACGAAGCGGGCGACTGTTTCGTCGGCGAAGTCTGGGCCGGCGACCTGCTGCTGGCGCCGGTGGCGCCCGGCGCCTGGCCGGTCACGAAAGGCGCATCGGGACGCTGCGCACGCACGGGCGCGGCGCAGCTCATCGAGGACACCGACAACGATCCCGACTACCTGCCGGGACACCCGAACGTGCGTTCGGAATACCTCGTGCCGATCCGGCACCGGCGCCGCCTGCTCGGCGTGCTGAATCTCGAAAGCATCGAGCGCGACTTCTTCACCGCACCGGTGCGCGCGACCTTCGACGCGGTCGCCACGCAGATCGCCGGCGCGATCCATCTCGCGAGCGTGGTGCGCGATCTCGAGGCGGCGAACCAGCGGCTGCGCGAACTCTCGCTCGTCGACGGCCTGACCGGCGCGGCGAACCGGCGCGCGTTCGACCTGAATCTGCACGAGACCTGGGCGCGCGCGGCGGCCGCGGGCCTGCCGCTCGCGTTGCTGCTGCTCGACGCGGACTGGTTCAAGCTGCTCAACGACAACGAAGGCCATCCACACGGCGACGACTGCCTGCGCACGCTCGCGCAGATCTGCCGCGACACGGTCCGCACGCGCGACCGGCAGGTCGCGCGCTACGGCGGCGAGGAACTCGCCGTGCTGCTGCCGGCCACGGGACTCGCCGAGGCGGCCCGCATCGCCGAGGCGGTCCGCCTGCGCGTCGTCGAGCGGCGCATGCCGCACCGCGCCTCGCCGCTGATGCCCTTCGTCACGGTCAGCATCGGCGTCAGCGCGACGCGGCCGCGCCCGGACCGCGACGCGACGGCGCTCGTCGCCGCGGCCGACCGCGCGCTCTATGCGGCCAAGCGCGGCGGCCGCAACCGCATCGAGCGGCGCCGCTGCCGCTGAGTCCGCCGGTTCCGGCGCTGCCGCCGCCGCGGATTTCGGACGATTCCGAGGCCACGCCGCGGCCGGATCCTGCGGTCTGCGACGGGGCGCATGCTATCGTTCCCGCCCTATCCGGCCCGCTCAGGGCCGTCTGCAATCAAGGAATCTTCATGGCACGCGGCATCAACAAAGTCATTCTCGTCGGCAACGTGGGCAAGGACCCGGAAACGCGCTACAGCGCCGGCGGCATGGCCGTCACGACCATCAGCGTCGCCACGTCCGAATCGTGGAAGGACAAGCAGACCGGCGAACAGAAGGAAAAGACCGAGTGGCACCGGGTCAAGTTCTTCGGCCGCCTCGCCGAGATTGCCGGCGAATACCTGAAGAAAGGCTCGCAGGTCTACATCGAAGGCTCGCTGCGGACCGAGGAATACGAGAAAGACGGCGTCAAGCGCTATTCGACCGACATCGTCGCCGCGGAAATGCAGATGCTCGGCGGCCGTCCCGGCGGCGGCGACATGGAAGGCGGCTCGCGCGGCGGCGGCTATGAAGGCGGCGGTTCCCGCGGTGGCGGCGGCTACGAAGGCGGTGGTTCCCGCAGCGGCGGCGGCGAGCGCGGTCCCGCGCGCGGCCCGCAGTCCGCACCGCAGCGCGGCGCGCCGCAGCCGGTGCAGAACACCGGTTTCGACGACGACGACATTCCGTTCTGATTTTTACTTTGCAATCCAGTGAACTGTGGCGCCGCGGCGATCGAAGCACGCCGCCGCGGCGACGCGGCAACGGCCGGAGCGCGCGGCGATGGACCTGACGGACGACCCTGACGTGCCGGAGCCCGCGGCACGCTTCTCGCCGGAAGACGCGCAGCGCCGTGACCGGATCGCCGGCGGACTCGTCGGCCTGCTCGTCGGCGACGCGCTCGGCGTTCCCTACGAATTTCATCCGGCGGCCGAGCTGCCGCCATTCGCCGACATCGCCTTCGATCCGCCGCCGGGGTTCCGCCGCGCGCATGCGGGCGTGCCGCCGGGCACCTGGTCCGATGACGGCGCGCAGGCGCTGTGCCTGCTCGCCTCCTTGCTGGAGTGCGGCGGTTTCGACCTCGGCGATTTCTCGCGCCGGCTCGTGAACTGGTACGACGACGGCTATCTCGCGGTCGACGGCAGGGTGTTCGACGTCGGCCTGCAGACGCTGCAGGCGCTGAACGCACTGCGTTCCGGCGCGGCGCCGACCGCAGCGTCGCCGGCGGACGAACGCCGCAACGGCAACGGCTCGCTGATGCGCGTGCTGCCGCTCGCGCTGTGGCACGACGCCGACGATGCGGCGCTGATGCAGATGGCCGCGTGGCAGTCCGTGCCGACGCACGCGCACGTGCGTGCGCAGATCGCCTGCGGGTTCTACTGCCTCTGGGCCCGCGCGGAACTGAGCGGGCACATGGACGCCTGGACCGCGGCCGAGGAAAGCCTGCGCCGCCACGCCGATCCGTCCATTTTTCCCGTTCTGGAAATCGACATCGTGCTCGACCCGCGCCGCGCGCAGCAGGTCGGCGGCAGCGGCTATGTCGTCGACACCTTGTGGTCGGCGCGCCATGCGCTCGACCGCGAGACGAACTACGCCGACACCGTGCGCGCCGCCATCGCGCTTGGCAACGACACCGACACGACGGCTGCGGTGGCCGGCGGCATCGCCGGCCTGCGCTACGGGCTGGCCGGCATTCCGCCGATGTGGCGCGACGGACTGCGCGGCCGCGGGCTGCTCGATCCGCTGCTCGACGCGCTGCTCGCGCGCGTCGTGCCGGGCCTGCCGGCGGCTGCCGCGCGCGGCTGAGACCGGCGCGGCGTCGCGGTCACTGGAAGCCCTGGCGGAAGATGCGATCCGGCAGCGGTCCCGTCGTGTTCGTGATGCGCTGCGAGAGGATCTGGCCGCGCGTGACGCCGTCCGTGAAATACCGGCCCATGAACAGCGGCCGGCCGCGCGCGTCGAGATGCAGCTGGCCGGCCTCGTTTGGACCGTCGTCGCCGATGCCGGAGCCGCCGATGAAGCAGAAGCCGCTGTTGTTCGTCAGGCAGTTGCCATAGGTGGCATCGGGTTGCGACGTCGCCGTGAATGCCTGCGCCAGGAAATAGTTCGAGCCGGGACCGCTGACGCCCGCGGCGATCATGCGCGTGCCGTTGCCGTCGGCGAAGCGCACGTCGCGGAACGAACCGTTGTCGCCGAGACCCGCTTCGATGCGCTCCGAAAGCTGGCTGCCGGCGGCGTTGAAGCGCGCGAGCGCGGCGCGGCGGTTCGAGCCGTCGTCGGCAAAGGTGTGTCCGACGATCGCGATGTCGTTGTTGCCGGCGACGTCGATGCCGAGGATCTCGTCCGAATGCGCCGACAGCGTGCCGAAGTAGTAGACGCGCCGTCCGGTGTGGATCGTGTCGTAGCCGGCATTGAGCGAGCAGGTCGGCGAACAGAAACTCGTGTCCAGCGTGCCGTCGGCGTTGAGCTGCGCCATGACCGGCCGGGTCCGCGAGATCCCGCTGTCGAGCGCGATGCCGCCGAGCACGATCTTGCGGTCGTTGCGCACGGCCACCGCGTTGGCCTGATCGATGCGCAGGTTCGGGCCGAGATCGAAGAACACCTGGTTCTTGCCGTCGCCGCTGAAGGTCGTGTCGAGCGCGCCGTCGGACGCGCGCAGCCGCGCGATGCCCATATCGGTGTCCCCGGCCGTGGAGCGCTGCACCGAGCCGACGACGACGATGTTGTCGTCGCGATCGACCGCGACGGCGGTCGGATAATCGTCGTTGGATTGCCCGAGGCCGAAATTGACGACGGTGCCGCCATCGCCGGCGAAGCTCGTGTCGTCGCTGCCGTCGGTATTGAAGCGCACGATGCCGAAGTCGATGCCGTCGGCGCCGGCCCCCTGATAGCTGCCGACGACGACAATGCGGCCGCGGCCGTCGACCGTCGCCGCCTTGACCGACTGCAGTGCCGCTGCCTTGACCCGCGCCGTGCCGATCAGATTCGTGTTGGCGTCCCAGAACCTCAGGCCGATGCAGGCGGTATCGCCGCAGACCCCCGACTGGGTCGGCCACTGGACCACTTCGACCAGGCGCCCACCCGGCAGCGGCAGCAGCGCGACCGCGCTGAAGCTGATCGGCCCGTTGCTGGTCACACGGTATGTCGCATCGAGTTGTTCGGCGGCGACGGCAGCGCCGGGCAGGGCGGAAAGAGCGAGCAGCAGCAACGTGATACGGCGCATGAGGGGTTCCGGATGAGTGGTCGGGAGCGGAATACGCAGTCAGGCCGCCGGACCTGACAGTCGGCAGCGTCCGGGCGGTGCGCCGAGACGCCGTCGCGGGGCGGCCCGGACGGCCTTCTGGTACGCTTTCGGGCTCTGCGGCCGGCGTTTCCCGGCCGTATCGGGCAATCTGGAGCGACCCTGACGCATGAAAACCCTGCTCGTGACTGGTGGCGCCGGCTTCATCGGCGGCAACTTCGTGCTTGATCTGCTGGGCCAGGGCGGTTTCCGCGTGGTCAACCTCGACAAGCTGACCTATGCCGGCAACCTCGACACGCTGGCGCCGCTGCGCAGCCATCCGGACCACGTCTTCGTGCAGGGCGACATCGGCGACCGCGCGCTGATCGAGACGCTGCTCGCCGAGCACGAACCCGACGCCGTCGTGAATTTCGCGGCCGAGTCGCATGTTGACCGTTCCATCGACGGCCCGGCCGAATTCGTCCAGACCAACGTCGTCGGCACGCTGAACCTGCTGGAACGCTCGCTGGCCTACTGGCGCGGCCTGCCGCTCGAGCGCCAGGACGGCTTCCGCTTCCTGCACGTGTCCACCGACGAGGTCTACGGCTCGCTCGGCCCGGTCGGCAAGTTCACCGAAGAAACCGCGTATGCGCCGAATTCGCCGTATTCGGCGTCCAAGGCCGCCTCCGACCACCTCGTGCGCGCGTTCCACCACACCTACGGCTTCCCGACGCTGACGACGAACTGCTCGAACAACTACGGTCCGTATCAGTTTCCCGAAAAGCTCATTCCGCTGATGATCCAGAAGGCGCTCGCGGGCGAGCCGCTGCCGGTCTACGGCGACGGCCGCAACGTGCGCGACTGGCTGTTCGTGCGCGACCACTGCCGCGCGATCCAGCGCGTGCTCGAAGCCGGTCGCACCGGCGAGGTCTACAACGTCGGCGGCGATTCCGAGCGCGAAAATATCCATGTGGTAAAGACCATTTGCGGACTTCTGGACCAGCGCCGCCCGCTCGCCGACGGCCGCCGCCGCGAAAGCCTGATCACCTACGTCAAGGACCGCCCGGGCCACGACCGCCGCTACGCGATCGATTCGAGCAAGCTGCAGCGCGAACTCGGCTGGGCGCCGCAGGAAACCTTCGAGAGCGGCATCGCGCGCACGGTCGACTGGTACCTCGACAACCAGCCCTGGTGCGGCCGCGTGCTCGACGGCAGCTATCGCATGGAGCGCCTCGGCGGAGTCTGAGCGCAGATTGGGGGTATCGGGCGCCGCGCGCGCCTTCAGGCAGGACGGCAACGCAGGACGACGAACGTGACGACGAAGAAAGGCATCATTCTCGCCGGTGGTTCCGGCACGCGGCTCTATCCGCTGACCCAGGTCGTCAGCAAGCAGCTGCTGCCGGTCTACGACAAGCCGATGATCTATTACCCGCTGAGCGTGCTGATGCTCGCCGGCATCCGCGACGTGCTCGTCATCAACACGCCGCACGAGCAGGCGCTGTTCCGCCAGCTGCTCGGCGACGGTTCGCAGTGGGGCCTGTCGATCAGCTACGCCGCGCAGCCCTCGCCGGACGGTCTGGCGCAGGCGTATCACATCGGCGCCGATTTCGTCGGCACCGATCCGTCATGCCTGATCCTCGGCGACAACATCTTCTACGGCCACGGCTTCACCGACGTGCTGCGGCGCTCGGCCGCGCGCACGCAGGGCGCGACGGTGTTCGGCTACTACGTGCACGATCCGGAACGCTACGGCGTCGCGGAGTTCGACGCCTCGGGCCGCGTCGTCGGCCTCGAGGAGAAGCCCACCGCGCCGAAGTCGAACTACGCCGTGACCGGCCTGTATTTCTACGACGGCCGCGCGGTCGACTATGCGCGCAGCCTCAAGCCCTCGGCACGCGGCGAACTCGAAATCACCGATCTGAACCGCTGCTACCTCGAAGACGGCTCGCTGATGCTCGAAAAGCTCGGCCGCGGCTATGCCTGGCTCGACACCGGCACGCACGACTCGCTCGTCGAAGCCTCGAACTACATCGAGACCATCGAGAACCGCCAGGGACTCAAGGTCTGCTGCCCCGAGGAAATCGCGTTCCATAACAGCTGGATCGACGCCGACCAGCTGCGTTCGCTCGCCAGGCCGCTCGCCAAGAACGGCTACGGCCGCTACCTGCTGCAGATCGCCGAACACGGAGTCGCGCCGTGAAGGTCGTCGAAACGCGCCTGCCGGGCTGCGTCGTGATCGAGCCGGCGGTGTTCGGCGACGCGCGCGGCTTTTTCTACGAAAGCTACAACGCGGAAAAATTCAAGGCGGCCGGGCTCGACCTGCGCTTCGTCCAGGCCAACGTGTCGCGCTCGGCGCAGGGCGTACTGCGCGGGCTGCACTACCAGTGGCCCAATCCGCAGGGCAAGCTCGTCAGCGTCGTCGAGGGCGAGGTCTACGACGTCGCCGTCGACATCCGCCGCGGTTCGCCGACGTTCGGCCGGTACGCGGGCGTGATCCTGTCGGCCGACAACCACCGCCATTTCTGGGTGCCGGAAGGCTTCGCGCACGGCTTCGTCGTGCTGTCGGAGTTCGCGACCTTCGCCTACCAGTGCACCAACGTCTACGACGCCAAGGCCGACGCCGGCATCCGCTGGAACGATGCGGCGATCGCGATCGACTGGCCGGTCAGCGCGCCGCTGCTGTCGGCCAAGGACGAAAAGGCGCCGTTCCTCGCCGACGTCGCCGAAGACCGCCTGCCGGTCTACGAGGCCGTGTGACGCCACCTGCGCTTTCTCTATTTTTCTCACTCCTCCACACTCCGAACGCGACGTCGTGAAGATCCTTCTCCTAGGCGCCAACGGCCAGGTCGGCTTCGAACTGCAGCGCAGCCTCGCGCCGCTCGGCGACGTCGTCGCCGCGACGCGCAGCGGCACGCTGCCCGGCGGCATCGCGGGCGAGCGCGCCGATTTCCACGATGCCGCGGCGCTGCGTGCGCTCTGCGACCGCGTCGCACCGCAGCTCATCGTCAACGCCGCCGCGCATACCGCGGTCGATCGCGCCGAAGACGAGGAAACCCTCGCGCAGCAGGCCAACGGCGATGCGCCCGGCATCCTCGGCGCCTGGGCCGCGGCGCACGACGCGGCCGTCGTGCACTACTCGACCGACTACGTCTTCGACGGGCAGGGCACGCGGCCCTATCGCGAGGACGACGCGACTGCGCCGCTCGGCGCCTACGGCCGCTCCAAGCTCGCCGGCGAACAGGCGCTCGCCGCGAGCGGCGCCGAATTCCTGAATTTCCGCACCGCATGGGTCTACGGCGCGCGCGGCGGAAATTTCCTGCGCACCATGCTCAGGCTCGCGCGCGAGCGCGACCGTCTCGGCATCGTCGCCGACCAGCGCGGTGCGCCGACGCCGGCGCGGCTGATCGCGCAGACCACGGCGCTCGCACTCGCGCGCTGGCTGCCGCTCGCACGCGAGACGCGCCGCGCGCAGTCCGGCCACTATCACCTCGTCAGTGCCGGCGAGTGCAGCTGGCACGAATTCGCCGGCGAGATCTTCGCGCTCGCGCACGCCGCCGGGCTGATCGAGCGCATTCCCGAGGTCGCCGCGATCGCGACGGCCGACTATCCGACCAAGGCGCGCCGGCCGGCGTATTCCGTGCTCGACACGCGCCGGCTGCGCGACACGTTCGGCCTTTCGCTGCCGCACTGGCGGCAGGGCCTGCGCGACGTCATCGGCGAACTCGCGTGAGGGATGCGTCGAAAAACGTCGACGCGGATTCTTGCGAGGCATCCCGCGCGACTGCGCGTCCGAGTCTTTCGATGGACCACTGCTCATGCTGATTCCCGTAATCCTTTCCGGCGGCGCCGGCACGCGGCTCTGGCCAGTGTCGCGCAGCGCCTATCCGAAGCCGTTCATGCGGCTCGCCGACGGCGAATCGCTGCTCTACAAGACGCTCGATCGCGCGCTGTCGGTCGCCGACGGCGGCAACGTGCTGACTGTGACCGGCCGCGACTACTATTTCCTGACGCGCGACGAATACGCGACGCATCCGCACGCCGATCTCGACCGCCTGCCGTTCCTGCTCGAACCGGCGGGACGCAACACGGCGCCGGCGATCCTGCTCGCGGCGCAGTACGCGGTGACACATCTGTCCCCCGATGCCGTGCTGCTCGTGCTGCCGGCCGATCACCTGATCCGCGAGCTCGACCGCTTCGCCGCCGACGTGCGCCGTGCGCGCGAACTCGCCGAGGACGGCTGGCTCGCGACGTTCGGCATCGTGCCGACGCATGCGGAAACCGGCTTCGGCTACATCCGTCTCGGCGACGCGATCGCCGGCCGCGAAGGCCGCGAAGTCGCAGCGTTTGTCGAAAAGCCCAGGCGCGAGGTTGCCGAGGGCTATCTCGCCGCCGGCGATCACGTCTGGAACTCGGGCATGTTCTGCTTCCGCGCCGACGCGCTGCTCGACGCGGCCGCGCAGGCCTGTCCCGAGATACTGGCCGCCGCGCGCGCCTGCCAGGCCAGCGCGGTCAGTTTCGACAGTCCGATCGAATACGCGCGCGAGGCGTTCCTCGCGCAGCGCGACATCTCAATCGATTACGCCGTGATGGAACACGCGCCGCGCCGCGCCGTCGTGCCCGCGACCTTCGACTGGAGCGACATCGGTTCGTGGAAGGCGGTCAGCGAACTCGAAGCCGAGTCCGACGAACAGGGCAATCGCGTGCGCGGCCAGGCCATCCTGATCGAGAGCAGCAACTGCTACATCCAGAGCGACAAGCGCATGGTCGCCGCGGTCGGCATCAAGGATCTCGTCATCGTCGACACCGACGATGCCGTGCTCGTGGCCGACAAGGACCGCGCGCAGCAGGTCAAGCTCGTCGTCGACCGGCTGCGCGCCGACAAGCACGACGCGGCCGCGTTCCATCAGACCGTGCACCGTCCCTGGGGCAGCTACACGGTTCTCGAGGACGCCGACGACTGCAAGGTCAAGCGCCTCGTCGTGAAGCCCGGCCACGTGCTGAGCCTGCAGAAGCATCATCGCCGCAGCGAGCACTGGACCGTCGTCAAAGGCACGGCCAGGGTGCGCGTCGGCGAACGCGAATTCCTGCTCAACGCGAACGAATCGACCTACATCCCGATCGACACGCTGCACCGGCTCGAGAATCCGACCGCCGAGGACATTCATCTGATCGAAGTCCAGTGCGGCGACTATTTCGGCGAGGACGACATCGTGCGGCTCGAGGATCGCTACGGACGTGCGGCTCGGAACTGACATCCGGTGATCCGGTTGCGCACGGTTTCCCGATTGACCTGTGGCCTGCCCCAGGTCACAAACGGCATGGTGGCGGGACGCGGCGCCTGAGAGTTCCGGCGGCGACGTTCCAGTGAAGGGCGTTACGAGTCACGGCGCGGTCACGGGGGCCGCCGCCGCAATCCAGCCAAGGAGTTTTCCATGTCGATCCGTCGCCTGGCCGCCGGCCTGGCCATGATGATGGGTGCCGCGGGCGCGCAGGCCGAAGTGCCGCTCGCCGATTTCGCGCGCCACGTCCAGTACTCCAGCGTCAAGATTTCTCCGGACGGCGAGTACATCGCCGCCGACGCCGTCGTCGACAATCGCCGTTCGCTCGCGATCATGCGCCTGAGCGACATGAAGGCGACGCGCATCACGCCGCGCATGGACGACATCGTGTCGTTCACCTGGGTCGGCAAGCAGCGGCTCATGTACACGGTCGGGGAACCGATCGGCGGCTTCGAGTTCCCGGTGGCGAACGG
>NZ_DATIGT010000205.1:0-15449 GCF_035481375.1 Tahibacter sp.
CCCCCCCCCCGCAAACGAGGTTTCGCATGACCATTTCCGTCGGCACCCGCATTCCGTCGGCCACGCTCAACGTGCTCAAGGACGGCGTCCAGGCCATCAGCACGGACGAGATCTTCGCCGGCCGCAAGGTCGTGCTGTTCTCGGTGCCGGGTGCGTTCACCCCGACCTGCTCGGCCAAGCACCTTCCCGGCTATGTGGAGAACTTCGAAAAGTTCCACAGTCGCGGCATCGACGTCGCCTGCATGGCGGTCAACGACGCCTACGTCATGAAGGCCTGGGCTCAGGACCAGAACGTGCCCGAGCAGCTCATCATGCTGGCCGACGGCAATGCGAACCTCGCCCGCGCGCTCGGCCTCGAAATGGACGCGAGCGCGTTCGGCATGGGCGTGCGCTCCAAGCGCTTCGCGCTGTACGCCGAGGACGGCGTCGTCAAGGCGCTGAACGTCGAATCGCCCGGCGAATTCAAGGTTTCCAGCGCGCAGGCCATGCTCGACACGCTCGGTGCCTGAGCCGCCGGTCCCTCAGAAAAAAAACCGCGGCTTAAAGCCGCGGGTTTTTTCATTCCGGACGTCGTGAAGCTCAGTCGACCGGCGAACCATCGGACGATGCGTCGCTGTCCGCGGCCGGTGTTTCCGGCGGTGCGTCGGCCGGGCTGACGGACGCATCGCTGCCGCTCGCGTCGTCCGCATCGACGTCGTCGTCGCCGACGATCGCGGCAAGACCGACCACGCTCGTCAGCGCCTCGCTGTCCGGCAGGCGGATCAGCGTGACGCCCTGCGTGTTGCGGCCGACGCGTGCGATCTCCGCCGCGCGCGTGCGCACGAGCGTGCCCTGGTTCGACACGAGCATGAGCTCGTGCGCGTCGTCGAGCTGCACCGCCGCCACGAGCGCGCCGTTGCGGCCCGAACACTGGATCGCGATGACGCCCTGCGTACCGCGGCCCTTGCGCGGGTATTCCTCCAGCGGCGTGCGCTTGCCGTAGCCGCGCTCGGTCGCCGTGAGGATGTCGCCCTCGCCGTCGACGGCGATCAGCGAGACGACCTCGGCGCCGTCGGTCAGCCGCATGCCGCGCACGCCGTGAGCGACGCGGCCCATCGGGCGCACCTCGTCCTCGGCGAAGCGCACGGCCTTGCCGTTGGACGCGAACATCAGCACATCGCGCGTGCCGTCGGTCAGCGCGACGCCGACGAGGCCGTCGCCTTCGTCGAGATCGATCGCGCGGATGCCGTTCGTGCGCGGGCGCGAGTAGTCGGCGAGCGAGGTCTTCTTGACCGTGCCCTGGCGCGTCGCGAAGAACACGTAGCGGTCCACCGGGAATTCGCGCACCGACTGCACGGCCTGGATCTTTTCGTCCGGTTCGAGCGGCAGCAGGTTCACGATCGGCTTGCCGCGCGAGTTCGGGCCCGCGTCGGGAATCTGGTAGACCTTCTGCCAGAACACGCGGCCCGCGCTCGTGAACGTCAGCAGCGTGTCGTGCGTGTTGACGATCCAGACCTGCGCGACGAAGTCTTCTTCCTTGACCGCCGTCGCCGAGCGGCCCTTGCCGCCGCGGCGCTGCGCGCGATACGTGCTGATCGGCTGGCGCTTCACGTAGCCGGTGTGCGACAGCGTGACGACGACGTCTTCGGGCTCGATCAGATCGAGCACGTCGAGGTCTTCCTGGCTGTGCTGGATCACCGTGCGGCGCGCATCGCCGTAGGCGTCCCGGATCTCGACGAGTTCGCCGCGGATCAGCGCGAGCAGCACGGCCGGATCGGACAGGATCTCGATGAGACCCTGGATCGCCGTGAGCAGCTGCCTGTATTCATCGGTGAGCTTGTCCTGTTCCAGCCCGGTCAGGCGGTTCAGGCGCATCTCGAGGATTTCCTTGGCCTGCACGTCGGACAGCTGGTAGCCGTCCGCGCGCAGTCCTGCGTTCGGATCGAGATCTTCCGGACGCGACGCGTCGGCGCCCGCGGCGTCGAGCAGCGCGCGCACGAGGCCCGGCTCCCAGCGCTTGGCCAGCATGCGCTCGCGCGCGACCTGCGGCGATTCCGACGTCTTGATGAGCTCGATCATCTCGTCGATGTTCGCGAGCGCGACGGTCAGGCCTTCGAGGATGTGCGCGCGGGCGCGCGCCTTACGCAGTTCGAAGATCGTGCGCCGCGTGACGACTTCGCGGCGATGACGGATGAACGCCTCGAGGATTTCCTTGAGGCTCAGCAGACGGGGCTGGCCGTCGACCAGCGCGACCATGTTGATGCCGAAGGTGACCTGCAGCTGGGTCTGCTGGAACAGATTGTTCAGCAGCACGTCGGCCATCGTGTCCTTGCGCACTTCGATGACGATGCGCATGCCGTCCTTGTCGGACTCGTCGCGCAGGCCGTCGGGCGCGATGCCTTCGATCTTCTTTTCCTTGTGCAGCTCGGCGATCTTCTCGATCAGGCGGGCCTTGTTGACCTGGTACGGCAGCTCGGTGACCACGATCGTCTCGCGGCCGTTGGCTTCGGTCTCGATCTCGGTCTTGGCGCGGATCAGGATGCGGCCGCGCCCGGTTCTATACGCTTCCACAATGCCGGAAGCGCCGTTGATAATGCCGGCGGTCGGGAAGTCCGGACCGACGACGAAGCGCATCAGGTCTTCGATGCCGAGCGACGGATCGTCGATCAGCGCGACCGTCGCATCGATGACTTCGGTGAGATTGTGCGGCGGAATGTTCGTCGCCATGCCGACGGCGATGCCGGCGGAGCCGTTGACGAGCAGGTTCGGAACGCGCGTCGGCAGGACCGTCGGCTCGAATTCCTTTTCGTCGTAGTTCGGCTGGAAATCGACGGTTTCCTTGTCGATGTCCGCGGTGAGTTCGGAAGCGATGCGGTCGAGGCGGCATTCGGTGTAGCGCATCGCCGCGGCGGCGTCGCCGTCGATCGAACCGAAGTTGCCCTGGCCGTCGATCAGCGGATAGCGCAGCGAGAAGTCCTGCGCCATGCGCACGAGCGTGTCGTAGATCGAGGAGTCGCCGTGCGGATGGTATTTACCCATGACGTCGCCGACGATGCGGGCGCATTTGACGTACGGGCGATTCCAGAAGTTGTTGACTTCGTACATGCCGAACAGCACGCG
The DNA here is from genome assembly GCF_035481375.1 of Tahibacter sp. Lineage (GTDB taxonomy): Bacteria > Pseudomonadota > Gammaproteobacteria > Xanthomonadales > Rhodanobacteraceae > Tahibacter. The sequence goes on from NZ_DATIGT010000205.1 coordinate 3,100, forward strand.
GCGATGCACCGGTTTCAGACCGTCGCGAACGTCCGGCAGGGCGCGGCCGACGATCACGCTCATGGCGTAATCGAGGTAGCTCTGCCGCATCTCGTCTTCGATATTGACGCGTATGACTTCTTTGGCTAGTTCCGCCATCGGGATTCCAGGGTTCTGACGCTTGCTGCCATGCGGCCCGGCCGGTGCGGACGGGCGCCGAAATAACGCGCGAGCATACCACGGAACGGCGCCGGAAATGCGCCGGAACCCCTTGTTTCTGGCGGTTTTTTACGTTCCGCGCGCGGTTTTCCGCGGGTATCCGGCCGCTCAGCGCAGGCGGCGCAGTTCCTCGGCCAGCAGCACGGGGATTTCGGTCGCTTCGAACTGGCGTGCGAACAGCGGCACGGCGAAGCGGAAATGCTCGCCGTCGCGTTCCAGCACATAGGCCAGCTGCAGCCGCGAGAACGAACGGCGCAGCGTTTCGACGTCGATGTCGGCATGCGGCCGCAGCAGCTCGACCATGTCGGCCAGACGCGTCCCGCCCTGCCCCGCCACGCGGTAGACGACGATGCGATCGAGCCGCGACGCCAGCTCGTCGTGACTGAGCCTTCCCCAGCCCGCGAGCGCGTCGAGCACGGCCTGCGAGGCCAGTGCGCGCTCGACGTCGGCCGCTTCGACCACGCTGCCGCCGCGGTCCAGCGCCTCGAGGCATTCCTGGCAGAGGATCGCCACGAGGTTCGCGCGGCGCCCGCTTTGCTCGACGATGCGCTCGACCAGCGCGGCGTCAGCGAAGCGCAGATTCAGCACCGCGAGCGGCACGGTCGCGAGTTCGCGGCAGGCCTCGACTTCGAGCCCGCCGACACTGATGACGTCGCCGAAATTGCGCAGCGGCGACTGGTAGTCCAGCGCGGCCGCGGCATAGAGATCCCAGAACCCGGCGAGCAGGAAATGGCAGCGCCCTTCTTCCGAGAGCGCGCGCATCGCCGACAGTTCGGCATAGTCGCGCGCCGCGTCGGCGCGAAAGAACGGATCGGCCTCGTCGATCAGCAGCAGCAGGCGCTTGCCGCCGTGCTGGCGCTGCAGCGACGCGACGATCGTTTCGAGATCCGCATCGAGCGGCAGCCCGCACTGCGCCGCGAGCCGCGGCAGCAGGCGCTGATCGCGCAGCACGACGTAGACGCAGGCGATATTCGGGTGCTCGCGCAGGCGCCGCTCGATCGCCTTCATGAGGCTGGTCTTGCCGAGCTGGCGTCCGCCGATCAGCAGGTAGTTCGACGGTTCGCGCTGCACCACGCGCGAAAGCAGGCTCTCGCGGCCGAAGAACGACGACGCGCGCGCGATGCCGCCGCGCGTCTGATACGGCGAGATGCGCGAAAGCCGCAGCTGCCGCGCCATCGTGCGCAGCAACACCGGCAGCGCGTCGCGCGCGAGCAGCCAGGCGGTCTGCGCCTCCTGCGCGATGCAGACGAACAGGTTCGTGCGGTCGGCACAGAGTCCGCGCAGCGCCGTTTCCGCCGCTGCCGACGGCGGCAACACCAGCAGCACGTCCACGCCGCTCTGCAGGGGCCGCAGCAGGCGTACGAGCTGGGCGCCGTCGAGCCCCGCACCCGGCAGCCAGATCAGGCAGCGCTCCAGCGACACCGGCATCTCGCTGGAAAACGTCCACTCATAGACTTCGCCGGGCAGTTCCCAGCCGGTCGCCGGCGCGCTGCGTGCACCGACGCGCAGCGCGAGCGCCGCGGACTGCGCCGCGCCGCCCATCCGCGGATAGCGCAGCGCGTCACTCCAGTCGGCCGCATCGACGCCGGCCGCGGCCAGCGTCGCGTCGCGCCGGCGCAGCCAGCCCAGCGTCGCATCGATGCGCGGCAGCTGCACGAGCGGCGTGCGCCGCAGGCGCGCCGGATCGCGCTGGATCGGCGCGATCAGCGGATGCCGCCAGATCAGTAGCGCGCCGAGGCCGACCAGCGCGATCACGCTGAGCACGAGCACGACGACGAGCCAGCGCACGGTCTCGAACACCGAAGCTTCTTCCGCGCGGCAGTTCAGCGGCAGGTAGCGCGCCGGTATCGGCGGATCGCCGGCGGCGCAGCTCCAGAGCTGCTGGCGGGGATCCCAGCGATAGGCCACGCTCAGACCGTGCAGGCTGCGGTCGATGCGCGGCGTCGCGCGCAGCGTGCCGACCAGTTCGTTGCGCCGCAGCGACAGCTCGAAGATCTCGCCGGCCGGCTCGATGTCGAGCCGGTCGAGCCGTGTCGGCCACTCGCCGGTGTCCATCACCTGTTCGTTGATGCGCAGCCGCGCGTTCTGCAGCTCGCTCCAGCCGTTCGCAATCCAGGCCATGTTCTCGGGGCTCGCAACGAAGCGGCCGGCCAGCGGATTCCATTGCGGCAGCAGCAGTGCCGTGCCGAGAAACAGCGCCGCCGCGGCGATCGCGCCGCGCCGCAGCCAGGTCTTCGTCGCCGGACTCATGCGCCGGCGTCGCTCCACGCGGCGATGATCTGGCGGCCGGCGCGGCGCACCGCCTCGCAGCGCCATTCCAGCTGCGGACCGTCGGCACCGGGCCGCGCAGTCACGAGGTTGGCCCAGAACAGGCGCCGCAGGAGCCGGTCGATCAGATAGGGCTGAGCCCGCCCGAGCGCGGCCTGTGCAAGCCAGCCCTCGATGCGCGTGCGCGCCTCGGCCTCGCCGAGCAGCGGCACGAAGCCTTCCCACAACCGCGCGCTGCCCGCGAGGCACTCAGCGAGTTGGGGACCGCTCCAGGGAGTATTCGCCGCATGCCAGCGCAGGGCTTCGTCGATCAGGGCCGGATGGCCGCCGCAGTCGATCTCGAGCCGGCCCAGCAGCGCGGCGTCGACCTGCGCCGGCGGCAGCTCGCGGCAGGCAAGCGCGCGCAGCTCGGCCGGGCCGGGATCGGGCCAATGCTCCACGCTCGCGATATTCAACAAAGACAGGTCTCCACTCTGATACTTGAGCTCGGCGAGCGCCTCGCCGCCGCAGAGCAGCAGATGCAGTTTCCCGCTGTACATCTCGCTGAGGCCGCGCAGGATGCCGGCCAGCGCCTCGCGCAGGTGCGCCTCGCCCTGCTCGAAGCGGCTGACGAGACAGAACACGCGCTCGCCGGCCGCGAGACGCCGCTCCAGCGCCGCCTCGAACGCGAAATCCGAATCGACGCCGGCGAAACCGCACTGCGCGCCGATCGCGGCGAAGTAGTCGCGCGAATCGGCCACGGCGCTGTGCGGCGGGCGCACATGCAGCACCGCGCCGTCGCCGTAGCGCTGGCGTGCGGTCGCGAGCAGCGTTTCGCGAAACGGCGGCTGGCCCCAATGTGCCTGGCTCAAGAGCATCAGGATCGGATACGGCGCGAGCCGCTGCAAGCGCTCGAACAGCGTGGCGATGTAGTCGGCATAGGGCTGGCCCGGCGCGTGACCGCCGACCGGATATTCCGGTTCGAAACCCGCGCTCGCGAGCAGCCGGTCGGTCTCCGCTTCGCTGAGCCGCAGGTAGCGCGCGCAGTCCACGAGCCGGTGGCGATGCTTGCGGTTCGGCAGCGACAGGCCGTGGCGCCAGTTGTTGACCGCCTCGCGGCTCATGCCGATCTCGGTCGCGACGCCCGAGGCGCTCGCCCGGATGCGGCGCATGAAAACGGTCAGCAGGCCGGCGAAATCCTCGGACATGGGCGCATCCGCGCGTTCTTCGGGATCGCGCACGCTACGCAACGCCGGAGGAAAGTCAAACACGGCCGGCTCCGCTGTCCGCCGTCGCACTGCCGCCTGTCGTCACCGTCTGCCTCCGCGCCGATCTGCCGGCGGCGCGCATTGTCGGCACTCGCGCCGGCCGCCGGAACCGGACGCTTGTCCGGCGTCCGCGGCCGGCGCTTGACACGCCGTCAAGCTGCAGCGTGCCCGTTTTCGGGCCGAAACGCCGTAATACGCTCGAACTCCCCTGAACCCCTCACGTTCACCAAGTCCACGAGGAATTCCGATGACTCGCTTTCGCCTGCTCGCCTTCGCCCTGCTCGCCTTGCCGCTGTCCGCCGTCGCCGCCCCCAAGGGCGGCACGACCACGTTCGCGGTCAGCGCCGGCAGTTTCTCGGCCTGGACCATCGACGGTATGCAGAACCGGCCGCTGACGCTCGAGCGCGGCCGCACCTACGTGTTCGACCTGACCGGCGTCGCCGGCGTGCACCCGTTCAACATCAACACGATCAACACGACCGGCAGCGGCTCGCGCTACAACAAGGGCGTCACGAACAACGGCGCGACCGGCGACACGGACATCACCTTCGTCGTGCCGGCCAGCGCGCCGGATTCGCTGCATTACAACTGCGGCAATCACGCCGCGATGAACGGCAGCATCACGATCATCGATCCCGACGCGATCTTCGCGAGCAACTTTGAAATCTGAATTCTTTACGGAGCAAAAGAATCCCAGCGCACTCCGACCGACAGCGTGCGGTCGGGACCGGGCTCGTAGTAGCGCGCATTGCCTTCGTTGACGATGACCGAACCGACGTAGCGGCGGTCGAATGCGTTGTCGATGCGCGCGAACGCGCTCAGCACGCCGGCGCGCGACGTCCAGCGCCGGCCGAGTTCGAGATTGACGAGGCCGTAGCCCGGCGCGCGCTGGCTGCCGCGGTCGTTGACGCTCGTGTCGCCGACTGCGACGACCTGCGCCGCGGCGTTCCAGTCGCCGCGGCGCCAGTCGAGCCGGCTCGCCAACTGATCGCGCACCGTGCCCGGAATGCGCGTGCCCGCGGGCACGAGCATATCGGGCGAGGTGCAGCCGGCGGCCGTGCAGATCGGGAACGTGTCGCGGAACGTCGCCGACAGCCGCGTGTAGGCGAGCTGCCACTGCCCATGCTCGCGCAGCGGCACGACCGCCGTGAATTCCGCGCCTTCGCGCCGCGCGCGGCCGACATTGCGAAAGCTGCTGCGGCCGCCGACGTTGCGTGCGACCGCGAGTTCGTCGTCGGTATCGGCGCGAAACAGCGCGGCCTCGATCCGGGCGCCGGCGTCGCTGCGCCACTTGAATCCGAGTTCGCCGTTGCGGCTCGTCGCCGGCTTCAGGTCGAACGCGAGACCGGCCGCGCCGTCGGCGCGATAGCTCAGCTCGTTGAACGTCGGCGTCTCGAAACCGCGGCCGAACGACAGGTAGACGCGCGCGTTCGCGCGCGGCGCGAAACTCAGTCCGGCGACCGGCGTCGTCTGCGCATAGTCGGCCCGGCCGCCGTCGTCGGGATTCGCCGGAGTCACATAGCGGTCGGCGGATTCGTAGCGGATCGCGCTGCGCCGCGCGCCGGCCAGCAGCGACCAGCGTTCCTCGAGCGCCCACGACGCCTGCAGATAGCGATCGACGGCGCGTGCCGTGTTGCGCTCGTCGCGCCGCAGCGCGCCGCGCACGCCGAGCGTGTCGCCGAGGAAATTCTCGAAGCCGCGGCGCCGCTGCGTCTGCGTGTCCACGCCGACGCCCGTCGAGAGCGTCAGCGCGCGCTGCGCGATCTCGCCGCGCCAGATCCAGCGCAGATCGCCGCCGCCGTAGTCGCTCGTCAGATCGACGACGCCGCCGGCGCTGGTCGGACTCGCCTGCGCCGCGCGCGGCACCGAGAGAAACTGCTCGACGTCGCGACGGCCGGCATAGGCCATGGCACGCAGCGCATGCGCTTCGCCGAACGCCTGCTCGTAGACCGCGCCGAGCTGTTCCTGCAGCGCCGACTTGCGCGTGTCGTAGAGCAAGGCAACCGGCGTCGCCGCGCGCGGATCGGCGAGCATTTCGGCGCGCGTGAGGCCCAGCGGATCCTGCGCATCCGGCGCATCGAAGCGATTCGCGATGAAATCGAGGCGGCCCGAATCGCCGACGGCGACGCGCAGTTTCAGATTGAGCGCGTCGCGGCGCGCGGCGCTGTGCCGGCGGAAGCCGTCGCTCTCGCTGCGCATCGCCGCCGCGTGATAGCGCAACGCCTCGTCGCCGCCGCGCACGCTCGCGGCATGGCTGCGGCTGCCGTAGCCCCCCGCGACGCTCTGCAGCCGCGCCTGCGGCGCGCCGTCGCCGTCGGCGCTGAAGAGCTGCACGACACCGCCCGAGGAATTGCCGTAGAGCGCCGAGAACGGCCCGCGCAGCACTTCGATGCGCTCGCCGGCGAACGCCATGAAATGCGAGATCTGGCCCTGGCCGTCGGGCATCGTCGCCGGCACGCTGTCGGCGTAGAGGCGCAGGCCGCGCACGCCGAACGTCGATCGCGCGCCGAAGCCGCGGATCGACAGCTGGGTGTCCTGCGCCTGGTTCTGCCGTTCGCGGGCGAGCAGGCCGGGCACGCCGGCCACCGCGGCGGCGGCATTTGCCGCGGGCACGGCAACCTCGTCGAGCCCGACGACGCTGACCGATGCCGGTGCGTCGAACGCGTCGGCCGCACCGGCACCGAGCGAGATCACGACGACGCGCGGCAACGGCACCGCGGGTTCCTGCGCCGCCGCCGGTACCGCGAACGTCGCCGCACAGAACGCGAGCGTCATCGCCCCGATTCGGATCACTCCTCCCGTCACTCCCCGCTCCTCGTGCGCCGACGACGCGACAGTGTCGCGGAAAGCGCCGCAAGAAAACGTGGTCGGAGGCGGCCGCCTGCACAGCCCGTCACGGTCTGCATACGCAGGCGTTTGCGCGGCGTCCGGCTTTTTGCACAATCGCGGTTCATCCGGAGAACCGCCCATGACCCTGTTGCGCACTGTGCTCGCCCTCGCCGCCGTCGCCGCGAGCGCTTCGTCCCTGGCCGCCGGCAACGCGACGCGCGGCGGCGTCACGCAGACATTCCAGGTCAGCGCCGGCGGTTCGAGTTCGTGGACCATCAACGGCCAGACGAATCCGGCACTGACGCTGCAGCGCGGCGGTACCTACGTGTTCCATCTCAACAACGTCAGTGCGATCCACCCGTTCAACATCAACACGATCAATGCGCCCGGGCCGAATTTCCGCTACGACAACGGGGTGACGAACAACGGCGCGACCGGGACCATCGACATCACCTTCGTCGTTCCGGCCGACGCGCCGAATTCGCTGCACTACAATTGCGAGAACCACGTCGGCATGAACGGCCCGATCGCGATCACCGCGCCCGACCCGATCTTCGCCGCCGATTTCGAAGCCTGACGCGCAAACGGCGAAGGCGGCCCGGAGGCCGCCTTCGTCGTCATGCATCGGCGTCCGCGGCTTCAGCCGAGCACGCTGCCGATGTCTTTCTCGATCTTTTCCGGTGTATCGGTCGGCGCGTAGCGCTTGACGACGCTGCCGTCGCGGCCGATCAGGAACTTCGTGAAGTTCCACTTGATGCCCTCGGTGCCGAGGAAGCCGGATTTTTCACTTTTCAGCCATTTGTACAACGGATGCGCCTTGTCGCCGTTGACGTCGATCTTCGCGAACATCGGAAAGCTGACGTCGTAGGTCAGCGAACAGAAATTGCGGATCTCGTCGGCGTCGCCGGGCTCCTGATGGCCGAACTGATCGCAGGGGAAGCCGAGCACGACGAGTCCCTCGTCCTTGTGCTTGCGGTACATCGCCTCGAGTCCCGTGTACTGCGGCGTGAAACCGCATTTCGACGCGACGTTGACGATCAGTAGCGCCTTGCCCTTGTACGCCTTCAGCGACTGTTCGTCGCCGTCGAGGGTCGTCGCGGAAAAGTCGTACGCCGTTGTCATGCTTCACCTCGTCGTGGTTGGATCGCCGGCTCGCCCGCGGCGCGGATCAGTGGTGATGGCCGCCCGGACCGTGCACGTGGCCGTGCATGACTTCCTCGGCGGTCGCTTCGCGCACCTCGGTCACTTCGATCGCGAAATGCAGCGCCTGGCCGGCCAGCGGATGGTTGCCGTCGACCGTCACGGTTTCGCCGTCGACCGCGGTCACCGTCACCGTCATCGGACCCTGCGGGCCGTTGGCGTGGAACTGCATGCCCGGCTCGATCGTATCGACACCCTGGAACGCCGCGCGCGGCACCGACTGGACGAGGCCGTCGTGATGGACGCCGTAGCCTTCCTCGGGAGCGACGACGACATTGAACGTGTCGCCCGCGCGCTTGCCGCTCATCTCGCGTTCGAGACCCGGCACGATGTTGCCGGAGCCGTGCAGGTAGGTCAGCGGCTCGCGGCCGGCGGACGAATCGATGATCTCGCCCTGGTCGTTGGTCAGGGTGTAGTGAAACGCGGCGACGCAGCGGTCGGCAATCTGCATGTGGGAATTTCTCGGAATGGCGCCCGGATTCGGGCGGGAAGGCCAACGCGCACGTTGGCGACGCGGCGCAGCATGAGGGCTCGATGACGCCTTATCAAGTCGGTGCCGGCGCGGTTTCCGGCAGCGCGTCCTGCGGGCCGGCAGCGAACGCGGCTTCCATCTTCGCGTCGTCGCGCAGTCCCTCCCAGCGCGCGACGACCATCGTGGCGACGGCGTTGCCGATCACGTTGGTGATCGCGCGCGCCTCGGACATGAAACGGTCGACGCCGATCACCAGCGCGACGCCTTCGACCGGTACCTTGCCCGCAAGCGCGCCGAGCGTCGCGATCAGCGTCGTGAAGCCCGCGCCGGTGATGCCGGCCGCTCCCTTGGAGGTCAGCAGCAGCACGCCGAGCAGCACGAGTTCGTCATGCAGGGTCAGCTCAGCGCCAACGGCCTGGGCGATGAAGATCGAGGCCATCGTCAGATAGATGCAGGTGCCGTCGAGATTGAACGAATAGCCGGTCGGCAGCACGAGGCCGACGACCGAGCGGTCGCAGCCGGCGTGCTCCAGCCGCAGCAGCAGGCGCGGCAGCGCCGACTCCGACGACGACGTGCCCGCGACGAGCACGATCTCGCGCCGGATGTAGACGAGGAAGCGCCACAGCGAAAAGCCCGACCAGCGCGCGACGAGCCCAAGCACACCGAACACGAACACGAAGCAGGTCGCGTAGACGCAGAGCATGAGCCAGCCCAGCGACACCAGCATGCCGAGCCCGAACTTGCCGATCGCGAACGCCATGGCGCCGAACGCGCCGATCGGCGCGGCGCGCATCACGAGCGCGACGATCTTGAACAGCACCTGCGAGAGTTCGTCGAGCAGATCGAGCACGCGCCGCCCGGCCGGTCCCGACTGCGTCATCGCGACGCCGAACAGCACGGCGACCAGCAGCACCTGCAGAAGGTTGTTGTCGACGAACGCCGACACGAGGCTCTTGGGAATGATGCCGAGCAGGAACGCGACGAGCGACTGCTCTTTGGCCGCCTCGACATAGCTCGCGGTTTTCTTCGGGTCGAGATCGCCCGGGTGGATCTCGAGGCCGGTGCCCGGCTCCGCCAGGTTCGCCACGACGAGACCGATCACGAGCGCGAGCGTCGTCAGCACTTCGAAATAGATCAGCGCCTTCAGTCCGACGCGCCCGGAATGACGCAGGTCGCCCATGCGCGCCATGCCGACGACGATCGTCACGAAGATGACCGGACCGATGACCATCTTCACGAGATTGATGAAGCCGTCGCCGAACGGCTTCATGCGTTCGCCGAGCTGCGGATCGAAATGACCCAGCGTGATGCCGACCGCGACGGCGACGAGCACCTGCACATAGAGATTCTTGTACGCGTCGCGCCACATGATCCGGAAGCCCCCCTTTTGTGGAACCGCCGATCAGGCGCCGACGCGCCGATCGCGGGCGGCGCATCACTGCGCCGCGGGAACGTCGAAGCCTTCGACGTTCGCCGTAACGCGCCGAGGCTAGCCGGAACGCACGCAAGAAAAAACCGGCTCCGCGAAAGCCGGCCAAGAAAAAACCCCGGGCGTTTCCACCCGGGGTTCTTTTCAAACTATCTGGACCGCTGGATCAGATGACCTGAACCTGGTCGGCCTGCATGCCCTTCTGGCCCTGCACGGCGACGAAGCTCACGCGCTGGCCTTCCTGAAGGGTCTTGAAGCCGGTGCCCTGGATCGCGCGGAAGTGCACGAACAGGTCAGCGCCGCTTTCCGGGGTGATGAAACCAAAGCCCTTGGCGTCGTTGAACCACTTAACGGTGCCAGTCTGACGATTCGACATGTCTTAACTCCATGAAACAATTTAGGGATATCACGATCGCGGTGCATCCGGACCGAGACTGAGGTTGCAGGGAGCAAGCAGGGCGAATCGATGAAGCGGATCCAGGGATCAACTGCATCAGGCCACAATTTACCGTGACCCAGGCAAACACAGTGCGGTCGAAGATACTCGTATTTTTGTTTCCTGCCAATAGGTTCAGGCCGGCATTTGAGAATCGCCTCACTGCCGGGATCGCCGGGACCGCGCGTTCGCTCTGCCGACGCCGCGGCGTTTCGCTTGTCGCCGGCGCAGGGTAATGTGGCGCTGCCCGGGCCAGCGGAGACCGTCATGACGGATGTCGATTCGACGTGGTCGCAACAGCAGCGTGAACTGTGGCAGCGCCTGGCGGCGCACGATTTCGGCACCTCGGACTGCGCCCTCACCTTCGCGCGCCGTCTCGCGCGCGAGCACGGCTGGAGCGAGGCGTATGCCGATGGCGCGATCCGCGAGTACAAGCGCTTCTGCTTCCTGGCTGCGGTCGCCGGCCATCCGGTCAGTCCGAGCGACGCCGTCGACGAGGTCTGGCATCAGCACCTGACCTACAGCCGCGACTACTGGCAGCGGTTCTGTCCGGATGTGCTCGCCATGACGCTTCACCACGAGCCGACGCGTGGCGGACGCGACCAGGCGAAGCGCCACTATGACCAGTACGCCGAGACGCTCGCGAGCTATCAGCGCTGGTTCGGTCCGCCGGCCGTCGATTACTGGCCTGACGCGCAGAACTACACCGCGAGCCCGGCGCGTTACCGCCGCGTCGATCTCGCCCGCAGCTGGCTGTTGCCCCGAACCTCGCTGCGCGGCCTCGACTGGCGCCGCGCAGCCGTCGCCGCGGTCCTGCTCCCCGTGGCGCCGCTGCTGCAGGCGCTGCCGCTGAATCCGCTGGATTTCGACGGCCCGAGTTTCCTGCTGCTGTTTCTCGTGCTCGCGGTCGTTGCGGGCGTCGCCGCCGCCGTCGTACGCAGGAACTTCGGCCCGCCCGCGCGGCCGGGAGCTGCGCTCGATACCTGGTCGACAGCCTATCTCGCAGGCGGCCCGCAGCGCGTCGTCGACGCGGGCATCGCGAGTCTGATCGCCGACGGCAAGGCGCAGTGGAACCGCAAGCAGCGGCGCCTGGACATCGCGCATCCGGACACCGTGCGCGACTATCCGCTCGACGAGATCGCCCGTGCCGCACGCGCTGGCAATGGCGCCGTGCCGCAGATCGTCCGCAGCGTCGGATCGAAGCTCGGCCGCATCCGCGAACCGCTTGTCGCGCGCGGCCTGCTGATCGACAACGGCCAGCGCTGGCTGCTCGGCCTCTACCGCGCGCTGCCCTTCGCCGCGCTGACCGCCTTCGGCACGATGAAGATCGCAGTCGGGCTCGCCCGCGACCGCCCGGTCGCGTTCCTGATTTTCCTGACCCTCGTCACCGGGATCGCGACACTGCTGCTGTTTACCGTGCGCCCGCAGCGCAGCCGCGCCGGCGACCTGCTGCTGCGCGACCTCAACCGCAGCAACGCGCACGCCCGCCGCGCGCCGCGCAACCATGACATCGGCCTCGCCGTCGCCCTGGCCGGCACCGGCGTGCTGGCCGGCACGGCCTATGCCGATTTCCACAATTTCCGACAGGCCAGCTCGTCCACGTCGAGTTCCGGCTGCTCGTCCAGCGACAGCGGCTGTTCTTCCGACAGCGGCGGAAGCAGCGGCTGCGGGGGATGCGGCGGCGGGGATTGAACGCAGCGGCACGACCGGAAAAACGTGGACACTTCCAGTGTTCCACGTTTGGACCGCTCGACTGGTGCCCCGAGCCGGACTCGAACCGGCATGGCCTTGCGGCCGACGGATTTTAAGTCCGTTGCGTCTACCGATTTCGCCATCGGGGCGCGCGGGCGCAAGCATGCGCGATTCCACAGCGGGCGTGAAGGTCGGCGGCCGCAGAAAGCAAAAGACCCCGCAGTGCGGGGTCTTTTGGATTTCGATATGGAGCGGGAAACGAGACTCGAACTCGCGACCCCGACCTTGGCAAGGTCGTGCTCTACCAACTGAGCTATTCCCGCAAAACTTTCATTGTCGCGAAGATGGAGGCCTGGGTCGGAATCGAACCGGCGTACACGGCTTTGCAGGCCGCTGCATGACCACTCTGCCACCAGGCCATCTTAGCGTTGATCCCGGACCGACCGCAGCCGCATCGTCCCGAAAAAACAAAACCTCGGTTGGCCGAGGTTTTGAGGATATCGTGGAGCGGGAAACGAGACTCGAACTCGCGACCCCGACCTTGGCAAGGTCGTGCTCTACCAACTGAGCTATTCCCGC
>NZ_DATIGT010000206.1:0-97167 GCF_035481375.1 Tahibacter sp.
GGTCAGATGCGCGAGCCAGTCGATCGTCCGCGGCACGAAGCCGAGCACCAGTGTCGCCGCGGCAACGACGAGCCACCACAGCGCGTAGGGGCCATGCAGGTGATCGCGACGCACGAGATAGAGAATGCTGCCGGCCAGCGCGAGTCCGAGCAGCGCAGCCGTGATCTGCGCGGTCATGGTGTTGCCGCCTCGGACCGCGTACGACGTTCGCGTGCACCGATGCGTGCGATGCCGAGCACGGTCGTGGCGATCATGTAGCGCGCGACGGTGAACCAGGACGAGAAGATCCGCGACGCACCGCTGCGGCGGGCCGACATGATCGTCGGCGTTTCGGCGATGCGCAGCGCCTTGCGCCGCAACAGCATCAATACGCCAATGTCCTGGTAGTCGATAAGGCTGGCCTCGCGCGAAGCCAGTGCCCGGATAGCGCGGTGCCCGTAGACGCGAAGTCCTGACGTGAAGTCGGTGACCTGGAGCCCGGTGATCAGGCGGAAGTACGCCCAGGCGACGCGCTTGGCGGCGCTCAGACGTTGCGGGCAGGTTCCAATCGTGACATCGGCGCCGCCGGCCATGTGTGCCTGCAGCAGTTGCGGCAGCTGGTCCGGGTGATGCTGGCCGTCCGCATCGAGCGTGACCACGCGTTCATAGTGATTGCGCAGCGCATAGCGCATGCCGGCCTGCGCCGCGCCCCAGGCGCCGAGCTGGAACGGCAGGGTGACGACGGTGGCCCCGGCGGCCGCCGCGGCGGCTGCCGTGTCGTCGGTACTGGCGTCGTTGATGACGAGCACCGCGCAGTTCAGGGCGTCCATGACGCCGCGCACGACCTCGCCGACGGTGTCCTGCTCGTTGCGGGCAGGAATCGCGGCCAGACAACTGCGTGAGCCAATCTGTTGATTTGACACGGGACTCCGGCACGCGCGAAAAGCCGATTGTCCCAACCGGACTCGATCGACGTCAACGCGAAAAAAAATCGTCCGGAGTGTCCGGTGTCGCGACCCGGCTGCGTTACTAGCTTCCGAGTACCCGTGGCGGGTGCCGAATCGGTTCGCCGGAACGGGTGGAATCGCACACAATTTCCGTCGCTAAAGCGTTGACGGCATTGGATTGTGCTGATTACACTCCTTTTCTGTCGGGCCCCATGAACTTATGCATGGGCAGGGAGCGCGCTTCCGCCCGATCCAACTTGGGAGAAATCTATGAAAGCCAATGTCATGACGAAGACGCTGTCGCTGGCGGTGTTGGGTCTGGCGGGTATGTCGTTTGCTGGCGGTGCGATGGCGCAGGGTTGCACGGCGACCTGGGGTGCCAACCAGACGCCGCCGGGCGTGTGGTCGACCGCGCTGCAGACGCAGGCCGCCGCTAGCATCGTCACGCCGGGTCTTGCCGGCACGAACTGCGCGATTCAGGTTGCACTGAATCAGAATTCGTCGGCGTCCGCCAAGGCCGGCGCCGTCGATCAGACGCCGAACGCCGAACAGCGCTACCGCGCGCGGTTTGTCCTCAGCACCGCGATCGCGCTGACCCAGCTGAATCGCTCGGCGCTGATCTTCAACGTCGTCGGTCCGACCGCTGCCCCGGGTGGCACGCAGAACGCGCTGCAGATCTTCATGATCGGCACGGGTTCGGCTCGCGGTCTCCGTTTCCTCGTCGGTGACACGGCTGCGGCCGGTCAGTATCGCCAGGTCGACGTCGCTCTGCCGAACCAGGCTGGCGAAAACCGCGTCGAAATCGATCTGACTTTCGGCGCCAGCAACGGTCAGCTTCGCTACTGGGTGAGCAATCAGTCCACCGCAACGACCGACGGCGCGCCGACCGGCACCGTGACCGGCCTTGCGAACAATGCATGGGGCGGTGTCGATCAGGCCGTTCTCGGTCTGGCGGGTGCGAACAATCAGTGGCGCACGAACTTCACGGCGACCGACTTCATCAAGTTCGATGAATTCGATTCGCGTCGTCAGTCGTTCATCGGCCAATAATCACAGCAAAAAACGGAGTGACCCTGAACATGAACTTCAAGAAGACGATGATTGCGCTCGCCGCCCAGATGCTTATGGTTGGCGGCGCATATGCGCAGACCTGTTCTCCAAACGCGGGTACCCTCATCGATTCGCCGCCGTCGACCATCACGGTCGACACCTGCGCGTCGTCGAACCAGCTGCTGTCGGCGTGTAATGGCCTGGACGCGATCGGCGCTTCGCCGGACACGATCTACTCGGTGCAGATCGGCGCCACCGCAACGGGCGGCATCGCTGCCACCCCGACCGGCTACGATCTGAAACTGGCGCTGCTGCAGGGTGCGTGCGCGGCCGGTTCGACCTGTATCCGCGACGCCGACAACGGCGGTGCCGGCCAGGCTGAGAACTTCAGCGTTGCGGGTCTTGCTGCAGGTACGTACTTCGTCCTGCTGACGTCGTTCGGCGGTTCGCCGGACTGCGGCTCGACCAACATCGTCGTGACGCCGACCCTGCCGGTCACGCTGCAGAACTTCTCGGTCAACTGATCGTCCAAAGTTTTGGGTTTCATGAAGCCCGTCCCGAAAGGGGCGGGCTTTTTTTCTTTGGAGAACTGCTGTGATCCGTCGATTGTTTTTTGCCGCTTGTGGGATCTTCTCCTGCGCTGGCGTTGCGCAGGCGCTGACGGTAGAGCCTGGAGATGCCGGGCCGGTCTATCAGTTTCAGAAAGTGCGCTCATCGTTCACGATCGTCAATGACGCCAACGTCGAAATTCGGGGGCTTGTCGTCAAACCGCTGCGTCCCACAGACTCGGTTTTGTCGGCGCCACAAACCGTGGCAGCCGGCGGCAACGTGGTCATCGATGTGGAGGTCGACAGTCAGAACGACTTTGGCTCAAGAGGCCACACCTTCAAGATCGACTATGAGGGCGCGAAGTCGCCGATACTTGGGCGAGTATCGCTCTTTGCACTCAGCGTCCTGAGCGACCCGACACGTGTGCTGGATTTTGAATCGGTCAAGGCCGGTGAATCTCCCAAAATCAACTACACGCTCTCGACCGACGATCCTGCTGTGCGCGTCGTGTCGGTCAAGGAAGCGCCAGACTTCGTCGATGTGAAAATCAACAAGGACGGTCGCGGCATAGTCGTACACCATCGCGCCAAGACGACTTGGGGCAAGTTGACCGGCCTCGTCAAAATCCAGTTGGACTCGGGCTCGCAAAAGGAAGCCTGGATTCCCGTCCATACTGAAGTGCGCGGTGAAGTACTTCCGGCGACGACGAATTTCAGCCTTGGCGTTGCCCGCATCGGGCAATTGAACGAATACATCCTGCAGTATCGCAGCGAAGGAAAGTCATTCACGCTGGACAAGGTCGCGCTTGAAGGACTGACCGGGAAGGTAACCGTGCAAGATTGCGTCGGCGGGGAGAAGTTCTGTCAACAGGTTCGCATGGTTGTCGATGATCATCAGCCGAGTGGGCAGCTCAACGGAATTCTGCGTGCCCACGTTGCGGAATTCGACCGCGATATCGTCGTGATGACGGGGGGCTTGCTGATCTCGAAGGACGTCAAGATCAAGAGTCTCGACGAGGCCTTCGCAGAGCAGGCAAAAAAAGGCGATGAAACGAAGCCTGTACCTTCGCTCAATGAAGCGCTGAAATCGATGAGCGTGGCCGAAAAGCCGATCGAGGCAGCAATTCCGCCGGGTGACGGACCCCTGTTGCGCTGGTCCGTCAACAATGAGGAGCTAATATACGGCTACGCCATCTATCGTGCCGATAGCGAGCAAGGGACATTCTCGCTGCAAGGGGATCTCGTCCGGAAATCCGCACTGGCCAAGACGGGCGTTATGTCGAACTATGCGGTGCGCGACAAAGGTGCCGCGGCAGGCAAAGAGTACTGGTATCGAATCGCGACCTTCTACAACGACGGCAAACGCGAGTTTCTGTCGGCGCCTCAGCGTGTCAAGGTGCGCGCCGCGGATGGCGCTGCGCCGCGCTGAGTCTGACGCGTGATCCGGAAGACGGGTTTCCGGCGGAAAGACTTCGGTCGGAAATCCGTACTGCTGATACTGGTATCTCGACAAGTCATTGACGAACTGTCGGAGCAGATCGTAAAAATCCATGCAGTAGTACGAGCTGTTTAGGCGTCGATATCCGCGTGAGCCATTTCTGCATCGAACATTCGGAGACTCGCGATGAACGATGGAAAACTTGCCGCGTTGTGGACATTTGCTTCGTTGGTCAGCGGAGCGGCGTATGCTCAGTCTTGTTCGCCCACAGCCGGAGCTCTGATCGACGGACCACCGATTTCAGTCGACACTTGCGCATCGTCCAATCAGTTGCTGTCTGCGTGCAACGGTCTTGATGCAATTGGAACGTCGCCAGACACGATCTATTCGCTGACCTTGCCGGCCGGCGCGACACCCACGGGCGGTATTCATGCAACCCCTACAGGTTACGATCTGAAGCTCTCGCTGCTGCAGGCTCCGTGTTCCGGCGGCTCGACCTGCATTCGCGATGCGGATAGTGGCGGTGTCGGAGCGCAGGAAAATTTTAGCGTAGCGGGCCTCGTCGGACCGCAATCGTTCTTTCTGTTGCTGACGTCGTTTGGCGGGTCACCGGATTGCGGCGTGACTACAATCACCGTTACGCCGCCAGTGCCCATCACGCTGCAGAAATTCTCGATAGACTGATTGCCCTGGCTAATCAGCGGACTTTTGTATAGGTGGATTTCAATAGTGCAGGAGAGTCGACCGATGGGCTATCTCGGAAAAAAAGCAGTTCTTGCGGCTGGGGCAAGTTTTGTGTTCGTTGCAGTGTCGACGACGCTTCTTCCCGGAACGGCCAACGCACAAAACTGCACGGCCCAGGCCGGCCAAATCGATGGCGGCACGGGAGCCGCCACCGTCGACACCTGCGGTTCTACGAATCAGTTGCTTTCTGCGTGCAATGGTCTTGATGCGATTGGTGCTTCGCCAGACACCATCTATTCGTTGCAGTGGGCTGCTGGTGCCCAAACGATGTCGATTGCCGCGACGCCGACCGGTTACGACCTCAAGTTGGCGTTATTGCAGACTACCTGTTCGGCGGGAGCGACCTGTATTCGCGACTCCGACAACGGCGGTATCGGACAAGCAGAGTCGTTTTCCATGGGTGGATTGCCCGCTGGCGGCTACTACGTGCTTCTGACGTCGTTCGGCGGTTCTCCCGATTGCGGCTCCACCGCGATCACCGTCATGGGATTGCCCGTTACATTGCAGCAATTTTCCGTCGAGTGACAACGTCGAATCGACGTCGTCCAAAGAAAAGCCCGCCAGTGCAGCGGGCTTTTTGTTGCGAAGTCCGACGGCTTACTGCGCCATCTCGGCCTTGTCGATCGTGATCGCAACCTTCGGCACATCGCCCGGCAGCGGGCCTTGCGCAGACGTTTCGACGGCCTTGATCTTGTCGACGACATCCATGCCCGAAACGACTTTGCCGAACACGGCGTAGCCGTAGGTCATGCCGCTCTGGTCGCTGACGTAGTCGAGGCGCTTGTTGTCGACGACGTTGATGAAGAACTGCGCGGTCGCGGAATGCGGGTCGTTGGTGCGCGCCATGGCGACCGTGCCCTTGACGTTCGACAGGCCGTTGTTGGCTTCATTCTGAATCGCCGGACGCGTGCGTTTCTGCGTGAGATCCTTGGTGAAACCGCCGCCCTGGACCATGAATCCGTTGATGACGCGGTGGAACACCGTGCCGTTGTAGAAGCCGTCCTTGACGTATTGCTGGAAGTTCTCGACCGACTTCGGTGCCTTGTCCGGATACAGTTCGATCGTGATGTCGCCCATCGAGGTATGCAGCACGACTTGCGGGTGCGCGGCCTTGGTGGCGTCGGCCGGTGCTTCGGCGACCTTGGCGGCGGCGGCCGGCTTGGCGTCGGTCTTCGCGGCGGGCTTGGGCTGGTTCTGAGCCCCGGCGGCCAGGGGCAGCATCAGGGCGAAGGCGAGCAGGCAGTGCTTCAGCACGGGGGATCTCCTTGAAGACAGTGGAATCGCAATGATACGCGGCAGCAACGCGGGCCGCAGCCACTGTCGCTAGACCCGCTCCGCCGCGCGTAGTTGCAGCTTGAGGCCGAGATCCTTGAGGTGGTCGCGTTCCTGGTCGAGGTCGGCGACGGTCAGCGGATGCTGTTCCAGCCAATTGCGTCCGAGTTTGAGTTCGAGCATGCGGTCGTCGCCGCGCACAGTCAGTGCAGGCAGCCGATCGGCGCTGCGTGCGCGATGCAGCAGCGCCGCGACGCGCAGTAGCGCCGTCACGCGCACGGCCGTGCGACGCACGCGTTCGGGCAACGCGGCCAGCGCTTCGAGATCGGGTTTGCGGCGGTGGCAGCGCAGGATCGTCGCGAGGAATTCCTGCTCCTGCCGTGTGAAACCGGCGAGATCGGAATGGCGAACGAGATACGCGCCGTGCAGATGGTGCTGGCTGTGCGCGATCGCGAGGCCGATCTCGTGGATGCGCGCGGCCCAGCGCAGCCAGTCGAGTGCATCGCCGTCGAGCTGCCAGGGGTCGGCGAGCTGATCGAACAGCAGGTGCGCCGTGGCTTCGACGCGGCGCGCATGCGTGCGATCGACGTCATAGCGCCGTACCAGCGCTTCGATGCTCTCCGTGCGCGGGTCGCGCTGCTCGGCGCGACCGATGAGGTCGTGGAGCAGGCCTTCGCGCATCGCCGTCTCGCAGACATGCATGCGTTGCAGATCGAGCGCGTCGAATGCGGCCTGAAGAATGGCGACACCGCCGGTGATGACGCTCTGGCGTTCTTCGGAAAGCCCCAGCAGACGCAGCTTGTCGATGCTGCCGGCGGTCAGCAGCGCTTCGCGCAACCGTTCGAGGCTCGTGTTCGTGATGCCGGAATCCGACCAGCCGTTGGCCTGTACGATGTTTCCGATCGCGCGGATCGTGCCCGACGAGCCGATGGTTTCGGCCCAGCCGCGCGCTCGGTAGTCGGCGGCAAACTGCTGAAGTTCGACGCCGATTTCAGTCTGCGCCTGGCGCCAGCGCTTGGCCGTGAGCTTGCCGTCTTCGAAGAAGCGCAGCGTGCTGGCGACGCAGCCCATTTGCAGGCTTTCGGTTTCGAGCGCGTCCATCCCCATGCCGATGATGAATTCGGTACTGCCGCCGCCGATGTCGATGCAGAGCCGCCGCTCGCGCGACTCCGGCAGGCTGTGGGCGACGCCGAGATAGATGAGGCGGGCTTCTTCGCGGCCCGACACGATCTCGATTGGGTGGCCCAGCGCGGTTTCGGCCGGAAGCAGGAACGCATGCGGCGCGCTCATGCGCCGCACGGTGTTCGTCGCGACGGCGCGCACGCGGCCGGGCGGCAGTGCGCGCAGGCGCTGGCCGAAGCGTGCGAGACACGCCAACGCGCGATCGCGCCGCTGGCTGTCGAGCGTACCGTCGCGATGGAGGCCGGCCGCCATGCGCACGCTGTCGCGCAGCCGGTCGATGACGCGCAGTTCGCCGTGCTGGTAGCGCGCGACGACCATGTGGAAGCTGTTGGATCCCAGGTCGACGGCCGCGAGCAGTTCGCCGTCCTGGATGGGCTTGTGGCCGTTGGGCACGCGCTGACCTCGGGGCTGGTAGGCCGACGGATTCTGCCACGACGCCGCACGCGGGTGCGGCCGTCGGGACTTACCTCGGGATCACATGCAGAGCCGTGCGATCAGGGCGAGCTGAGCCGAATGCGGCATGTCGTCGCCGGGTTCCGTGCGCACGTAGCTGCCGTCCGCATGCAGCATCCACGCTTGCGTGTTGTCGGCGAGGAAGTTCGCGAGGGACTCGTCGTAGACGCGCTGCGCAAGCGCTGTATCGACGATCGGAAAGCAAGTCTCGATGCGGCGCAACAGGTTGCGCTCCATCCAGTCGGCACTCGCGCAATAGATTTCCGGCTCGCCGTCGTTGGCGAACCAGTAGACGCGGCTGTGTTCGAGGAAACGGCCGATCACCGAGCGCACGCGGATATTGTCGGAAACGCCCGGAATGCCGGGGCGCAGCGCGCAGGCGCCGCGCACGATCAGGTCGATCTGCACGCCGGCGATCGAGGCGGCGTAGAGCTGCTGGATCACGCCGCCCTCGTTGAGCGCATTCATCTTCGCGATGATGCGTGCGGGCCGCCCGGCCTGCGCGTGAGCGATTTCGCGCTCGATCTTCTCGATCAGGCCCTTGTGCAGCGTGAATGGCGACTGCAGCAGCCGCTTGAGCTTGACCGCCGTGCCGAGGCCCGACAGCTGCTGGAACATCTTGTGGACGTCCTCGCCGATGTCGGCGTCGGACGTCATCAGGCCGAAGTCGGTGTATACGCGCGACGTGATCTGATGATAGTTGCCGGTGGACAAGTGCACATAACGGCGCAGCCGCCCCTGTTCGCGGCGCACGATCAGAAGCATCTTCGCGTGCGTCTTGTAGCCGACGACGCCGTAGACGACCTGCACGCCGGCCTCCTGCAGACGGTTCGCGAGGCGGATGTTCGCTTCCTCGTCGAAGCGCGCACGGAGTTCGACGACGACGGTGACGTCCTTGCCGTTGCGCGCCGCGTCGATCAGATGATTGACGAGCGGCGAGTGGTCGCCGACGCGGTACAGCGTCTGCTTGATCGCGAGCACTTCCGGATCCTGGCTAGCCTGACGGACCAGATCCATGACCGCGACGAACGACTCGAACGGGTGGTGCAGCAGCACGTCCTGTTCGCGGATCACGTCGAGCACGTTCTGGCCGCCGGCCAGCGCCGGCGCGATGCGCGGCGTGAATTTCGGAAACTTGAGATCGGGACGCTCGACCTGGTCGTAGATCGCATTGATGCGGTTGATGTTGACCGGACCGGCGCAGCGATACACATCCTGCTCGGTGAGTTCGAAATTCGCCATCAGCATTTCAGTGATGGGCTTCGGGCAGGTCTCGGCGATCTCCAGCCGCACCGGATGCGCGTAGCCGCGTCCGACGAGTTCGTCCGACAGCGCCGTCGCGAGATTCTCGACTTCGTCTTCGTCGACGACGAGCTCCGAGTTGCGCGTGACGCGGAACTGGTACGAGCCTTCGACGCGCATGCCGGGAAACATCTCGTCGATGAACTGCTGCAGCAGGCCGGCGAGGAACACGAAGTCGTAGGGCGATTCGGACACTTCGGCCGGCAGCCGGATGATGCGCGGAAGCGAGCGCGGTGCGCGCACGAGCGCCATGTGGCCTTCGCGCCCGAATGCATCCTTGCCCTTGAGCACGACGGCGAGGTTCAGGCTCTTGTTGAGGATGCGCGGGAACGGGTGCGCCGGATCGAGTCCGAGCGGAGACAGCACAGGAAGGATCTCGTTCTGGAAATAGCCCTGCAGCCAGCGCTTCTGCTTGACCGTCCATTTGTCGCGCGTGACGAAGCGGATGCCTTCGTCGCCCAGCGCAGGCAGCAGCACGTCGTTCCAGAAATCGTATTGCGCGCGCACGAGTTCGAGCGCGCGCGCGCGGATCCGCGTCAGCGTTTCGAGCGGCGACAGGCCGTCGGGACCCGGCATCGGCGTGTTCAGTGCGATCTGCTGCTTCAGCACGGCGACGCGGACTTCGAAGAACTCGTCGAGGTTGCTGTTGGAGATGCACAGATAGCGCAGTCGCTCCATCAGCGGCACGCGCGAGTCCTGGGCCTGGGCCAGCACGCGGAAATTGAACTCGAGCTGGGCCAGCTCGCGATTGAGATACAGCGAAGGGTCGGTGAGGTCGCGTTGCATGGCGCTGTTGAGCAAGGTCATTGCAGTTGCTCCGATTCCAGCGATACGTCGGCCGCCGGCAGTGCGACGAACCCGCGGGCCGCGGCGATTTCCTGTGCTTTCGCGCCGAGCGCGAAGCGGAGGAAGCCGGCGGTCGCCGGGTCCGGCCGACCGTCGTCGGCGCGATTGAAGTACAGGTACAGCGGACGCGTCAGAGGATAGCGCCCGGAGATGACACTTGCCGAATCGGGCATCACCGGCGCTTCGCCGTCGCGCTGCAGCGGCAGCACGCGGACCAGTCCGTTGACGTGGCCGAGCCCGGCATAGCCGATCGCGTCGGGCATCTCCGCAACGGCGGCCACGATCGCCCCCGCGCCCGGAAACTGCACCACATCGGCGCGATAGCTGCCGTTGCATAGTGCGGCGTCATGGAAAAATTCAAAAGTTCCTGATGCGGTATTGCGGCCCAGGCGCAGCAGAGGGCGCTGCGCGAGCGCGACCGCATCGATGCCGAGATCGCTCCAGCGCCGGGCCGGCACGCCGGCGCAGTCCGAACCCTCGGTCCAGATCCGCGCGATATCGGCCAGACGCAGCGAGGGCAGGGCATTGTCCGGATGCACGAACACGGCGACCGCGTCGTAGGCGACGCGGATACGTCCGGGTTCGCGGCCGCGCCGCGCGCGGTATTCGGCGAGCTCTCCCGGATTCATGGCGCGGCTCATCGGGCCGAGATCGGCGGCGCCGGTGGCGAGTGCGGCGGGTGCCGCGGCCGATCCCGGCGTGCGGATCTGAAGCCGTGTGCCGGGATCGACGATGGCATAGGCCTGAGCCCAGGACTGCATGAGCTCACCGAGCGTGTCCGAGCCCACGCTCGTCAGCGAGGACTCGGCTGCCGCCGTGCCGGGGAGAGCGACGAGCAGCAGCGTGATCACGCATCGCAGGGCGTGCCTCATCCGATTTCCTCATGCGCCGGTGCCGCGCAGACACGCTCGGCACCGAAATGACAGGCGAACGTGCTGCCGACGCCGACCTCGCTGTCGATGGTCAGACGCGCCTGATGCAGCTGCAGCACGTGCTTGACGATGGACAGGCCGAGACCGGTTCCGCCGGTGTCGCGCGACCGGCTGCTCGAAACGCGATAGAAGCGCTCGGTGATGCGCGGCAGGTGAGTCGGCGCGATGCCCTGGCCGGTGTCGCTGACGCTGAACACGGCATGGCCGTCACGCAGTTCCCAGGCAATCTCGATGCGTCCGCCGGCGGGGGTGTAGCGCACGGCGTTGCTGACCAGATTGGAAAAAGCGCTGTGCAGTTCCTTCGGCGATCCCTTGAGGTCGGCGTCGGTGCGCACGGCGAGACCGATCGTGTGACGTCCGAGGCTTAACGCTTCGGCTTCGCGCTTGAGCGTCTGCATCATGCCCGGCATCGGCACGCGCTCTTCGGGCAGGCTGTCCTGCGCTTCCAGGCGCGACAGCGTCAACAGGTCTTCGACGATCTGCGTCATACGCCGCGACTGCGTGCGGAGCTCGGCGAGGATCGGTTCGAGCTCGGGCGCCTGTTCGGGTTCGATGAGGTCGAGGTAGCCGTGCACGACGGTCAGCGGCGTGCGCAGTTCGTGCGAGACGTTCGCGACGAAATCGCGTCTCACCTGTTCCAGTTGCATGAGCTTGGACATGTCGCGTGCGACCAGCAGGCGACGGCCCTGCGCGTACGGGATGATGCGCAGGCCGAGCCGCAATGCGTCGTCGGCCGGTGCCGGCACGTCCATCAGCGCTTCGCTCCAGTCGCCGCTTTCGAGCCAGCGCGTCACGCGCGGCGTGCGCACGAGGTTCGAGAAATGTCCGCCGAGGTCCTGCGGATAGCTCAGGCCGAGCAGGCGCGTGGCGGCAGCGTTGAACCAGAGGATTGCGCCGCTGTCGTCGAGGACGACGGTTGCATCGGGCAGGGCTGCTGCGGTCGTGCGGAACGTGCGCAGCAGTTGCACGAGCCG
This sequence comes from Tahibacter sp., assembly GCF_035481375.1. Lineage (GTDB taxonomy): Bacteria > Pseudomonadota > Gammaproteobacteria > Xanthomonadales > Rhodanobacteraceae > Tahibacter. The sequence goes on from NZ_DATIGT010000206.1 coordinate 11,668, forward strand.
GCGCCGGCGCGCGAGTTCGCGTCGCTGGCGCAGCACGGGGATGCGATACAGCGCGCCCCAGATGCCGGCATCGTCGACATCGACGCGGTACGAGCCGCCTTGCAGCCAGTTCGCATAGCGCTGCAGCCGCCACAGCAGGTAAACGAGCGAGATCGTCGTTCCGGCCAGCAGCCACCAGGCGAGCCCGCCGGCGAGCAGGCCGATGAGGAGCGCCGCCGCCAGCAGGCCGATCGTGCGCCAGAGGCTCGCCGCGAATGCGCGTTCTACGCGTCCGTTCATGCGTGGCGGCCGCGGGCGACGCGCGCGCTCAGGGTGTTACCGAGAAGCGATAGCCGGCTCCGCGTACGGTCTGGACAAGATTTTCCAATTTGTACGGTTCCAGCGTCTTGCGCAGGCGTCGGATGTGCACGTCGACCGTGCGTTCCTCGACATAGACGCTGCCGCCCCAGACCTGGTCGAGCAACTGGCTGCGCGAATAGACGCGTTCGGCATGCGTCATGAAGAAGTGCAGCAGACGATATTCGGTCGGGCCGATCTGCACGGTCTGATCGCCTGCATAGACGCGGTGCGCGGCACCGTCGATGCGCAGGCCGCCGAGTTCGACGACACCATCGCCTTCATCGCCGTGGGTGCGCCGCATGACGGCCTTGATCCGGGCGATGAGTTCGCGTGCGGAGAAGGGTTTTACCACGTAGTCGTCGACGCCGGCGTCGAGTCCGTTGACGCGGTCGGTTTCCTCGCCGCGCGCGGTCAGCATGATGATCGGCACTTCGCGCGTCAGGTCTTCCTTGCGCAGGCGGCGCGCGTATTCGAGACCGCTCATGCCCGGCAGCATCCAGTCGAGCAGGATCATGTCGGGCACGCGCTCGGCGATCGCGGATTGGGCGATGCGCGCGTCGGCTGCATGGACAGGATCCATGCCCGCCTTGCGCAGCGCAAAAGCGACCATGTCACGGATCGCGGTTTCGTCTTCAACAATGAGAATGCGTTTTTGCACGGTTGCACGCGGGTTGCGCCGCGGCGCGACGCTTTCGTGACAGCGGCGTTATTGCAATGCAGGATTGTTACGCCTCAATGACATAGATGCACAAGAGTTTGAATCCTGGCAGGAAAAAGCCGGCGCGAGACGGCCCTGGTCCTGCGGTTTGACGCCGCGGCGCCGGAGTTCGAGCACATACGGCGTCACTTCGGCAATGCGCGCTTCGATGCGCGCGCGCTGGTAATAGTCGAGATCGCGACGGTCGGTCAGCGCGCGCAGCTGGTTCATGGCGTCCTCAAGACGGCCGCTCAGCAGCGCCACGTCGGCGTAGGCCTCCGCGGCGCGGATCTTGTCGCCGCCGAGTTCCGACGCGCGCGCGAACACGCGATAGATTTCGGGGTCGTCGATTTCCTCGGCCATCAGCGGACGCAGCAGGTCCTGCGCGCGGCGTCCGCTGCCGGCCTTGCCGTCTTCGATCAGGGTCTGCGCGTAGGCCAACGCGATCGCGCGGTTCGACGGCGAATTGGCGATGAGGCGTTCGTAGCGGTTCAGCGCGTCGGTACGGCGTCCGGCCTGGGCTTCGGCTTGGGCGAGCGCCAGTTGATAGGGCAGCAGACCCGGCGCCTCGTCTGCAAGCGGCTGCAGCAGGGCGCGCGCCTTTTCGCCCTGGCCCGATCGCCACAGCGCGAGCGCCTGACCGTAATTCGCCGCGGCGGCCGCGACGCTGCCGGGTTCCCGGCGATTTTCCGCGTAGTACGCGATCAACGTACCAGGCTGGTCGGCGCCGAGCACCCGTGCGCGTTCGCGCATCAGCGCGAAATACAGATTCTGGCCGTCGGCCTTGACCACGGTCGTGTCGAGCCTTGGCAGCGGCGAGAGATCGTCCTCGCGTGGCGGGGTCAGCCGGTAGCCGGCGGGGATCGGCGGCAGGCTGCCCGAACGTGCGCGCGCCGCTTTCTGCTCTTCGGTCAGCGCGTCGGCGCGCGCTTTCGCGTCGCTGATGCGGTCGGTGTTGACCGGATGCGTGCGCAACAGGTCGGGAATGCCGCGGTCGCCGGCGCCCGGACGCAGCGCGCGCTCCATGCGCGCAAAGAAGCTGGCCATGTACTGCGGCGCGAAGTCGGCGCGCGCGAGCGTCTGGATGCCGACGCGGTCGGCCTCGATCTCGTCCTTGCGCGTGAAGTTGATCTGCCGCTGCTGGATCAGAGAGGTGCCGGCGACGAGGGCCGCCTCGGCACCGTCGCCGCTGGATCCCTGCGAGGCGAGCATCGCGCCGAGCATGGCCAGCGCGATCGGCAGCGACGCCTTCTGCGAATCCTCGAACGCGCGCAGCAGGTGATCCTGGCTGATGTGCGCGATTTCGTGCGCGAGCACGGCAGCGACTTCGCCCTCGTCGACGGCCGTCGTGATGAGCCCGCTGTTCATGCCGATGTAGCCGCCGGGCGCGGCGAACGCATTGATCGCAGCGTCGCGTACGACGAAGAAGGTATACGACTGCTCGGGCTTGTCGCTGTGCGAAACGAGGCGATAGCCCAGTGCGTTGAGATAGTCGACGAGCAGCGGATCGTCGAGCACGAGGCCATAGGAACGCAGCTCGTGCAACATGCTGGCGCCGTAGGCGCGCTGCTCGGATGGCGACAGGATGGCGGCGGCCGAGCTGCCGATGTCGGGCAGCCGCACGCCGGTTTCGCGCGCGCCGGCAAGGCCGGTCGCGCAGAGACTCAATAAGGCGATGAACCAGGTTCGCATGGCCGGACCGCACGGCATTCGGGAAAGCTGCGACACCTTAACTCACGGGAGGTTCCCGCGGCCAATCGCGTACCCGGCGCATTCATCGGCGGTTTCGTCCGTCGTTGCGTCCGGAAGGCGGCGGTTTTGCTCTTGCCGTCGGCGTTTCCGGCCCCACAATGGCGGCGACGGCGGCGGCGGAATCCCCGGCGCGCCGCTTACGGAGACCTGCGTTGGCCACGATAGAAATGTATACAACGGCGATCTGCCCCTACTGTGTCGCCGCGAAGAACGTGCTGAAGTCCAAAGGGCTCGAATACAGCGAGATCCGCATCGATACCGATGCCGCGCGGCGCGACGAAATGCTGACGCGCAGCGGCGGCCGTCGCACCGTGCCGCAGATCTTCATCAATGGTCATCACGTCGGCGGGCATGACGATCTCGTCGCGGCCGACCGCAGCGGCCGCCTTGCGGAACTGCTCGGGAGCCCGGCATGAGCGAGGATCGCGTGCGGCAGTTCACCGAGTTCCGCAAGCGCATGAACGAGCGCATCCTCGCCGAGGACAATCAGGTCGTACGGCGGTTCTTCGCGCTCGACACGCAGACCTACAAGAGCGGCGCGCTGGACGTGAAGACCAAGGAGATGCTCGGTCTCGTCGCCTCGATGGTGCTGCGCTGCGACGACTGCATCGCCTACCACGTCGCGCAATGCCGCGACGCCGGCGTCAATCGCGACGAGTTCTTCGAAATCTTCAGCGTCGGTCTCGTCGTCGGCGGTTCCATCGTGATTCCGCACCTGCGCCGCGCGGTCGATTTTCTCGACCAGCTCGAAGACGCGCAGACCGACGCGCCGCCGCCACACGATCACGCGGCCGGTTGAGCCTCAGCGCCGGTCGGCGCGGATCAGCTGTACCGGCGTGCGGTCGGGCGCGAAGCCGTCGAGGCGGTTGATGTCGATCGCGTCGAAATCGGCGATGACCGCGCCTTTCGCGTCGGCCAGGCGGCAACGCTGCGGCGGCGCGGCTTTCGGCGCTCCCGGCTCGCGCTCGCAACTGAGCACCGAGCCGTCGTCGCCGTTGAGTCGATAGTTTGCGACGGCGATGAATCCCGTCGCGCTGAGCCTGAGCTGCCGCGCGCTGCGCGGCTGTCCGGGCGTGGCGCCGAGCAGCACCCAGTCGCCCTGCCAGGCCGTGCCGTCGGTGCGTTCCGCGAAGGGCAGATGCGCGAGCGCGATGACCTGCTGGCGCAGCACGGGCTGGTTGTCGCCCTGTTCGTAGCGGCCGAGCCAGGCCGTCGCGCGGCCGTTGCCGTCGAAGTCGAGCGCAAGCACCGCGTTGTCGCCGGCGCGCCGCGCGCCGTCGACGCCGTCGCGCGTCGCGGCGACGAGGTCGATCTCGGTCGTGCGGCCGCGCAGGCGACCGGTTCCGAAATACCAGATCGCGTCGCCGCTGCCGGTGCGGCCGAGTACGGCAGCGGCAATCGTGTCGCCCTGGATCTCAAAACTGAAACCCGTTCCGGCCATCGGATTCGTCGCGTCGCTCTCCGGCAGCGGCCACCAGAGCCCCGAAGCGGGAACGGCGCGAGGTCCCGGTTGCGGCGCGATCAACGCGAAGCCGCGCAGCTGGGAAGGGCCGGTCGCAGTGTTCGCCGTGAGCACGCTGACGCGCAGCGGCGTCGTCGGCCAGCGGCGTCCGAGCTGCGGCGCGAGATCGACATCGATGTCGAACGGCACGCTCGCTCGGGCGCACAGCGGTTTTTTCGAACGCAGCTCGATACGCAGCTCGCTGCCGTCGAGACTGATCGCGTCAACGCTCGGCAGGCATGGGGTCGGCCAGTTGCCCTGCAGACGCAGGCGAGGCCGTGTCGCGGGCGTACCGGCGACCGGTTCGATCACGAGTTCGGGACTGTCGCTGTACGGCGCGAGCAAGGGTTCCGATGCCGGCACCGCAGCCGCGACAGCCATGCCGCCTGCGACGACGACGGCGCGCAGCCCGCGCGCAAAGACGGACGAAGGTCGCATACGGCGAAGGTTGTCCAGGGGAAGGGCATCTCCGATAATGCGGGGTTTTCTTTGTCTCAGACAAGCCGGCACTGGAGTATCCCCATGAGCAAGACTATCGCCGTAATCCGCGGCGACGGCATAGGACCGGAAATCATGAACGCGACGCTGCGCGTTCTCGATGAACTGAAAACCGGATTGAGCTACGAATTCGTCGACGCCGGCATGGCCGCACAGGAACGCTGCGGCGAACTGCTGCCGCAGGCCACGATGGAATCGATCGCGCGCCATCGCGTCGCACTCAAGGGTCCTCTGACCACGCCGATCGGCGGCGGGTTCTCGTCGCTCAACGTCGAGCTGCGCAAGCGCTTCGACCTCTACGCCAACGTTCGTCCGGCGATCACGATTCCGGGCACGAAGGCGCGCTACGAAGGCATCGATCTCATCACCGTTCGTGAGAACACCGAAGGCGCCTACGGTTCGGAAGGCCAGACCTTGTCCGAGGACGGCGACACCGCGCATTCGCAGATCAAGGTCACGCGCCGCGGTTCCGAGCGCATCGTGCGCTACGCGTTCGAGCTGGCGCGCCGCCAGGGACGCAAGAAAGTTACCATCGTGCACAAAGCCAACATCATGAAGACGACCTCGGGGCTGTTCCTCAAGGTCGCGCGCGAGGTGGCCGGCGACTATCCCGAGATCCAGTGCAACGAAATGATCGTCGACAACTGCTGCATGCAGCTCGTCATGAATCCGCAGCAGTTCGACGTCATCGTGACGACGAACCTGTTCGGCGACATCATTTCCGATCTCTGCGCCGGTCTCGTCGGCGGCCTCGGTCTCGCGCCGGGCGCGAACATCGGCACCGAAGCGGCGATCTTCGAGGCCGTGCATGGTTCGGCGCCGGACATCGCCGGCAAGGGTGTCGCCAATCCCTGCGCGCTGCTGCTCGCCGCATGCCAGATGCTCGGCCATCTCGGCCTTGAAGATCAGGCGCAGCGCGTGCGCGCGGCGATTCGCGACGTCGTCGGGCGCAAGGATCGCGTCACGCCGGACCTCGGCGGCAGCGGTACGACCGACACGTTTGCCGATGCACTGATCGAGAGCGTGCGCAACAACTGAGCATCGCCTCGACGGCAGTAAAAAAGGCGTGCCGCAGGGCACGCCTTTTTTTGTCTGCGCGGGGCGCGCTACTGGCCGGGCGGTGCCGACAGCAGCGTGAGAGGCACGTCGTCGCGGCGGAAATCCGCGACGCCCGGAATCAGGATCGCGATGCTGACGCGGTTGACGCCGTCGGCCGGTTCGACGCGCGTGGGCTGCGTGAGCTTCAGCTGTATCGTGCCGACGGCCCGGACCTGCGCCGGTCCCGGCGGCGCCGCGCAGGTGCGGCAGTAGCCCGACGCCACTTCGTTGAGCGTGAGCAGCGGCGTGTTCGCGAGATTCACGTCGCTGAGCGCGGTGATCGCCCAGCGCGAACGTCCCTGCAGGTCCGGGTAGTAGACGACGGCGACGAGCTGGTTCTGGCCGCCGGCGCCCTTGATGCTCAGCAGCTCCATGCCCCAGCCGAGATCGTTCCCGTTGCCGCTGTACCAGTGGCCGGAAAAATCGGGCGCCGTATGCGAACTCGCGAGCACGGCCGGTTCGATGCACCAGGTCGCGTTTTCGTTGCGGATGCTCCACTTCATGACGGCGAGCGCGCCGGCGCCGCTGCGATCGACCACGCGGCAGGCCGGCGACTGGGCCGCCTGATTGAAATCGATGAACAGCTGGCCGGCGGACGTGCGATCGATTTCCGTACGGCGCGTCGCCGCGTTGTAGCGCAGCTTCATCAGCGCGATGCCGTTGCCCTGCTTGGCGCCGATGAACTTGCCGTCGACGAGCCTGCCGAGCGCCAGGTAGTATTCGGGCAGGTTGTCGTTTTCAAATGTGTAGAAAATAACAAAGTACAAATCTCCGGCGACGGCATCGCGGGCGTAGAGCTGGAAATCGAGGCCGTGACCGCCGCGCGTGCGGTCGTACCAGTTGCCCGCGACGGGTATCGAATAGGTCGGTGCCGGCGTGTCGTCGTTGGACCACCCGAGTGCGTTCAGCATCGGCAGCGCGAGACCGAGGCTCCGGTTCGAGAGCCCCGTGTCGTAGGCGTTCATGAGGTCGCCCGGCTGCACCGTGTGCGACAGCGTCGATCCGGGCAGCGTGGTGCACGGGTCGCCGGGTGCCTCGCGTTCGCACGGCGTGAACAGCGACGGGAAATTGCCGGGCACCGCTTCATTGCGCCTGTCGTTGAGCGGCGATGCGGCTGCTTCCATGCCGGCCCAGCGCACGGAGTCGACCGTGATCAGCCCGGTCGCGCGTTCCGCGTCGCTCGTATCGACACCGAGGAACGGCTTGTAGGTTCGCGTCTGCTGATTTACGAGTACGAGCTGGCGGCTGAACGCGTCGTCGTACGCGAGTCCGTTCGACGCGCGTACCCGGGACCCGAGCGGCTGGCTGTCTTCCGGATCGACGTTGACGAGGCTCAGGAAGCCGAGGCCGTGAGTCAGCTCGTGCATCGTCGTGGTCACGAAGTCGATCGAATTCGCCGGTTTGTTCGCACCGGTGAGGCCGTAGTAGAACGGCGCGCCGATGACGTTGGCCGGCGGATCGATGTCGCTGTTGAACGTCGCCGTGATGTCGAACGCGCTCGCGCAGTCGTTGCTGAACGTCGCGCATTGGCTCGCGCCGCTGCGGCGGACCATTTCCGTCACCGCGTACCAGGTGTATTTGTCCGGCAGCCACGGCACGCTGAAATCCGCGCTGTCGTAGACGTAGGCGGTCGGCCCGGCGAATGCGATGCGCGCGCCGTCCGTGCGGTTGCCGCCGAGCGGTTCCCAGCAGGCTTTCACCTTGAGCGCGACCGGCAGCTTCAATTGCGACGCGAGCAGTTGCCCGGCATGTTCGAGGGCGTTGCGGCGCTGCTCGCCGAGCGTCGTCCCGGCATTGCCGTCGACCGGCGTTGCCGGCGTCGTGTCGAACCAGGCGGCCTGCGAGCATCCGTCGCTGCTCGAATAGCCGAAGCCGATGGTTGCCTGAGGCACGGTGCCGCGCAGCGTCGCGGTCAACGAGAGGTTCTGCTGCGCGGCGGTCTGGTTCAGCACTGCGATATACCAGCGGCCGGCGCGCAGCGGGATCGTGCTCGACTTCTGCACGATCACGCGCTCGTCGCCGCTCGGGCTCAGTCCCCAGTAGTGCGCATAGTCGAGAAACAGATCGCCGTCGGGCGCGGCGCCTTCGTTCGCGGTCTGATCGGCGAACGGCGTGCCATAGCGCAGGACGACATCGACGTCGTCCTGGCCGAGGTTGTCGAGATCGATCTGAAGCTGCGCATCGCTCGCGCCGACATCGACGTAGTACGAGGTCGAGAAGCTCGACCCGGGCATCAGGAAGCTGACGGGCTGGCCGTTCTGCAGTCCGATCGTCGGCGCCGCGGCGGCGGCTCCGGTGAAACCCGCGAGCAGCGCGGCGGCAAGTCGGCGCGCCGTCATTGCCGCGGCCCCGCCTGATCGCGCGCGTCGGTATCGCGCAGCCGGGGATTCGGCACTTCGCTGCACTTGATCTGGATGCCGCCGTCCGCCGTCGGGACGGCCTGGGCCTGGCTGACGATCGGTGCCGGAATGGTCTGCGCCAGCGGCGAACGCATGACGGGGCCGTTCTTCGCGTGTGCCGCGTCCTTGGCGCCTGCCAGCGGCAGGAATTCGGGTTGCGTCGCGGCAGTGGCGGGCAGTGCTGTCAGCAGCGCCAACCCGAGGAAAGCGGTGGTTTTCATGGCATGGCTCCTTTGCTCATCGACCGGCGCGACGGCGCCGCCGTGCGGGCACGGCGACGCCGTGGTCGAGTACGTCGATGGTACTGCGGCCGGGGCGATAGGCTGCGTCCAGCGCGGCATGGACGTAGTCGGTCGCCCTCGCGCAGGCGTCGATGAGATCGAAACCCAGCGCGAGATTGGCCGTGATCGCGGCCGCGAGCGTGCAACCCGTGCCATGGCCGTTTCGCGCGAGACGCCGATGAACGAATTCGTGGCGCTTCCCGTCGCAGTAGAGCCGGTCGACGACGTCGGCGCCACGCTGGTGCCCGCCCTTGACGAGGACCGCACCCGCGCCCGCGCCGATCAGGTCGGCCGCGACGCGGTCGATGTCGCCGGAGCGGCGTATCGGCCGGCCCGACAGCGCGGCGGCTTCTGGAAGATTCGGCGTGACGAGCCGTGCGCGCGGGAGAAGCTCTGCGCGCAGCGCGGACACGGCGCTGTCTTCGAGCAGGGAAGCCCCGCTCGTCGCGATCATGACGGGATCCATGACATAGACCGAGCCGGCGTCGCGCATTCCCCGCGCGATCGCGCGGATCGTGCGTGCGTCGGCCAGCATGCCGGTCTTCCAGGCGGCGATCGCGAAATCGTCGCGGACCGCGTCGATCTGGGCGCGGATCATCCGCGGTGGCAACGCGAGCACGGCGGTGACGGCGCGCGTGTTCTGGGCGGTCACGGCGGTCAGCACGCTCGCGCCGTGGACGCCGTGGGCGTGAAAGGTCTTGAGGTCGGCCTGGATGCCGGCGCCGCCGCCGGAGTCGGACCCGGCAACAGTGAGCACGCAGGGGCGGTACGTCGATGTGGGCATCTGTTGTAATCCTGCAACATGAAACACTTGGCGTTGGTCGTTTTCTGCGCAAATGACCGCCAGAACTCGCAAATCGGTAGTGTTGCGTACTTGACGCGGTGTTGCGTTATCGCCAAACTCCGCTCCGACAGTCACCACAAGCCATGGACCAAGCGGCAGGGTCATGCACCGGGCAAACGCAACAGCAGCGTTGAGGAAGTCGATGGGAGCGATCAGTTTTGGCCTGACGCTCCCTTTCTATTTTCTCGCCCCGGCAGCTCTGGCTCAGGTCGGCAGTGACTCGGTCATGCAGCGCTGGCAGGAGTATGCCCGCCAGAGCATCCAGCCCGACTTCGCCTGGGCCGAATCCGATTCCCCGGCTGTCGCGCCGCAATTGCTCGAGCTTGCGACGGCCCGCAATACCCGTTCCACCTACGCCGCGATCGGCAGCAATGCGCTGATCGGCGTTTCCGTCCGCAGCGGCATCGTCGACGACGTGCCGAACAGCCGCCTCGGCGACGACGGCATCGTTCCGCGCCTCATTCCCGAATCGCGTCCCGGCCTGCATCGCTATATCGTCGCGCCGTCGTACGTGCGCGGCTGGGGCGACAGCGGTCGCTGGTCGGTCGCCGCCTTGTTTGCGTACCAGCGTTTCGCGAACGCCACGTTCGGCGCAACGGCGGAAGAGAGCGGCAGCGAGGTCGGATTCACGCAGGGGCCGTCGACGGCTGCCTACGGCCGCGGCGTCCGTGTCGAACTCAGCGAAATGACGGGTCAGCGCCTGCGGTGGACGGCGAGCTATCAGTCGCGCGTCAACATGGATGCGTTCAACAGCTATCGCGGCGTCTACGCCGATCCGGGCGACTTCGACATTCCTGCGAGCGCCGGCCTGAATCTTGGCATCGGTGTCGCGCCGTGGCTCAGCTTCGAACTCGGCCTCGAGCGCGTCATGTACAGCGAAGTGCGTGCGTTCACGAGCCCGACCTTGCCGCGCCGCTTCCTCGCGGCGCTCGGCAGCGGCGCCAGCCCCGTATTCGAGTGGAGCGATCTCGACGTCTACAGCGTGTCGTCGGTCTGGCACGGCGGCGACAACGGCGACGTGGCGCTGCGTTACAGCACGCGTACGCAGCCGGCACCGACCTCGCCGCTGCTCGACCGGCTGCTCGGCGACGTGTCGAACTACAGCCTCGATCTCAGCTACTCGCGCTGGATCGGTCCGAACGGCCAGTTGCGCTTCATCGCGAACTACGCGCCCGCGCAGTATCTGTTCGGCCTGCCGACCAACTACGCCGCGCGCAACGCACTCGCCGGCAACCAGCTCGAATTCGAAGCCGTCTGGGCGACGCGCTTCTGACCTGTTTCACACTCCATGGGCTTTGAAGGGGGCGCAAGCCCCCTTTTTTTCTATGCGTGAGCGGAGAATTGGGAATCGCCGAGCGGGGAGGGCCCTTGCGATTCCCGACTCTCCGTTCCCGATTCCCGGCAGTTACAGCTTCTCCGACGCGTAGTCCGCAAGGCGCGAGCGCTCGCCGCGACGCAGCGTGATGTGCGCGCTGTGCTGCCATTCCTTGAAGCGGTCGACGGCGTAGGTGAGGCCGGACGTCGTTTCGGTCAGGTACGGCGTGTCGATCTGCTCGACGTTGCCGAGGCAGATCATCTTCGTGCCGGGGCCGGCACGAGTCAGCAGCGTTTTCATCTGCTTGGGCGTGAGGTTCTGCGCCTCATCGATGATGACGTAGCGGCTGAGGAAAGTGCGGCCGCGCATGAAGTTCAGCGAACGGATCTTGATGCGCGAGGCGAGCAGGTCGTTCGTGGCCGCGCGCCCCCAGGCGCCGCCTTCGCTCGGGCTCGTCAGCACTTCGAGATTGTCCGTCAGCGCGCCCATCCACGGCGTCATTTTTTCTTCCTCGGTGCCGGGCAGGAAACCGATGTCCTCGCCGACCGAGACCGTCGCGCGCGTCATGATGATTTCGCGATAGCGCTGCTGATCCATGACCTGGGCGAGTCCTGCGGCGAGCGCGAGCAGCGTCTTGCCGGTGCCGGCGGTACCGAGCAGCGTGACGAAATCCACGTCGGGGTCCATCAGCAGGTTCAGTGCAAAATTCTGCTCGCGATTGCGCGCGGTAATGCCCCAGACGTTGTGCGATCCGGTGTAGTCGTCCATGAGCCGCAGACGTGCGCGGCCGTCGCGCACTTCGATCACGCGCAGCTCGAGCATGTCATCGCCGTCGGGAATGTAGAGGCACTGATGCGGAAACCAGTTCTCGTCCTTGCGCAGCTTGATTTCGTAGAACGTGTGATTGCGTTCCTGCCAGGATTTCAGGTCTTTCTGGTGCAGCGTCCAGAAGCCCTCGGCGAGTTCGGTGTGGCCGGAATAGAGCAGGCTGAAATCGTCGAGCGCACGGTCGTTTTCGTAGTCCTCGGCCGTGATGCCGTAGATCGACGCCTTGATCCGCAGGTTGATGTCCTTGGTCACCAGCACGACCGGCACGCGCTGGTAGAGCTCGCGCAGCATCAGTACCGCGGCAAGGATCTGGTTGTCCGCCTTGACCTTGGTTGCGCTCGCTTCCGGCGCGCGCGTCTGGAAATACAGGCGACCGACGGCCTTGCCGCGCTTGAGATTGACTCCCTGCGGCGAGACCAGGTCCAGGCCTTCCTCGATCTTCCGGTCGCCGCCATGCTCGATCAGTTCGTTGATGAAGCGGCTGACCTGGCGCGCGTTGCGCGATACTTCGGATGTTCCTTTTTTTGCATTGTCCAGTTCTTCGAGCACCGTCATCGGAATGAAGACGTCGTGCTCCTCGAAGCGGAACAGCGAGGTCGGGTCGTGCATCAGCACGTTCGTGTCGAGCACGTAGATGCGCTTGCCTCGGGTCATGCGTCAGCCTCGGGCGGGGAGAAGAAGAGGGCACCGGCCGCGGCCGGCATTGCGGAACTGCATTCGTGCGCGGAAGCGTTCACGCGCCCGGGATGCTCCCGAGCACGTCGGCGGCATGGCCTGGCACCTTGACAGGACTCCACCGCTGGCGGATGCGGCCGGTCGGATCGATCAGGAACGTGCTGCGTACGATGCCGAGATAGCGGCGGCCGTACAGCACTTTCTCGTGGATGACGTCGAAGGCTTTGCACCAGGCTTCGTCGGTGTCGGCGATCAGCGCGAAACCGAGCTTCTGTTTCGCGGCGAAATTCGTGTGGATGCGGGCAGTGTCGCGCGACACGCCGACGATGACCGCGTTGCGCCGCCCGAAGTCGGCCTGCAGGTCGCGGAAATCCTGCGCCTCGCTGGTGCAGGCCGGCGTGTTGTCTTTTGGATAGAAATATACGGCCACCCATTTGCCGCGCAGCGAAGCGAGCTTCAGCGGCGTTCCATCGGCGGTCGTACCGGTCAGCGCGGGAGCCTTGTCGCCGGGTTCGAGCATGTTCAGAACTTCATCGGGTCCATGATGGCATCGAGGTTCAGCCCGTCGCAGAACTCGAGGAAGTCGTCGCGCAGTGCGGCGATATGCGTCGTCGACGGAATTCCGATCGTGACCTGCGCCGAGAACATGTCGGCGCCGGTCTGCATCGCTCGGTAGCGCGAGGAGTGCAGCTGTTCGATCGTGATGCCGCGGCGGCCGAAGAACTCGGCGAGCTGGTGCAGTATTCCGGAGCGGTCGGCGGCGATGACTTCGACGACGTAGGGCAGCAGCGTGTTCTGCATGGGCTTGGGGCCCGTGCGGAAATGCGTGATGCGCAGGTTTTCGCCGCGTTCGAGCTTGTTCAGCGCGTTCTCGAGTTTCGCGATCGCGTCCCAGGGACCGACCGCGAGCGCGAGTACCGAGATGTCGGAGCCGAGTGCGGCGACGCGCGCGTCGACGAGGTTGCATCCGCATTCGGAGATACGGCGCGTGACCGCGACGAGCGGTGATTCCGGCTGCGGCGCGAACGCGTTGATGAGCAGGTAGTTCTCGTTCGCCGGCGGGCGTGGCGCGGTTTCGGTCAAGGCGGATTTACCTGCTTGCTTCACAGTCCGTGCGTCGCCTGAAGGTGGTGCCGAATCGCGCCGGCAGTGACCGCAGAATACTTGCCACACCTGGGGGCCGCAAGTAACATGCGCCGCTCTTTGTCCCGAGCCGGGAACCCGCGCTTTGAACCTTTCCGGAAGCATCTGTGCGCTGGCGACTCCGTTTGGTTCCGACGGCACGCTGGATCTCGATGCCTTCGCGCGATTGATCGAACGCCAGATCGCGGGCGGCACGCAGGCCGTCGTCATTGCGGGCTCTACCGGCGAAGCGCACGCGCTCACCGACGGCGAATTCGAAGAACTCGTCAGCTTCGGTGTGCGTCGGATCGCCGGCCGGATTCCTGTTCTCGTCGGAACCGGCGGCGCGAATACCGCGAAAACGATTGCCGTCACGCGCCAGGCGAAAGACCTCGGCGCCGACGCGGCGCTCGTCGTCACGCCTTACTATGTGCGTCCGACGCAGGACGGGCTCTGCGCGCATTACGTTGAAGTCGCCGACGCCGGTCTTCCTGTCGTTCTGTACAACGTCCCCGGGCGCACGGGCTGCGATCTGCTGCCGGTCACCGTGGCGCGGCTCGCAGCGCATCCGAACGTCGTCGGCATCAAGGAAGCCGTTGCCGATGCGCAGCGCATCGAAGATCTCCTCGCGCTGCGCAGCGATACGTTCCGCGTTCTTTCGGGCGACGATTCGACCGCGCTGCGCAGCCTGTTTGCGGGTGCCGACGGCGTGATTTCCGTCGCGAACAATCTCGTGCCGGTACCGTTTCGTGCGCTCTGCGATGCGGCACGCGGCGGCCGGCGCGACGCAGCGGCGGCGCTCGACGCGCAGCTTCAGCCTCTGTTCGACGCGCTTGGGGTGGAATCCAACCCGATTCCGCTGAAATGGGGACTGGCACTGCAGGGAATCGGCAGTTCGCGACCGCGCCTGCCGCTGACCGAGTTGTCCCCGAACCACCAGGATCGCTTGCGCGATCTGCTGATGAACCTGCAAGATGCGGCGGCTTGACGCTGCCGGTCGGCCCTACGTCCAAGACTTATCCAAGGTTTTCCTGTGAACTCGAAGTCCGCGATACGTATTGCGCTGCTCGTTGCGCTGATTCCCCTGGCCGGGGGCTGCAGCCTGTTTAAATCGAAGTCCGAATGGGACAAGGCCGCCGAGGCCCGCCCGCTCGAAATTCCGCCGGACCTCGATGCGCCGCCGAGCCGCGGCGAACTCGTCGTCCCGGCCGCTGGTACACCGCGGGCTTCGGCACGCGCCGCCGGCCCGACCGGCATCGACGGCCTCAACGTTGCTGATACGGTCGACAGCACCTGGCAGCGCGTCGGTACTGCGATCGAGCGCGCCGGCGATCTCGGCAGCATCAGTGCCCGCGACGAGAGTGCGCATACTTATTCGCTGACGGTGACGACGAAGCGCACGCGCGACGAGGGCGGTTTCTTCAAGCGCCTGTTCACGCGCAAGAAGGTCGACACCATTACGGAGACGGTGAATATCGGCGTCAGTGCCGACGGCGGCGGCAGCCGCGTCAGCGTCAGCGGCGGTGCTTCGGCGGTACAGCGCGTCGTTGCGGTGTTGCGAGAGCGGTTGGGCTGAGCCTCTCTGGGCTCAGCGCTCCAGCAGATTCAACTTGCCCGGCTTGCCGTCCCATTCCTTGGCGTCGGCAGGCGGGTCTTTGCGTTCGGTCAGCACCGGCCAGGCCTTGGCCAGTTCCGCATTGAGCGCGATGAAATGTTCTTGGCCCGCGGGAACGTCGTCTTCGGGGTAGATCGCGTTGGCCGGGCACTCGGGCTCGCACAGTGTGCAGTCGATGCACTCGTCGGGATCGATCACGAGAAAGTTCGGGCCGGCATGAAAGCAGTCCACCGGGCATACTTCGACGCAATCGGTGTACTTGCACTTGATGCAGTTTTCGGTGACAACGAAAGGCATGTGGCTACCGAGCCTGCTGAGTAGGAACAAGGGGAGTAAAGTGGCGCTCCCTAGGGGGTTCGAACCCCTGTTCTCGCCGTGAGAGGGCGATGTCCTAGGCCACTAGACGAAGGGAGCGCGTCGAGGATCAAGCGTGCGAAGTATAACGGAATTCATTCGACGGGCAATTCCTCGCGGGTTGCGTCGAAGCGGGGAAAAACCCGCGCAAACCGCTGCTGCAGAGCAGCCGCAGCGTCCGCAGTTGCGCATCATTTCGCGCGATCAGCATGGCATTTCGCGGCGCAATATCAGCAACGGCGCGCTGCGCGTGCTGTATCGGCTGAACGAGGCCGGCTATGAGGCGTTTCTCGTCGGCGGCGCCGTGCGCGACCTGCTGCTCGGCGGACACCCTAAAGATTTTGACATTGCGACAAATGCAACGCCCGAGCAGGTGCGCGGACTGTTCCGCAATTGCCGCCTGATCGGCCGCCGCTTCCGCCTCGCGCACGTCGTGTTCGGCCAGGAGATCGTCGAGGTTGCCACGTTCCGGGGCATCGGCGAGGAAGGCAATGCCGACCGGCATGTCGTGGACGGCCGCATCGTGCGCGACAACGTCTATGGCTCGATCGAGGAAGACGCGATCCGGCGCGATTTCCGCGTCAATGCGCTGTACTACAACATCGCCGACTTCAGCGTGCGCGACTATGTCGGCGGCATGGCCGATCTCGAAAAGAAAGAGCTTCATCTGATCGGCGAGCCCGAGCAGCGGTATCGCGAGGATCCGGTCCGCATGCTGCGCGCCGTGCGCCTCGCGGCGAAACTCGGCTTTCGGATCGACGAGAGCGCGGAGCAGCCTTTCGCGCGGCTCGGTCAGCTGCTCTGCGATGCGGCGCCGGCACGCCTGTTCGACGAGTCGCTGAAACTGTTCCTGTCCGGTCATGGGCTCGCGAGCTTTCGCGAACTCGACCGCAGCGGTCTGCTGCAGTTCGTGTTCCCGTCGGCTGCTGCGGCGCTGCGGCGGCCGCACGGCGACGAGTTCCGCCGCCTCGTCGAACACGGACTCGCCAACACGGATCAGCGCGTGCAGGCCGGCAAATCGGTGACGCCGGCATTCCTGTTTGCACTGCTGCTCTGGGGCGGCGTGCGCGAGCGCGCCGAGCGCGCGATCGCTTCGGGCGCCGACCCGCAGCACGCCTGGGGCAATGCGGCCGACGCCGTCGTCCAGGAGCAGACGGCGCGCGTCGCGATTCCGCGCCGCTTCTCGCTTGTCATGGAAGAGATCTGGGCGCTGCAGCCGCGCTTCGAGCAGCGCGTGAAGAAACGGGTCGTGCGTCTGCTGACGCATCCGCGCTTCCGTGCCGCGTTCGATTTCCTCGCCGTGCGCGGCGAAGCCGATCCGGCGCTTGCGGAACTCGCCCAGTGGTGGGAGCAGGCGCAGTTGACGGATCCGGCCGCGCTCGGCGACATGCTCGCGCAACCGGCTTCGGCCGTGTCCGACACGTCGGCTCCACGGCCCGCCGCCCGCAAGCGCCGCCGCCGGCGTCGGCGCAAGCCGTCGGGCGGCAGCGCGGACGGCGCACCTCCGACCGATTCGTGACGCGCGCATTCATCGGCCTCGGCAGCAACCTCGGCGACTCGCGGCTGGCTGTTGCGCAGGCAGCGCGCCGAATCGGCGCGCTGCCGAACACGCGTCTCGTGCGCAGTTCGAGTCACTACCTCACGCCGCCGTGGGGCCTGCACGAGCAGCCCGCGTTTATTAATTCCGTTGTGGAAATTGATACATCACTCGATCCGCGGGCGCTGCTCGACGAGCTGCTGCGAATCGAGCGCGACGCCGGCCGGGTGCGCGACGGCGCGCGCTGGGGGCCTCGCGCGCTCGATCTCGATATCTTGCTCTATGGCGAGGACATAATCTGCGCCGCCGCCTTGCGTGTGCCTCATCCGTATCTGGCGCAGCGTGCGTTCGTACTCGCGCCGCTCGCGGAAATCGCCTCGGAATGCGTCGTGCCGGGGCAGGGCCGTGTCGCGGACCTGCTTGCGCGCATCGACGCCGGTGAATGCCGCCGGCTCGAATCGCTGCCGGAGACGGAGCCGTCGGCCTAGCGCTCGCGGAGCACGTCCGTCCGGATTCGCATCTTTTCGATGTCGAGCCGATGGGTTGATAATCGACATTTCCCGTGCAGGAGTTCCGCGTGTACGCCAATCCCGCGACCGCGCCATCACGCAACGCCGTCACCGTGCCGCAGCTTCACGCGCGCAAGCGGACCGGCGAGAAAATCGTCATGGTGACGGCCTACGACGCGAGTTTCGCGGCGGCGGTGGATGCGGCGGGCATCGACGTGGTACTCGTCGGCGATTCGCTCGGCATGGTCGTCCAGGGCGAATCGAGCACGCTTCCCGTCACGCTCGATCACATGGTCTATCACAGCGCGGCCGTCGCGCGTGGACTGCACACCGCGCTGCTGATCGCCGACCTGCCGTTCATGAGCTATGCGACGCGCGAGCAGGCGTATGCGAGTTCCGCCAGACTCATCGGCGAAGGCCGCGCGGCGATGGTGAAGCTCGAGGGCGCCGGGTGGGCCTCCGACGTGATTCATGCACTGAGCGAGCGCGACATTCCGGTCTGCGCGCATCTCGGTCTGACGCCGCAGTCGGTGCACAAGCTCGGCGGCTATCGCGTGCAGGGGCGTGACGAAGATCGCGCCGAGCGTCTGCTCGACGACGCGCGCAGCGTCGCCCAGGCCGGTGCCGACCTGCTCGTGCTCGAATGCGTGCCGTCGGCGCTTGCGCAGCGCATCACGGCTGCGATTTCGATTCCGACGATAGGCATCGGTGCCGGCCCACATTGCGACGGCCAGGTGCTCGTGATGTACGACCTGCTCGGACTCACGCCGGGCAAGCGCCCGCGTTTCAGCAAGAATTTTCTCGCCGGCCACGACTCCGTCCAGGCCGCGCTGCATGCCTATGCCGACGCGGTGCGCAGCGGCGCATTTCCGGCTTCCGAACACAGTTACTGATATGGATCGCATTCATTCCGCCGCAGAGCTGCGCGCGACGACGGCTCGCTGGCGCAGCGAAGGCCTGCGCGTCGCGCTCGTCCCGACAATGGGCAACCTGCATGCCGGCCACTATTCGCTGATCCGCGCCGCACGCGAGCGATCCGATCGCGTCGTCGCGAGCGTATTCGTGAATCCGACGCAATTCGGTCCGAACGAGGACTTCGCGCGCTATCCGCGCACGCTCGACGACGACGCGCGCGGGTTGCAAGCCGAAGGCTGCGATCTGCTGTTCGCGCCCGCCGTCGAGACGATGTATCCATTCGGTCTCGAAGTCGCGACGCGCGTCGACGTGAAAGGCGTGACCGAAACGCTGGAGGGGGCTTTCCGGCCCGGCCACTTCGCCGGCGTCGCGACGGTCGTGCTGCGTCTGCTGAATCTCGTGCAGCCGGATGTCGCGCTGTTCGGCCGCAAGGACTATCAGCAGCTGCTGACGATACGACGCCTCGTCGCTGACCTGTGCCTGCCCATCGAGATCGCCGATGTCGCAACGATGCGCGAACCGGACGGCCTCGCGATGAGCTCGCGCAACCAGTACCTGAGTGCACAGGAGCGTCCGCAGGCGGCACAGGTTTATGCGACGTTGTGCCGGATGCGCGACGCGGTACTGGGCGGCGACGCGGCTTCGGCGATCGAGCGCGATGCACGCGACGCGCTGGAATCCGCAGGCTTCCGCGTCGATTACGCCGCGATCCGCCGTGCCGTCGACCTGACCGACCCTGTTCCCGGCGAGCGCTCGGGTCTGGTCGCGCTCATTGCCGCGCGCCTCGGAGCGACACGGCTCATCGACAACCTCGCGATCGGCGGCTGAGGCCGGTTAGTGTGGCGTACTTCACGAAGTGGTAGCGTTTGCGCAAAACCTGTGGTAGTGTCGCCACAGCCACTGGGGTTTTCGCAACGTTATCGTTGTCCTGGTGGCCGCAGGGCGCATTGTTCAGGTAATCGTCACTCCGATTCACCCCTCGCCGGTTTCGGCGGGGGTTTTTTTTGCGTCCGATTCGGCTGTGTCTTCGGCCGTCATTCCCAACTCAATCAGCTAGTTGCATCATCTGTCGTGCGACGGATCGAGCGCGCTGCGCGCCACGGCGCCGGCGCATCGCCCTGTATGGTGTTTTCGCAACGGCCGTCCGGCTGATCCCGCGGGTTTCATTGCCGGGGCGTCGCGGGGGCGTTGCTATACTTCTGTGCTTGTTGTTTTTCGGCAACGGCCAGGTCGTCGCGACGTCGAACGCCATCTCCGATGACAGCCAGGCCGGTCGCGTCGATTCGCGCGTTTCGCGCTTTCCATCGGACTCGCCATGCGCCTGCGGATGCTCAGGGCCAAGTTTTGCCGCGTGGCCGTCACTCACGCCGAACCGCACTACGAAGGTTCCTGCGCGATCGACGGCGACCTTCTCGACGCGTCGGGAATCCGCGAGTACGAACAGGTCCACATCCGCGACGTCGACAATGGCACCGTTTCGCCACCTTTGCCATTCGCGCCGGCGAAGGTTCCGGCGTCATCTCGGTGAACGGCGCGGACGCGCCTTTCCCGAATCCGGGTGATCTCGTCATCCTCTGCGCGTAGGCGCAACCCGGCGAAGCGGAACTCGCCCGGTTCAAGCCAACCTGCGTCTACGTCGATGCAAACAACCGCATGACGCACACGAACCATTCGATTCCGAAACAGGCCGCCTGAAGCCGACGGCGGCGGCGATGTCCGTCGACGCGGCCGTGCTTCGCGTCCCCTGCCGCATCGCGGCGGCGAGCCCGCTGTCCGGACATTGGCTTTTTTTGCTGGGTTTTTCGCGTTTCCGACGGTCGACCGGGTGCGGCTGCGCTGTTTAAGATCGACGCAGCCGATGCCCGCGTGCATCGAAAAGCCCAAGGAACGACATGCTGGCCGGACAGCTCGACATTCTGGCGCGGGAAGCCGCGCGCCTCGCCCCCGTGCATCTGCGCGAATTGCTCGCGGCACCGCAACGGTTCGAACGATTCTCGCGCCGCGCCGGGCCTCTGCTGCTCGACTTTTCGCGACAGAAGCTCGACGACACGGCGCTGCAGGCGCTCGGTACGATTGCGCAGGAATGCGGCTGGCAACAGCGTCGCGACGCGATGTTCCGCGGCGACGTGCTCAATCGTTCCGAACAGCGGCCGGTGTTGCACACGGCGCTGCGCGCCTGCGAGTCGCAGTTGCCGTCGACGGCGCCGCAAGCCGTCGCCGACGAAATCGCGACGACGCTCAAGCGCATGAGCGAACTCGTCGACGCGCTGGAGCGTGACGACACCGGCGCGTTCGGCATTCCGGCGGGCATCACGGACATCGTCAATCTCGGCATCGGCGGTTCGGATCTCGGTCCGCGCCTCGCCGTCGAAGCGTTGAGCGGCTACGCGACGGGCCGCTTCGCCTGCCACTTCCTGCCGAACGTCGACGGCCACGAAACCGCAGCGCTGATGCGCCGGCTCGATCCGCGGCGCACGCTCGTGCTGCTCGTGTCCAAGAGCTTCACGACGCAGGAGACGCTGCTCAACGGCGCTGTCCTGCGCCGCTGGATCGCGCAGGCGTACGGCGGCGACGAATCGCGCGCGGCGGCTCACTTCGTCGCGGTCAGCGCGAATGTCGAAGCGGCGCGCGCGCTCGGCATTCCCGCGGAACGCGTACTGCCGATGTGGGACTTCGTCGGCGGACGCTATTCGGTCTGGTCGGCGGTCGGGCTCGTGCTCGCGATCGCGATCGGCATGCCGAACTTCCGCGCATTCCTGCGCGGCGCGGCGCTCATGGACGATCACTTCCGCACGGCGGAGTGGCACGACAATCTTCCCGTGCTGCTGGCGCTGATCGGCGTCTGGAACCGCAACGGTCTCGGTCATGCCGCGCATGGCGTGATTCCGTATCTCGACGGTCTCGCGGAGCTGCCGGCGTTCCTGCAGCAGCTCGAAATGGAAAGCCTCGGCAAGCGCGTCGGCCAGAACGGCGAGCCGCTGCGTCAGGCGACTGTGCCCGTCGTCTGGGGCAGCGTCGGTACGAATGCGCAGCACGCCTTCTTCCAGGCGCTGCATCAGGGCAGCGACGTCGTGCCGCTCGACCTCATCGGCGCCGTGCGCGCGGCGCATCCGCTCGCGGACAACCACGACGCGCTGCTCGCGAATCTCCTGGCGCAGGGTGCCGCATTCGCGCTCGGCAAGACCACCGAAACCGCGCTCTCCGAAGCCACGTCGGGAACTACGGCGGAACGCGAGGCGCTCGCGGCGCAGCGCACGTTCCCGGGCGACCGTCCGAGTTCGACGCTGCTGCTCGATGCGCTGACGCCCGAGAGCCTCGGCGCGCTGATCGCGCTGTACGAGCACAAGGTGCTCGTACAGGCGCTGCTCTGGGACATCAACGCATTCGATCAGTGGGGCGTCGAACTCGGCAAGGTGCTCGCGAAATCCATCCTGCCGGCGCTGACCGGCGCGCCGGTTCCGGAGTCGTTCGACGCGTCGACGCGCGGTCTCATCGAAACCATCCGTTCGTTACGCTGAGGCCGTATCCGCGGCGTGCTGTTCAAGCGCCCAGCGCACGTGCTCGCGCACGAGTTCCGACGGATGCTGCTCGCGGCTGCGCAGCGCGGCGACGACGCCGGACAAGCCGTGCGCGTTGCCGAGCGCGACGGCGATGTTGCGCAGCCAGCGTTCGTGGCCGATGCGGCGTATCGCCGAGCCCTCGGTGCGCCGAAGGAACTCATCCTCGCTCCAGGCGAACAGGCCGATCAGCGCTGCGCCGTCGAGCCGGTGCCGCGGTGCGAAATCCGCTTCGCCCGTGGGCTGCGCGAATTTGTTCCAGGGGCAGATCAGCTGACAGTCGTCGCAGCCGTAGATGCGGTTGCCGATCGCCGTGCGGAATTCGAGCGGGATGCTGCCGTGCAGTTCGATCGTCAGATACGAAATGCAGCGGCGCGCGTCGACCTGATACGGTGCGACGATGGCCTGGGTAGGGCAGATGTCGATGCAGCGCGTACACGTGCCGCAATGCGCGCTCGCTGCCTCGTCCGGCGGCAGCGGCAGGTCGGTATACAGTTCGCCGAGAAAGAACCACGAACCGGCGTGGCGGTTGATCAGGCAGGTGTGTTTGCCGATCCAGCCGAGGCCGGCATCGCGCGCGAGTGCGCGTTCGAGCACCGGCGCCGAGTCGACGAAGGCGCGATAGCCGAACGGTCCGGTCTCGGCTGCGATGTGGTCGGCGAGCTGCTGCAGCCGGTTGCGCATGAGCTTGTGATAGTCGCGGCCGAGCGCATAGCGCGACACGTAGCCGAGCGATGCGTCGCCGATCACGTCCCAGCCGTGCGCGATGCCGGGCGGCGCATAGTCCATGCGTGCGGAAATCACGCGGATCGTGCCCGGCTGCAGTTCCTGCGGGCGGCTGCGTTTCGTGCCGTGGCGCTGCATGTAGTCCATCTCGCCGTGGCGGCCGGCGTCGAGCCAGTTCAGCAGATGCGTCTCGTCGGCGGCGAGTTCGGTGCCGGCGATGCCGATCTGCTGAAAGCCGAGTTCGGCGCCCCAGCGGCGGATACGATTGGCGAGGTCGATGTAGTTCATGGCGCGCGGCGTGGCGGCGCATTGTAGGCGACTGCGATGCGCGCCGGCGCGTTGCGGCGTTCGGACGCGGTTTCGCGCCTGTCGATTACAACCGCGCCGCCACCAGTCAATAATCCCGCCATGACGATCCCTTCCCGTAGTCTCTACACCGCTGCGCAGATGCGTCGCATCGATGCCGCGGCCGGCGCCACGCAAGGACTCGACGGTCCGGCCCTGATGCAGCGTGCCGCGCGCGCGGCATTCGATGCGCTGTGCCGGCGCTGGCCGCAGGCGCTGCGCATCGCGGTCTGCTGCGGCGCCGGCAAGAACGGCGGCGACGGCTATCTGCTCGCGACGCTCGCGCGCCAGGCGGGCCGCGACGTCAGCGTGATCGCGCTCGCGCCGCCGGCCGATTCGCACGCCGAGGCCGCCGCGGAGTCGTGGCGCGCGGCCGGGGGCTTCGTCCACCCGTTCGCCGGCGAGCACTCGCTGCCGCTGGCCGATGTCTACGTCGACGCGCTGTTCGGTATCGGCCTCAACCGTCCGCTGCAGGGCGCCGCCGTGCAGATTGTCGACGCGCTGAACGCGACTGGCGTTCCGGTGCTCGCGCTCGACATTGCCTCAGGCATATCCGCCGATACCGGCGCGAGTCTCGGCAGCTGCGTGCAGGCCGCGGCAACCGTGAGCTTCATCGGCTGGAAGCGCGGCCAGCACACCGGCGCGGGACTCGACGCCTGCGGCGACTGCGAACTTGCGCCGCTCGATCTGCCGGAAACGATCTTCGAGGAAGAACGCGCCGGCGCTCATCTGCTCGACTGGGATGTCGTGCGGCGCCGCCTGCCGCCGCGCGCACGCAATGTGCACAAAGGTGAATTTGGCCACGTGCTCGCGATCGGCGGCGACCACGGCATGGGTGGTGCGATACGCCTCGCAGGCGAAGCCGCGTTGCGCTGCGGCGCCGGTCTCGTCAGCGTCGCGACGCAGCCGGAACATCTCTCGCCACTGCTCGCGGCACGCCCGGAACTCATGGTCGCGGCCGTTGCGGGGCCGCAGGACCTCGACAGCGTTCTCGCGCGCGCGACGACGCTGGCCCTCGGTCCCGGTCTGGGCCAGCGCTCCTGGGGGCACGCGGTGTGGCATCGCGCGCTCGGCAGCGACAAGCCCGTCGTGCTCGATGCCGACGCATTGAACCTGCTCGCGCGCCATCCGCGCCGCTTTGCCGTGCCGGCCGTGCTGACGCCGCATCCGGCCGAAGCCGCGCGTCTGCTCGCGAGCGACACGGCCAGCGTGCAGGCCAACCGCTACGCCGCGGCGCAGGCCATCGCCGAGCGCTATCACGCCGTGGTCGTGCTCAAGGGCGCCGGCAGCGTGATCGCGGCGCCGGGCAACGGCGTCGCCGTCTGTCCCTGGGGCAACGCGGGCATGGCCAGCGGCGGCATGGGCGACGTGCTGACCGGCGTCGTCGCGGCGCTGCTCGCGCAGGGTCTCGATGCCTGGGACGCGGCCTGTCTCGGCACCGCGGCGCACGCGCGTGCCGGCGACATCGCCGCGCGCGACGGCGCGGGGCTGCTCGCGTCGGATCTGTTCGTGCCGCTGCGGCGCGTGCTCGGGGGTGGTCCGCGTGGCTGAGCCGCTGCACCTCGCCGACGAGGATGCCGTCGCCGGACTTGCCGCGGCGCTCGCGCCGCAGCTGCGCGGCGGCGGCACGATCCACCTGCACGGCGACCTCGGCGCCGGCAAGACCACGTTCGCGCGCGCGCTGCTCGGCGCGCTCGGCGTGACCGGGCGCGTCAAGAGCCCGACCTACAGCCTGGTCGAGTCCTATCGCGTCGATAGCCTGGCTATCCACCATCTCGACCTCTATCGCATCGCCGATGCGGGCGAACTCGAATGGCTCGGGCTCGCGGAATTGCAGGACGGACCGAGCCTTATCCTGATCGAGTGGCCCGAGCGCGGCGGCGACGCCCTGCCGGCACCGGATCTCGTGCTCGAACTCGCCCATGCGCCTTCCGGCCGGCTGCTTTCGGCACGGCCCGTGAGCAGGCGCGGCAGTGCCTGGCTCGCCGCCACAAGCGCCTTTCATTCCGCCGCTTGAAGCGAGTTTCTGACCATCCCCCAAAGAAACTCGGCCAGCTCAGTGTTTTGCAACGAAAAAATGCTTGAAATGCGCAGCCGGCTGGGTTTGAATCCGCAGCCATGTGGGGATCTGCCGTGACATTGCTGCGCGCCGCCGCCGTCCTGGCCGTTTCGGGACTCGCCGCCGCTTCCGCCGGGCAGGCCGCCGAAGTGAAGGCGTTGCGCGTCTGGGCCAGTCCCGACTCCACGCGCGCCGTGTTCGACGTGTCCGGTCCGCTCGAGTACAAGCTGTTCGAACTCGCGAATCCCGACCGCATCGTCCTCGACATCAAGAACTCCACGCTCGCCGAAGGCGTATCCGCGCCGGCGGCCAAGGGGCTGCTCGGCACCGTGCGGCTCGGCAAGCAGGGCAAGGCGGACCTGCGTGTCGTGTTCGACCTGCCGCAGGGCGTGCGGCCGAAGAGCTTCCTGCTGCCGCCCGCGGACAAGTTCGGCCACCGTCTCGTCATCGATCTGTTTCCGAAGACCAAGGCCAGGCGTGAAGTCGTCAAGAGCGTCGACGACGTCGTGCCCGGCGACGGCCGCAAGGTCGTCGTCGCGATCGACGCGGGTCACGGCGGCGACGATCCGGGCGCGATCGGCGCCTCGGGCACGCACGAAAAGTCGATCACGCTGAACGTCGCGCGCGAAGTCGCGAAACTCGTCGACGCGCAGCCCGGCATGAAGGCGCACCTCGTGCGCGACGGCGACTACTTCATTCCGCTGAAAGACCGCTACAAGAAAGCGCGCGAAGCGAAGGCCGACCTGTTCGTCTCGATCCATGCCGACGCCTGTCCCGGCGCCTGCGGCGCGCGCGGCGCGTCGGTCTGGGTGCTGTCGCCGCGCGGCGCGACGAGCGAAGCGGCGCGCTGGCTCGCGGCGAAGGAAAACGGCGCCGACCTCGTCGGCGGCGTCTCGCTCGACGACAAGGACGACACGCTCGCGGCGGTGCTGCTGGATCTCTCGCAGGGCGCGACGATGGAAGCCAGCGCGGCGATCGCGCAGATCGTGCTCAAGGCGCTCGGCCGCATCGGCCCCACGCATCGCGGCTATGTGGAAAAGGCCAACTTTGTCGTGCTGCGCTCGCCGGACGTGCCGTCGATCCTCGTCGAGACCGCGTTCATCACGAATCCGGCCGAGGAAAAGCGGCTGACCGATCCGGAGCATCGCGGCAAGCTCGCGGCCGCCGTCGTCGAAGGCATCAAGACCTATTTCACGCAGACGCCGCCGCCGGGCACCTGGTTCGCGGCCAACAGCACCGGCCGCCGCGGACCGTCCGAACACGTGGTCGCGCGCGGCGAAACGCTGTCGGGCATCGCCGCGCGGCATCGCGTGAGCATCGGCGCGCTGCGCGAGGCGAACCGCATCGCCGCCGACGGCAGCGTGCGCGCCGGCGACGTGCTCGACATTCCGCCGCAGGGTTGATCACGGCAGCGGCGGCGCACCCGTCGGCCACGAAAATCCGTCCGCGAAGATCCGCTCCGGATCGAACTCGAACGCCCCGAGATCGGGACCCGTGCCGACGTAGCCGTCGTTGATGCCCGGCAGTACCGCACCGCGATCGCGTGCTGCGCTGTCGCTGCGCAGGCGGAAGTCGCCGGCGGCCGGCGCGACGAGACTCGGCGCTGCAGCGATGCCGTCGATTTCCTGATTCGTCGCCGCGCTGAACGCCGCGAGCGTGGCGTAGTTCGTGCCCATCCAGTGCGCGAATCGCGTGGTCGACGTCGTGTGCAGCAGATCGTGGTTCCAGTCGAGCGCAACGGCATTCACCTTGGTCAGCACCGTGCGCGTCGCGGCATAGATGTTGTTTCGCGAGCGGATGAACGTCGAGTTGCCCGGCGTCAACAGATAGACCGCATCGGTTTCCGGCGCCGTCGTCTGCACGGTGTTGTGCAGCAGCAGCACCGGGCCGACGGCTTCGGGGTAGCCGCTGTTGATCTTGAGGAGGCTCGACACGTAGTCGTCGACCTGGCTGGTGCGCGTATTGCCGATGTCGTAGGCGACGTTGCGCACGATCCAGGTCGGTCCCGGCGCGGCCGGCGCGACCGCGAACGCCATGTGCGAATCGCGGATCGTGTTCTCGAACAGGCGCACGTTCGCGCAATAGCCTTCGGGCTCGAGCGCGTCGTCGTTGTGACGGCGGAAACGGTTGCGATAGACGTCGACCTCGGTCGTGACCGCGCCGGCCGGCGCACTGCTGCCGCAGGGGCCGATGCCGTTGAACCAGCCTTCGAAGCGGTTGCGCCGGACCACATGGCCGCGGCCGATGTCGTCGGTGAACGCGACGCCGTTGTTCTCGGCGCTGCTGCCCTTGGTCTGGTCCCAGGGCCAGTCGGGTATCGACGTGTCGTAGAGCTCGTTGTCCTCGATGCGATGCCGCGCACCTCCCTTGACCCAGATGCCGGCCGAGCCGATGTCGTGGATCCGGTTCGCGCGCACGATCACGTCGTTCGACTGCCGCAGATAGATGCCCTTGCCGTATTCGGTCGAACCGTAGTGGCGGATCTCCATTCCTTCGATGCGCAGATGGCTGCGGCCGTCGGCGACGAACCCGCTTTCGCGCCGCGCGACATCGATCGCGTGCGCGGCCGGCGAACTGCCGTCGGCCAGTTTCAGATAGAGAAATCCGCCGCTGTAGCAATAGCCGCCGGGTGCGCCTGCGGCGAGTGCCTGGAGTTCGGCGATCGAGTCGTAGCGGAACAGCCGCTTCGCGTCGGCGAGCACCTGCCAGCTCGGCGACGCGTCGGCGCGGCGGAACAGTCCCTGGCTCGCTTCCCAGCTGCTGCCCGCGGCGATGCGTTCGGCGCCGTCGAGGACCGCGCCGGGCTGGCCGCGAAACACGATCGGCTGCGCTGCCGTGCCCGATCGCGGCAGCGACACCTGTTCGCGATAGATGCCCGGCGCGATCGAGACGACATCGCCGGCCTGCGCGATGTTCGCGCCGCGCTGCACGCTCGCGACGGCCTGGCCCGGACTCAGTCCGTCGTTGCCGTCATTGCCGCCGGTCGCGGCCACGTAGACCGTGCGCAAGGTCGGTTCGACGAGCGTGTCCGCTCGCGTCGCGAAGGCTGCAGTCGCACTGGCTGTACCGCCGACGCCGTCGGGGTCGGACACGGTCAGGCGCAGTTCGTAGTTCGTGCCCGGCGCAAGCCCGAACAGGCTGCCGGCGAAGTGCGTCGCGTCGACGCGCAGCAGATCCTGCGCCGCGCGGAACGTCGGCTCGCCGCTGCGGCGCCACTGCAGTGCGACGTTCGCGTTGCGATTCGTGTCGCCGGCGATCGTCGCGACCGCGCCGGCGGTTTCGAGATTGCCGTAGCCCTCGATCGCGCCGAGCGTGACGCTGGTCTGTGCGAATGCCGGCGCTGCCGCGACGCCGAACAGCAGCCCAAATCCGAGCGGTCGCGCGCACGACATGCGTCAATCCCCGTCGCCGCCGACGCGCTGCTCGACCTGCTGCAGCCGCTGCTGCAACGCGTCGACGAGACTCTCGAGCTGTTCGATCCGCGATTCCAGCGCCTGCGCGCTCGAACCCGCTCCGTCGGCGGCGGCGGCTGCGGCGAGCGCGGAGACGTCGACCTCGCCGCAGAGCAGATGCATGTAGCGGTCTTCGCGCTGACCGCCGCTGCGCGGAATGCGCACGACGAGCGCCGGATCACGCTGGCTCAGCCGGTCGAGCGTCGAGCGCACGTCGTCCAGGCTCGGGAAATCGGCGAGCCGGTCGCTGCGCGCGAGCAGCTCCGGCGCGGTCTGCGGCCCGCGCAGCATCAGCAATGCCAGCAGAGCGCGCTGGCGCGGCGTCACGTTGAGCGCCTGATCGAGCCGATGCTCGTAGCGCGACGCGCGCGCCGACATCGAGCCTGCGACGAAGCGCTTGCCTTCGAGCTGGCGCAGCGCGTGGCCGACCGCGCCGGGTTCGAGTTCGAGCACCGGGTCGCGGTTGGACTTCTGGTTGCAGGCCGACACGACCGCGTTCAGCGTCAGCGGATAGACTTCGGGCGTCGTCGCGGCCTTTTCCACGAGACAGCCCAATACGCGCGCTTCGATCGGTTCGAGCAGGACGGCAGCGTTATCGCTCATGCAGGGACTCCGGGAATTCAGGCGAGGATGCGGAAAACCGCGCGGCGATACTGACGAAATGTTCACGCCTGTGCGCGTCGGCTGCGCCATTATTCCGTCAGGAGGTCACGACCATGAAACGGTTTTTCTTCCTCGTGCTGGGCCTGACCGTCAGTCCGACCGCCGCCGCCCTGTCGCTCGACTGCATCATGCTCGACAGTTTCCAGAACGCCGTGCCGGTTCCGGCGAACTGGGCGCCGCTGCTGACCCGGCACAATTGCGCCCGCCGCTCGGTCACGCCCGCCGCCTCGCCGCGGCTGAACCTGCTGTCCTGGGACACGACGATCGCCGCCTCGGCGCAGGCCTACGCGAACAACTGCCAGTACGTGCACAACGCCGCGACACCCTACGGCGAGAACCTTTACGCAGGCGCGGTCTCGCCGGGATTTCCGACCAACGTAGAGGCCGCCGCGGCGACCGACTGGGCCAACGAGCACGCCAGCTACAACTACGCGGCGAATTCCTGCTCGGGCATCTGCGGTCACTACACGCAGATGGTCTGGCGCTCGACGACGCGCGTGGGCTGCGGCATCCGCCAGTGCACCGTCAATTCGCCGTTCCCGCCGCCGTTCACGAACTGGACACTCGTCGTCTGCAATTACGACCCGGCGGGGAATGTGATCGGGCAGAGGCCGTATTGACGAGGAAAGCGTGAGAGGAGCGGGAAACGAGTGAATGCGGAGCGAGGCACCGCGCGTCCATTCGTTTCCCGCTCCTCTCACGCTTTCCTGATGCGAAGGATCACGTATACCGGCACGCTCGCCGCGAGCAACGCCGCGCCCCACTGCAGCGCCTGCGTGCCGGTGCCGACCAGCGCGTAGGCGGCGAACGCCGCGGCCAGCAGCGCGACGATGCCGTAGACCCCGCGCGCGCGTTCGACGCGCAGCAGCGCGAGCGCGCAGACGAGGAACGGCAGCAGCGATGCCGCGGTCGACAGCAGGATCGACCAGGTGAACAGGCTGACGAGGCTCGCGTTGTAGTTTGCGATCACGAGCAGGCTCGACAGCGTCGCGCCGATCAGCAGGCCGGCGCGCGGCGTGCCGTCGGCATCGGTGCGCGCGAACACCGCCGGGAACAGGCCGTCGCGCGCGGTCGCGAGCGGCAGCTGTCCGAGCATCAGCACCCAGCCGTTCAGCGCGCCGAGGCAGGTCACGGCGGCGATCGCCGCGACGACATAGCCCGCGGCGTCGCCGAGCAGCCGGCGCGTCGCGTCGACGAACGGCGCGGCCGAGGTTGCGAGGGAGTCGGCCGGCACGAGATGCAGCACCGCGCTGCAGGCGGCGATCGTCACGGCGATCGCAACGGCCGTGCCGAGCAGCGTCGCGCGCGGCACGGTGCGCTGCGGGTCGCGCACCGCGCCCGCCGGCACGGTCGCGCTCTCGAGCCCGAGGAAAGCCCACAGGGTCAGCGCAGACGTCGTCAGCGCGACGCCGAGCAGGCTCTTGTCGCTCGGATTGAACGGTGCCGCTGCGGCGACCGGCGCC
Source organism: Tahibacter sp. (assembly GCF_035481375.1). Classification (GTDB taxonomy): domain Bacteria; phylum Pseudomonadota; class Gammaproteobacteria; order Xanthomonadales; family Rhodanobacteraceae; genus Tahibacter. The sequence continues at coordinate 42,212 of NZ_DATIGT010000206.1, forward strand.
GGTTCGACGAGAAGAAACGCCGCCGCGGCAAACAGCACGAGCGCGCCGACCTTGAGCGCGGTCGTCGCCAGCTGCACGCCCCCGGCCGTGCGCAGTCCTGCAATGTTGAAAAGCGTACAAAGCCACAGAAAGGCGATCGCGCAGATCGCCGCGCGCCCCGGCGTCGCCGTCAGCGGCGGCGCGCAGGCGCCGGCATAGCCGGTCAGCGCGATCGCGATCGCCGGAACGGCGCTCCAGATCGAGATCCAGTAGCACCAGCCGACGACGAAGCCGACTGCATCGCCGAACGCGGCGCGCGCGAACGCATAAGGGCCGCCCGACGCCGCCGGCAGCACGCGGCCGAGACGCGCGAACGTCGCCGCGAGCAGCAGCGCGCCGGCCGTGCTGATGGCCCAGCCCAGCGCGCTCGCCGCGCCGTAGGGCGCCAGTGAGCTCGGCAGCAGGAACAGGCCCGAACCGATCATGTTGCCGACGACGAGCGCGACCGCGGTCCACGGACCGATCGTCGCGGGCGTCGCGCCGGCCCGCCGCGCGTCAGGCGTCACGCCAGGCGCGCCGCATCAGTTCGTGAAAGTGGTGCACGCCGCTCTCGCGCCTCGGGCAGAGGCGTCCGGCGAGGTAGGAACCCGAGGCGAGCCGTTTCTGCACGGCGAGGCAGATGTCGACGTCTTCCTGCTGCACGGCGTCGCTGAAGGTCTGGTCCTGCCGGCGGCGTTCGCGCTCGGCCTCGTCGGGCTGCGCCGGGTAGTAGTAGTCGAAGTCGACGCGGCAGCGATCCGGCGCGAGCGGCACGACGCGGTTGGTCTGCAGCCGGCCCGGCAGGATGTTGAGCATCGTGTTCGGCCAGACGAAGTAATACAGCGCGTCGCCGCTGCCGTAGAAATTGCCGGCGTTCTCCAGCGGGCTCCATTGCAGCGAATGCCAGTCGGCGACTTCGGTGCGATAGCTGCGGTAGTCGAGCAGCCGGTTGAGCGCGGGATGGATGTGCGGGACGTGATAACCCTCGAGATAGTTGTCGACGTAGACCTTCCAGTTGCAGGCGATCTCGTAGCTGTCGCGATGGCTGTACGCGAGCGCGGGCAGATCGTGGCCGGCGATGCGCGCCTCGATGCCGGCGAGCAGCGCGTCGAGTCCGGCGGCCGGTTCCAGCGAGGCGAACACGAGCCCCTGCCAGACCGCGACCGCGACCGGCGGCAGGCGCACGTCGGCGACATCGAAACCGTCCGCCGAATCCATTTCGGCGGCGCTGCGCAGGCGCCCGTCCAGCGTGTAGGTCCAGCCGTGATAGCGGCAGCGCAGCGCGCGCGCGCCGCGGCCGCTGCACCAGGCCAGCGGTCCGGCGCGATGCCGGCAGACGTTGTGGAAGCCGCGCAGCTCGCCGTCGTCGCCGCGCACGAGCACGACCGGCACGCCGGCGATCTCGTCGACGACATGGTCGCCGGGCTCGGCCAGCGCGGCGACCGACGTCACGAGCTGCCAGCTCGGCGCGAACACGCGCCGCGCTTCCTGCGCGGCGGCGTCGGCGTCGGTGTAGAACGGTGCGGGCAGCGCGCTGGCGCTCGCGAGCGGCTGCGGCGACAGCCAGGCGGAATCGGGTCGGAAGGCCATGGAGCACGGCGGAGTCGGCGATGCGCGACTGTAGCGCGTTCGCTCCGGTGCGGCTTGCCGCGATGTTCCTTTCCTTCCATCGCGACACGCGGCACACTCGGACCGGATCGACAGGCGAGGCTCCCAGCAGCGTCACGTCAGGAGCCTCTCGCAGCCAGCAGTGCGGCGAGGAGGGTGAAGGTGCGTTCCACCGATATCCGTGTTCCCGATTACTTCCACAAAGTCGTCGATTGCCAGTGGGCCTGCCCGGCCCACACACCGGTCCCCGAATACATCCGACTGATCGCGGCAGGACGCTACGCCGACGCGTATCTCGTCAACTGGAAATCCAACGTGTTTCCCGGCGTGCTCGGCCGCACCTGCGACCGGCCCTGCGAGCCCGCGTGCCGGCGCGGCCGCGTCGAGGAAAACAACGGCGCCTCGCCGGAACCCGTCGCGATCTGCCGCCTCAAACGCGTCGCCGCCGACAACAAGGGCGACATCGCCGCGCGCCTGCCGCGTGCCGGAAAGCCCAACGGCAAGCGCATCGCCTGCGTCGGCGCCGGGCCGGCCTCGCTGACCGTCGCGCGCGACCTCGCGCCGCTGGGCTATCAGGTCACGGTGTTCGACGGCGAAGCCAAGGCCGGCGGCTTCATCCGCACGCAGATTCCGCGCTTCCGCCTGCCCGAATCCGTCGTCGACGAGGAAACCGGCTACATCCTCGGGCTCGGCGTCGAATTCCGCGGCGGCGAGCGCATAGCGTCTCTGAAGAATCTGCTCGCGCAGGGCTATGACGCAGTGTTCATCGGCTGCGGCGCGCCGCGCGGACGCGATCTCGATCTGCCCGGGCGCAGCGAAGCCGCGGCGAACATCCATATCGGCATCGACTGGCTGGCCTCGGTCTCGTTCGGTCATATCGACGCGATCGGGCGCCGCGTCATCGTGCTCGGCGGCGGCAACACCGCGATGGACTGCTGCCGCTCGGCGCGCCGCCTCGGCGGCAGCGACGTCAAGGTGCTCGTGCGCTCGGGCTACGACGAGATGAAGGCGTCGCCCTGGGAGAAAGAAGACGCCGAGCACGAAGGCATTCCGATCCTCGACTACCATGTGCCCAAGGCGTTCCTGCACGACGACGGCCGGCTCACCGGCATGCAGTTCGAGCGCGTGCGCGCCGAGCGCGACGAGAAAGGCCGGCGCCGCCTCGTGCCGAGCGGCGAGCCCGACGTGATCGTGCCCTGCGACGACGTGCTGATCGCGGTCGGCCAGGAAAATGCGTTTCCGTGGATCGAGCGCGACGCCGGCATCGCGTTCGACGAATGGAACATGCCCGTCGTCGACAAGACCACGTTCCAGTCGAGCCTGCCGCACGTGTTCTTCGGCGGCGACGCGGCGTTCGGTCCGAAGAACATCATCTGGGCCGTCGCGCACGGCCACGACGCCGCCGTGTCGATCGACAAGCTGCTCAACGGCGAGGACGTGCACGAGCGGCCCGCGCCGACGGTCCATCTGCTGTCGCAGAAGATGGGCATCCACGAATGGAGCTACGACAACGACGTTTCGCCGGACGAACGCTACAAGGTGCCCTGGGCGCCGAGCGAACGCACGCTGACCAACATCGCGGTCGAAGTCGAACTCGGTTTCGACCGAGAGACGGCGCTCAAGGAAACGCAGCGCTGCCTCAACTGCGACGTGCAGACGGTGTTCACCGACAAGGTCTGCATCGAATGCGACGCCTGCGTCGACATCTGTCCGATGGACTGCATCAGCTTCACCGTCAACGATGAGGAACCGGCACTGCGCGCGAAACTCACCGCGCCGGCGCTGAACACCGATCAGTCGCTCTACGTGTCGGGCGAACTCAAGACCGGCCGCGTCATGGTCAAGGACGAGGACGTCTGCCTGCATTGCGGCCTCTGTGCGGAACGCTGCCCGACCGGCGCCTGGGACATGCACAAGTACCTCATCGAAATGACGCATGCGGGGCCGGGTTGCCGCAGCAAGGGCGCATGCCGGGAGGCGGCGTAATGGCCTCCGTGCAAGCCGAGAGCTCGAGCAACGCCGCGTCGCCGCTGTCCGCCGTCAATGATTTCGTCATCAAGTTCGCGAACGTCAACGGCTCGGGCTCGGCCTCGGCCAATGAACTTTTCGCGAAATCCATATTGCGCATGGGCGTGCCGGTAAGCCCGCGCAACATCTTTCCGTCGAACATCCAGGGGCTGCCGACCTGGTACGAGGTCCGCGTGAACGAGCGCGGCTGGCTCGGCCGGCGCGGCGGCGTCGATTTCATGGTCGCGATGAATCCGCAGACCTGGGACGGCGACCTCAAGGAGATCGAGCCCGGCGGCTATCTGCTGTACGACTCGACCAAGCCGTTGCCGCGCTCGAAATTCCGCGACGACATCCATGTGATCGGCGTGCCGCTGACGCAGATCTGCAGCGAGCACTACACGGTCGCGCGCGAACGCCAGCTGTTCAAGAACATCATGTACATCGGCGCGCTGTCGGTGCTGCTCGATATCGATCCGGCCGTCATCGAAGCCCTGCTCGGCGAGCAGTATCGCGGCAAGGAAAAGCTGCTCGACGCGAACAGGCAGGCGTTCCATCTGGGCCGCCGCCACGTGCTCGACAACCTGCCGCATCCGATCGGCCTGCGCGTGCGCCGCGCCGACAACGTCGGCGAGCGCATCTTCGTCGACGGCAACACGGCCGCAGCGCTCGGCTGCGTCTACGGCGGCGCGACGGTCTGCGCGTGGTATCCGATCACGCCGTCCTCGTCGCTGGCCGAGGCATTCCAGAAATACTGCATGAAGTACCGTGTCGATGCCGCGACCGGCGCGAACAAGTTCGCGATCGTGCAGGCCGAGGACGAGATCGCATCGATCGGCATGGTCGTCGGCGCCGGCTGGAACGGCGCTCGCGCGTTCACGACGACATCGGGTCCGGGCATCTCGCTGATGAACGAATTCATCGGGCTCGCGTATTTCGCCGAGATTCCGGTGACCATCATCGACGTGCAGCGCGGCGGTCCGTCGACCGGCATGCCGACGCGGACGCAGCAGTCGGATCTCCTGGCCTGCGCCTATGCCTCGCACGGCGACACCAAGCACGTACTGCTGCTGCCCGAGGACCCGGCCGAATGCTTCGATTTCAGCGCCGCGGCGCTGGATCTCGCCGACCGCCTGCAGACGCCGATCTTCGTACTGACCGACCTCGACATCGGCATGAACCAGCGCCTCTGCGCGCCGTTCGCCTGGGACGACACGCGCGTCTACGACCGCGGCAAGGTTATGACCGCCGAAGAGCTCGAAGCGGGCAGGGACTTCGGCCGCTACAAGGACGTCGACGGCGACGGCATTCCGTATCGCACCTACCCGGGCACGCATCCGACCAAGGGTTCCTATTTCACGCGCGGCACTTCGCGCGATCCGTATGCGCGCTATTCCGAGCGCGGCCCGGACTACGTCTACAACATGGAGCGTCTGCTGCATAAGTTCGACACGGCACGCAGCCTCGTGCCGCAGCCGATCGTGCGCAACGCCGCGCGCCGCACGCGCTTCGGCGCGATCTACTACGGCTCGACGAGTCCGGCGATGACCGAGGCGATCGCGCTGCTCGAGCAGGACGGCCTCCTCATCGACACCCTGCGCGCGCGCGCGTTTCCGTTTCCCGATTCGGTGCGCGACTTCATCGATGCGCACGACGCGGTCTATATCGTCGAACAGAACCGCGACGCGCAGCTGCGCAGCCTCGTCGTCAACGAGTTCGGCATCGATCCGGCGCGCGTGCCGGCCGTGCTGCACTACGACGGCACGCCGATCACGGCGCGCTACATCGCACGCGCGATCGGCGAGCGCATGCGCACGGCCGGCGCGCCGCTCGTCGCAGACCTCGGAGCCAACCGCTGATGGAAACCACGATCGTCACGCAGGCGCTGTCGTACGTGATGCCGCTGCTCGTGCTCGCCGCGCTCGCCGTGCTGCTGGCCAAGACCGGCTCGCCGTGGCTGATTGCGGCGCTCGCGTTCGAAGCGCTGTCGCTGCTCTGCCGCATCGCGCTGAATTTCGGCGCGTCGGAACTCCTCCGCTCGGCCCTGTTCATGAACGTCTGGCAGCTGTTCGGCCTGCTGTTCGCCGTCTGCCTGCTCGGCTTCGCCGTGACCTGGCCGTCGCACACACCTGCACGCAAGGCATCGTCATGACCTTCGTCGCCAAACCGAAACTGCATCATCCGACGCTGCCGCAGAACGCGCTGTGCTACACGCGGCGCGACTACGAAGGCAAGATCAGCACGCTCTGCGCCGGCTGCGGCCACGATTCGATTTCCGCGGCGATCATCCAGGCCTGCTGGGAACTGAGCCTCGAACCGCACCGGCTCGCGAAGCTGTCGGGCATCGGCTGCAGCTCGAAGACGCCGGACTATTTCCTCGGCCAGTCGCACGGCTTCAACACGGTACACGGGCGCATGCCGTCCGTGCTGACCGGCGCGAATCTCGCGAACCGCGAGCTGATCTATCTCGGCGTGTCCGGCGACGGCGACTCGGCCTCGATCGGCATCGGCCAGTTCGTGCATGCGATACGCCGCGGCGTGAACATGACCTACATCGTCGAGAACAACGGCGTCTACGGCCTGACCAAGGGCCAGTTCTCGGCGACCGCCGACCAGGGGTCCACGTCCAAGCGCGGCGTCGTCAATGCCGACAGCCCGATCGATCTGATCGGTCTCGCGCTGCAGCTCGGCGCGACCTATGTCGGCCGCAGCTTCAGCGGCGACAAGGCGCAGCTCGTGCCGCTGATCAAGGGCGCGCTCGCGCACGGCGGTGCCGCGTTCCTCGACGTCATCAGTCCCTGCGTCGCGTTCAACAACCACGCCGGCAGCACGAAGAGCTACGAATACGTGCGCGCGCACAACGATGCGGTCAATCGTCTCGACGTGATTCCGCAGCGCGAGGAAATCGCCGTCGACTACGCGGCCGGCGAGACCATCGACGTCGAGCAGCACGACGGCTCGCGCCTGCGCCTGCACAAGCTCGATGCCGACTACGATCCGCGCGACCGCATCGCCGCGATGAACTACATCCAGCAGCACCAGGCGCGCGGCGAAGTCGTGACCGGACTGCTCTACGTCGACGCGGGTGCCGAAGACCTGCACACGCATCTGAATACCGTCGCGACGCCGTTCAACCGGCTCGAGGCGGCGGACCTGTCGCCGGGCGCGGCCGTGCTCGCGAAGATCAACGCGGGCCTGCGCTGAGCGATGCGCGACGACGAACGCGCGATCCGCGCGCTGATCCTCGCCTGGCATGCCGCAACCGCGCGCGGCGACATCGAAGCCGTGCTCGATCTCATGACCGACGACGTCGTGTTCCTCGTGGCCGGTCAGCCGCCGATGCGCGGACGCGAGGCGTTCGCACGCGGCCTGCGTCAGGTGCTGGACACTCACCGCATCGCGTCCGGCGGCGACATTCAGGAAATTGCCGTGAGCGGCGACCTCGTACTGCTGGAACGCACTCGAGGTGACGATCGCACCGCTCGCCGGCGGCGAACCGATGCATCGCAGCGGCAACTGCTGTCGGTGTTCCGCCGCGGCGACGACGGCCGCTGGCGTCTCGCGCGCTATGCGAACGCGCGATGCGAATCTGTTCGGCTCTGCGGAATCCTGAGTGCTGCGATCGCTCCTGCGTCGTCGGCGTTCCGTTTCCGATGCGAAGCGAGGCCATGCGCGCATCCGTGAAGATCAGGTTATTCGGTGTCGAAACGGATCTGCGGGCAGAACTCCACGCTATGCTTGCGAACGTGTCCTGGTCTTAGGGGAGCTTTCGATGCGACACAGGGTATTCAGGTCGGGCGTCTCTCGCCGTGTTGCTGCCGTCATCGCCGCCATGGCGGCGATGGGATTCGGCACGCAGGGCCAGGCCAACCGCGCGGACCTCGATCTCGCGTTCGGTGTCGACGGGGTCGTCGAGCTGCAATTGCCGGGCGGCAGCAGTTTCCTCGACGTCGACGTGCAGCCCGACGGGCGTATCGTCGGCGTCGGTTATGCGGGCAGCGGCGCTTCACGGCAGTGGGCCGTCGTGCGTTTCACCAGCGACGGCAGCCTGGATGCGACGTTCGGCGCCGGCGGTATCGTATTGCTGACGCCGCCGGGAGCGCTGGCACCGACACCTCCCGGCGGCGTATCGGAACCCACGGTCGCCTCGTCGCTGGCGTTCGATGCGGCGGGCAACGTGCTCGTCGTGGGCGGCAATGCGGTCGTGCGCCTGACGCCGAACGGCGCTCTCGACGCGGCGTACGGCAGCGGCGGCGTCTACATTCCGCCGTCGCCGCCGCAGCCTCAGCCCTACGGACTTCCCGGTCCTTTCTTCCGCGACATCGCGCCCGATGGGGCCGGCGGATTTCTTCTGTCCGGCGCCTTCTATCATCTGGAAGGCGCGTACTACTACGCCGGTCATGCCTCGGTGACGCGACTGACCTCCGCAGGCGTTGCCGATACTGGCTTCGGAACCAGTGGCACCGCGCACTTGCCGGGCAACTACGCGCCGCGAACGTTCAGCGCGGCCTTCAAGGCCGTGTCGTTCGGCGGCGGCGTCTATTTCGCCGATTACGAATCGGACCGCACGGATCGCTTCCAGGTCCCCGGCGTCCGCAAGCTCGCGGCCGACGGGTCCTTCGATACCGCGTTCGGCAGCAGCGGTCATGCGATTCCGTTTCGATCCGACGTCGGGGGACCTGCCTATGCGAGCTCGATCGGCCTGCAGTCCGGCTCACGGTTCGTCGTTGCGGGCGTGAGAACCCAGATCCTGCCGCCCCATGTGATTCTGGCGCTCGCGCGCATCACGACAACCGGGCAGATCGACGGGACGTTCGTGCCGTTCACGGTTCAGAACCCGGTGGGCCAGTACGACAGCACGCCTACGCTGCTGATCGACACCGACGACCGCATCGTCGTCGGCGGCTGGCGAGATTCTTCGGGGGCTGCCATCGCGGGGCTGCTGCCCGACGGCGCGCCGGATCCGGACTTCGGCGCGGGCGGCGTCGCCTCGCTCGCGATTCCGCTGGACGGCGCGCCCGGCGTCGCGCTCGCGCGTCAATCCGACGGCAAGTATCTGGTCGCTTCCGGCGGCGATCAGGAGACGGCCGCCGCACGCATGTACGTTGTCCGCCTGCGCGGCTCGGCGTTCATCCCGCCGGAAGTCGCGACGACGCCTCCGGACGGCGCTCTGCTGTCGGCCGGGGGCGGTTTGCCCGGCACTACGCAGTCGCTCGGCGCGATCCGGTTCACCAATCGCGGCAGCGACGCCCTGATCGTCAGCAACTGCGTCGCGAGCAGCGGTTTCAGCGCTGCCGCCGCCTTCCCGCTCTCGATAACGCAGTCGACACCGCAGAGCGTCGCAGTCTCGTGCCGGTTGCCAGCGACGCCATCGACGTCGATCTCCGGCAGTCTCGTCTGCGAGACGAACGACGGCGACGAACCGCAGCTGAGCTTCCCGCTGCAATGCACCTCGGGCCTCGGCGTGCCGGGTGCGAATTCGATCCCGACGCTGGGGCAAGGCATGCAATGGCTGCTCGGCGCGTTGGTGGCGCTGGCCGCTCTGTCGACGATGCGCGGCGCGCGCCGGTACGTGCGCTAGTCTGCGGAACGTCGATACGACGCTCCACGATCAACGCCGCAGCCAGGGCTGTCCGCGCTGCCGCGGCAGTGTCTGTGGGTCTTCGGCCACGCTTGCAGTGAGCAGCGCGGATCGCAGTGTCGACAGTACCTCGAGATGCGGCGTGCGGTAATGCGCGCGCTGGTCTGCGAGGAGCGCGAGCTCCACGTCGTACATGGCCGCGATCTGCGGATGCTGCAGCAATGCGAACACCTGACGCTCGACGCGAAAGCGCGCGAGCGCGGTGTCGTTGAGCAGGTCGCGGCGCGCGATCGTCACGGCGACCTGCCGTTCGATGCCGTCGACGCGCTGCGCGCGATGGACGCTGCCCATGCCGCCTTCGCCGAGCTCGGTGTCGATCCGATAAGGGCCGACGCGCGTGCCGCGGCGCAGAAGCGCGCAACGCCATCAGCGCCGGTGATGCGGTCAGATCTGTCGACGCGGCATCGATCTGCAGCAGATCGCGCAAGTGCCTGCGCGCCGCGTCGTCGAGGTCATTGCGTGCCTCGATTTCGGCGAGGCGTTGTTCGGGCGTGAGATCAACGAGCAAGTCGAATACGCGGCGCAAATAATGAAAAGTGGATGTTTTAATATTGCAGATTGGCGACGCGTGGCTTGGTCCGCGTCAGAGGGCGGAGCACGGCAATCCGCGTGACGACCCGTCACGCACGCAGGCCGCTGCGGCGTCGAACCGTGCGCGTGTCGCGCGATCCGTTGCGTTGCGATCGGCGCGCGCCGGCGACGTCCTTGCGGCAGGGGAATTCGGTTCCGCATCCATCGCTGTCCGTCTTCATGACTTCGTCGGAGAAATGCAAGCTGCGGCATCGGTCGCCGCGACCGCACGGTCCGGAGTCTGGCCGGCATCTGCGCCGGGGCGCCTCTTCTGACGGTCGTTCAGATGGTGCATCGACACGATCGCTGCCCGATCCGCATGGCGTTCTCATCGTCAGGTCGACGACTTCCGCATTCGCCTCTGCATTGATCGGAGCGAGCAGGCGACGGCACGCGAGTTCATCCGGACCGTCGCGCTGCGCGCTGGTCGGGCGTCGACGCGACGAACTGGTCGAACAGGTATCGCAGGCGAAAGTGATGTTCGGTCATACGTGTGATTCGTTGGCGGGGCCGGAGCATGGTTCGGCAAGGAGATCAGCGTCGCGCTCCCTCGTCTGCCGTCGATGGCGCTTGCGCCGAAGCGGCGTGCGCAGCGGCGAAGCCTTCGCAGCTCGACGCGAGCGGCGACGATTCCGTCGCCGCTGACGCAAGATCTGAGATCTCGGTTCTTATCCTGGTTCCGGGTCATTGCCGTGCTTGCGGCGTCCGCGGGAAGGCTCCGGTCTACCCTGCGGGCGCTTTTTTCATTCGGCGTGTTCGCGGAGCGTCGCGCAACACTTGCCCGCATGCCGCCGCAACGGCACGCTTGCACGATTCGCCTGCGGAGCGTCGCGCGTGTCCGATCCGATTCCTCCCGTCATGACCACGGCACAGCGCCTGCGCTCGATCTTCAGCGGGTCGGTCGGCAATCTCGTGGAGTGGTACGACTGGTACGTCTATACCGCGTTCGCGCTGTATTTCGCGCCGGCGTTCTTTCCGGCCGGCGACCAGACCGCACAGTTGCTCAACACCGCGGCGATCTTCGCGGTCGGGTTTCTGATGCGGCCGCTCGGCGGCTGGCTGCTCGGCCAGTATGCCGACCGGCACGGGCGCAAGGCCGCGCTCGTGCTGTCGGTGCTGTTGATGTGCGGCGGTTCGCTGCTGATCGCGCTGACGCCGGGCTATGCGCAGATCGGCGTCGCCGCGCCGGTTCTGTTGTTGTGCGCGCGTCTGCTGCAGGGTCTCAGCGTCGGCGGCGAGTACGGCGCCTCGGCGACCTATCTCAGCGAAATGGCGAGCCGCGAGCACCGCGGTTTCTGGTCGAGCTTCCAGTACGTCACGCTGATCATGGGCCAGTTGCTCGCGCTGGCCGTGCTGATCCTGTTGCAGCGCGTGCTGCTGACCGAGCAGCAACTGCACGACTGGGGCTGGCGCATTCCGTTCGCGATCGGCGCGCTGGCTGCGCTGGTGTCGCTGTATCTGCGGCGCAGCATGCTGGAAACCGAATCGTTCCGAATGCAGGCGAGGGCGTCGTCGCGGCATCGCCTGCGCGAACTGCTGCGTCATCCGCGCGAACTCGCGACCGTGGTCGGCCTCACGCTCGGCGGCACGCTCGCGTTCTATACGTTTACTACGTATATGCAGAAATACCTCGTCGTCAGCGGCGGCATGAGCAAGGACGATGCGACGGCAGTGTCGGCGGCGACGCTGTTCGTGTTCATGCTGCTGCAGCCGCTCGTCGGTGCCCTGTCGGACCGGATCGGCCGGCGCCCGCTGCTGATCGCCTTCGGTGTGCTGGGCACGCTGGGGACGGTGCCGCTGTTCGGCGCGCTCGCAAACGGCGTGACGCCTCTCGAAGCGTTCGGGCTCATCCTGCTCGCGCTGACCGCGATCAGCGGCTACACCGCGATCAACGCCGTGGTCAAGGCCGAGCTGTTTCCGGTCGAAGTGCGTGCGCTCGGCGTCGGGCTGCCGTATGCGCTGACCGTGTCGATATTCGGCGGTACCGCGGAGATGGTCGCGCTCGCGCTGAAGCAGCGCGGCATCGAGGCGGGCTTCTATTGGTACGTGACGGCCTGTATCGCGGTCTCGCTGCTGGTCTACGTGGTCACGGCCGACACGCGGCGCACGTCCCGCATCGATCGCGACCCCGGAGTGGGCCCGGGACCGTGACGGGGACCGCGTTCGGCTTCGTCCGCCTTAGGCGTTCTTGCGGCCATCACGGTAAGCTAACGAAGTTTGAACAATCGGAGGAGTGGGGAGATGGGCAAGTCACGTTTGTGGAAGGCGCTCTGGGCAGCCGGCGCGTTCGGCTGTGTCGCTGCACTGGCGCCGGTCGGCGCGTTCGCGGAGGAAACCACCGAGGCGGCGCAGGACGGCGCGGCCGCCGGCGAGGCGCAGGAACTCGAGGCGATCTCGGTCGTCGGCTCGCGCCGCTACGGCCGCTCGTCCGAAACCGTCACGCCGGTGCCGGTCGACGTCGTGCCGATGGCCGACATCGCCGCCAAGAGCCCGCAGTTCGACGTCGCGCAGGCGCTGCAGTACATCGCGCCGTCGTTCAACTCGACGCGCCAGACCGGCGCGGACAACGCCGATCTCGTCGACTCGGCCATGCTGCGCGGTCTCGGCTCCGATCAGACCCTGGTGCTGCTCAACAACAAGCGCCAGCATCAAGCCGCCATCGTCAATATCTTCGGTGCGCGTAACCGCGGCAACACCGGCACCGACTTCAACACCATTCCCCAGCTCGCGATCGAACGCATCGAGATCCTGCGCGACGGCGCCGCCGCGCAGTACGGCTCGGACGCGATCGCCGGCGTCGTCAACGTCGTGCTGAAGAAGACGCCGGGCTGCGAAGCCGTCGCGGGCTTCGGCCAATATTCCCGCGGCGACGGCGAGAACACGCTCGCTTCCGCCTACTGCGGCTTCGAACTCAACAACGGCGGCGTCATCGCGCTGACCGGCGAATGGCTCAAGCGCGGCCGTTCCGATCGTTCCGAACCGCGCGGCAGCCCGCGCACGATCGGCGACACCAAGATGGACAACCGCACCTTGTTCCTCAATGGCGAAGTGCCGCTCGGCGACGTGGCGCATTTCTACTTCAGCGGCGGCTATCAGGACCGCTATGCCTCGTCCGCCGCATTCGCGCGCGGCGGCATCGGCAGCGACGACATCCCGTCGCGCAACTCCGCGGCGATGTACCCGAACGGCTTCGTGCCGTACATCAACGGCGACATCGAAGACCGCACGCTGATCGCCGGCGTCTGGGGCAATATCGGCGAATGGCGCGCCGACGTGTCGCAGACCTACGGCTACAACGAGCTGCTGAACGACATCAGCAACACGCTCAATGCCTCGATCGCGAACGAAGACCTGCTCGGCGGCGGCCCGGGCCTGAGCCCGAGCAAGTTCGACGCGGGCGGCTACGCGTTCACGCAGTACACGACCAACGTCGACTTCTCGCGCTACCTCGACAACGTGCTCGCCGGCACGAACGTCGCGTTCGGCCTGGAGCGCCGCCGCGAGAACTACGAGATCTTCGCGGGCGAGCAGGGTTCCTGGGACGACTTCGACGGTCCCGGCGGCGGCAACGCCGGCAGTCAGGGCTATCCGGGCTTCCAGCCGGCCGACGAAACCGATTCGAGCCGCACGAGCTGGGCCGCCTACGCCGACTTCGAGTTCAACTGGACCGATCGCTTCATGACCGGCGTCGCGGGCCGCTTCGAGGACTACGACGACTTCGGCAAGACCACGACCGGCAAGCTGACCTCGTCGTTCAAGGCGACCGACACGTTCCTGCTGCGCGGCTCGGCCAGCACCGGCTTCCGCGCGCCGTCGCTGCAGCAGCGCGACTTCCAGTCGACCTATACCGAGTTCGTCGGCGGCGACCCGATCGACATCCTGCTCGCGCGCAACGGCAGCGCCGTCGCGAATGCCGCCGGCATCGAGGCGCTGCGCGAGGAGAAGGCGAAAAGCTTCACGCTCGGCTTCGCCTGGAGTCCGCTCGACAACCTGACCGTGACGCTCGACGGCTACCGCATCGACATCGACGACCGCGTCGTGCTCTCCGGCCAGTTCCCGGCCGACAGCGACGCGATCAGCGACGAACTGCGCGCCTACCTCGAAGCCGAAGGCGTCGGCGCCGCCGCGTTCTTCGTCAACGCGGTCGACACGCGCACGACCGGCATCGACCTGACGATCGCGCACAGCACGGAAGTCGGCGACGGCGAACTGACGACGTATTTCGCGGTGAATCACGGCAAGACCGAGATCACCAAGGTCAACGTGCCGGCCGCGCTCGCCGGCGGCGACGGCGCCGAGATCTTCCTGTCGGACCGCGAACGCCGCTTCATCGAAGACGGCGCGCCGAGCACCAAGGCCACGCTGAGCTTCGACTACGCGATCGGCCAGTGGGACACGATGTTCAAGATCATCCACTTCGGCTCGCAGACGCTCGGCTCGTTCTCGGGTCCGCCGGTGTTCCTGGACTACGGTCCGAAGACCTCGGCCGACGTCGCCGTCAGCTATGCGTTCAACGACAACATCAAGCTGACCGTCGGCGCCGCGAACATCTTCGACGAGTTCCCGGACCGCCAGAACCCCGACGAGACCGACAACGGCCACGTGTTCGACAGCGTGCAGTTCGGTCTCAACGGCACGTCGTACTTCACGCGTCTTGCCGTGAAGTTCTGATCGGCTGAAAGCGTCGTGTGATCGAAAGCCCGCACCGTGAGGTGCGGGTTTTTTTCGTTGCGAACCCGGTCGATACGCGCGGACTGTCTTCCGCTCCCGATTCCCAATTCCCGTTGCGTGCTCCCCGCGCTACGCTTGCCCGCCGGTCCTGCCCACGGAGCCTCCCATGCATCGTCGTTCCCTCGGTGCCGCTGTCGCGGCCTGCCTGCTGTCCGTTACATTCGCGAGTCCGGCCGCCGAGGCGCCGCCGAAGAAGGGCAGGACCATGACCGAGGTGCTCGCCGCGAGCCAGCCGTCGGACTGGCGCCGGCTCGATCCGGACGACACGGTGTATCTCGATTTTTCCGCCGGCCGTGTCGTCATCGAACTTGCGCCTGCATACGCGCCGGCGCATGTGGCCAACATCAGGACGCTGCTGAAGCAGCACTATTTCGACGGTCTCGCGATCCTTCGCGTGCACGACAACTACGTCGTGCAGTGGGGCGATCCGGAGTCCGGCGACAAGGACAAGGCGCGCCCGTTCGGCGAGGCCAGGCGTTCGGTGCCTGGCGAGTTTTCGCAGGCGATTGCGAAGCAGCCGTTCGTGCGCTTGCCCGACGGCGACGTCTACGCGCCCGAGGTCGGCTGGTCGGGCGGCTTCCCGGTCGCACGTGATCCGAAGGCGGGGCAGACCTGGCTCGCGCACTGCTACGGCATGGTCGGCGTCGGCCGCGACAATGCGGCCGACAGCGGCAACGGCTCGGAACTCTATGTCGTGCTCGGCCACGCGCCGCGGCACCTCGACCGCAATGTGACGCTGGTCGGCCGCGTCGTGCAGGGCATGGAGCTGCTCGCCGCGCTGCCGCGCGGGACCGGGCCGCTCGGCTTCTACGAGAAAGCCGAGCAGCGCGTGCCGCTGACGCGCGTGCGGCTGGGCAGCGACGTCCCCGAAGATCAGCGCAGTTCGCTGGAACTGCTGCGCACCGATACGGAGACCTTCACCGCGCTCGTCGAGACGCGGCGCAACCGCCACGACGAGTGGTATTTGTCGCAGGCGGGAAAGGTGGAGGTGTGTAATGTGGCACTGCCGGTGAGGCAGGCGGGCAAGAAGCGGTGAATAACGGTGAGGAGTGAGAAATGCGAGAGAGCGAACTCTCTTTTCTCATTCCTCCGACGCTTTCCTGCTTCAAGCCGCAGTAGCCGCCACCGCTACCGACGGCGCGATCCCGCCCGCGGGCGGCATCGTCGCCGGAGCCGGCTCGTCCCCCAGCAGCCGCCCGAGGTCGCGCAGCGGCATCGGCTTTCGTACCCATTCGATCTGCCATTCCGCGGGCGGTCGGTCGTGCGGACCGTCGGGCGGTGAGGCGCTGTGGATCAGGCAGCGCGGCGGCGGTGCCGGAGCGCATTCGGTGCGCACGCGGCGGATCAGGTCGATGCCGTTCTCGCCGTCGAGATGCAGGTCGACGAGCAGCGTGTCGGGCGCGAAATCGCGCCAGACCGCGAGTGCCTCGGCGATGCCGGCGGCGACGCGGTGTTCGACGCCGAGCGCGTCGAGCTGGGCGCTCAGCAATTCGCGGATCGCCGCGTCGTCGTCGACGAGCAGAACGCGGCCGCGCGGGCGCACGGCCGGTTCGGCCTCGGGCTCGGGCGGTGCGGCGGGCAGCGCGAGGCAGAACGAGAACTCGCTGCCGATGCCCAGGCGCGTATCGATTTCCAGTTCACCGCCCATGATGCCGATCAACTGGTTGGCGATGGACAGGCCGAGTCCCGCGCCGCGGCGCGTACGGCCGCCGCCGCGCTCGAACGGCTGCAGCAGCCGGCGCAGCTCGCCGTCGGCCATGCCCGGGCCGGAGTCGATGATGCGGAAGCGCACGCGTTCGCCGTCGACCGCGTCGGCGACGAGCGCGATGTCGCCGGCGGTCGTGAATTTCACCGCGTTGCCGAGCAGGTTCACGAGGATCTGCTGCAGCCGCGCTGCATCGCCGCAGACGCGCGTCGGCAGCGCGGGGTCGAAGCGCTGGCTCAGGCGTATCGGCCGCCCGGCGAGTTCGGCGCGATACAGCCCGGCGACATGGCTCAGCAGCGCAGGCAGGTCGAACGGCTCGTCGCGCAGGTCGACGCGTTCGAGCGCGAGCTGGGCATGGTCGAGATAATCCTCGGCGGTGCGCACGAGTTCGGCCGAGGTCGAGCGCGCCGTTTCGAGCAGCGCGCGCGCGCGCCGGTCGTCGACACGCTGCAGCGCCATGTCGATGAGGCCGCTGATCGCGGCCATCGGGTTGCGCACTTCGTGCGCGGCCATCGCGAGCATGTCGGCGCGCGTGCGATTGACCTGGCTCAGGGCGCCGTTGAGCTGGCGCAGCCAGCGCAGGCGCAGCGCGATGATCGTCGCGAGCAGCGCGCCGACGCTCAGCGACGCGATCAGCACGAACGCATACAGCCGCGCGCGGGCGCCTTCGCCGGCCTTGTCGGCTTCGGCCGCGCGCAGCAGGGCGCTTTGCAGCTCGCCGGACTGGCGCAGCGCGCGGATTTCCGCTTCGCGCGTCTGCGCGTCGTAGCGCGCGTCGAGTTCCGCGACGGCGCGCGCGACGTCGCGGCTCGACAGCCGCGCGTTGAGTTCGACGAGCGCGCGCGTGGCGTTGAGAGCGAGATCGAGCCGGCCGGCCTTCTCGGCGACTTCGGCCTGGGTCGACAGCAGTTGCGCCGTGAGCCGCCCGAGTTCGAGCCGGCGCGCGTCGGCGAGCGCGACCTCGAGCACGGCCAGCGCTTCCTGCGGCTGCTTGAGCGCGGCGAGCGCGGCGGCGATGTTGCGGCGCGAGGAGATCGAATGGGCGATCTTGTCGTGCGCAAGTTCGAACGCGAGCGCGCGGCGCGACGCGGCGAGCGCGGTCGCGGGCTGGCCGAGGCTCAGATACAGCGACGCGCTGTTGTCGTCCATCATCGCCATGCCGCCGCGGCTGCCGAGCCGCGAATAGCGCGCATGCGCGGCGCGCGCGAGCGGCAGCGCCCGGGCCGGGTCGCCGAGCGCGCCGTAGACCCACTGCAGCAGGTTTTCGGCACGCGCGATCGCGTAGTTGTCGCCGCGCCGCGCGAACTCGGCCAGCGCGCGCTCGCAGTGCGGCTGCGCGGTCTGCGCGCGCGAGGTCGTCAGCAGCAGTTCGCAGGTTTCGATGTCTGCAACCGCGTCCCAGTACGGGTCGCCGATCGTGCGCAGCGCCGCGGTCGCCGAGCCGGCGAGCGCGAGCCCGCTCTCGATCTGCTCGCCGTCGAGGCGTATGCGCGCGCGGACGATGTCGGCCATGGCCGAGGCGCTGACCCGGCCGCTGTCGCGGCCCAGCGCGTCGAGGCTGTCGGCGACCCGGGCCGCGTCGCCGGCCGACAGCAGCAATGCCGCCGTGGCCATGTCCCGCAGCAGGGTTTCGCGCTGGGCCGCGTCGAGGCCGCCGCGGCTCAGCAGGGTTTCGCCGGTCTGCAGCGCCTCGCGGGGCGCGTCGAGCATGGCCGGCCGCAGCGACCGTGACGGCTCGGCTGCAGGCAGCGGTCCTGCCTGAGCGAGTCCCAGCAGCGCGCAGCACAGGGCGCTCAGCACGGGGCGACCTGCGGCGATGGCGGTTGCGCGTTC
The DNA here is from genome assembly GCF_035481375.1 of Tahibacter sp. GTDB lineage: Bacteria > Pseudomonadota > Gammaproteobacteria > Xanthomonadales > Rhodanobacteraceae > Tahibacter. The sequence goes on from NZ_DATIGT010000206.1 coordinate 60,325, forward strand.
ATGCGGCGGCGGCTGCGCTGGAGGGGACAATGCTCATTTTGCACACACCGCCCGCGTTGCTACAAACGAAATTTTCCACACCGCGCAGACGCCGGGGCATGGGCTGCCGGCGCGGAGCCTGGGCCGGCCCGGAGGGGCCGGCCCGCGACGAAGCTTTCCGCTCGGCGCGCGTCAGACCGCGCGCGCGTCGTGCGTCCGGATGAACTCGCGTACGTCCGGATAGACCACGTCGCGCCAGCGACGGCCGCTGAAGATGCCGTAGTGGCCGGCGCCCTTGACCGTGATGTGGCGCTTGTCCTGCGCGGCGATGCCGCTGCAGAGCGCGTGCGCCGCTTCGGTCTGGCCGAGACCCGAAATGTCGTCGAGCTCGCCCTCGATGGTCAGCAGCGCCGTGCCGGTGATGTCCGCCGGCTGTACGCGCTGGCCATTGACGTCCCAGAGACCGCGCGGCAGCAGATGCTGCTGGAACACGGTGCGGATCGTGTCGAGGTAATACTCGGCCGGCATGTCGAGCACGGCGTTGTATTCGTCGTAGAACTTGCGGTGCGACTGGGCGTCTTCGAGGTCGCCCTTGAGCAGGTCCTCGTAGAAGTCCCAGTGCGAACTCAGGTGCCTGCCGGGGTTCATCGCGATGAACCCGGCGTGCTGCAGGAAGCCCGGGTAAACGCGGCGGCCGTGGCCCGGATAGTTGGCCGGCACGTCGTGGATCACGGTGTGCTGGAACCACGACAGCGGCTTGGTCGTAGCGAGGTCGTTGACCTGGGTCGGGCTGCGCCGCGTGTCGATCGGGCCGCCCATCATCGTCATCGTGCGCGGCGTCGTCTCGCCGTTGCTCGCCATCAGCGAGATGGCCGCGAGCACCGGCACGGTCGGCTGGCAGACCGAGATCACGTGCAGGTTCTTCGCGCCGATCCGGCGGATGAATTCCTGGACGTAGGCGATGTAGTCCTCGAGGTGGAACGCGCCCTTGTCGGCCGGCACCATGCGCGCGTCGATCCAGTCGGTGATGTACACCTTGTGGTCCTGCAGCAGCGTGCGCACCGTGTCGCGCAGCAGCGTCGCGTGATGGCCCGACAGCGGCGCCACGATCAGGACGACGGGATCGTCCTTCAGATCGTCGACGGTCGCGGAATCGTCGGTGAAGCGCTTGAAGCGGATCAGGTTGCAGAACGGTTTCTGCAGCGCCGTGTATTCGACGATCGGCACTTCATGGCCGTGCGCCGTCACGGTGCGGATGTCGAACGCGGGTTTCTCGTAGTCCTTGCCGAGGCGATACAGCAGTTCGAATCCGGCGGCGATCCGCGGTGCGCCCGGCACCTGCGACAGCAGGGTGCTCTTGTCGCTCCAGGTCTTCGCGCCGGCTTCGGCGAAATGAACCAGCGGGCTCATCAGCGAGCGTTGCAATTCGTGCAAGTGATACAGCATGGACGTCAACCGGCAGGGGAGGAGGACAAACCACGGAATTGTAGTCCCCGGAGGCTCAAGCAAGGGGCATGCCGCAGGTAACAATTGGTCGCATCGCGCCGGCTCTCCCCTGCGTTTTGGGGGAATCCGCGCGGTATGCCGACTCTGCGTACGGTGGCGTGCTCCGAGGGGCCACGGATACGAGGAGCGAGATCATGGACAAGCGCAGTGCAGGCCGCCGTCGTGCGGCCTGGTGCGGTTTCGGTGCAGTGGCGGCGTTGGCCGCGGCACAGGCGCGCGCGGGCGAGCTGCATCTGCTGAACTACGGTGCGCCGCCGGTGCTCGGCATCCAGGGCAACCGGCATGCGGAAGTCGGCCGCTTCGGCGTATCCGAGGACGGGCGGCGTGTCGCCTTCGAGACGGCATCGAACAATCTCGCTGCCGGTGACAGCAACGAATTCACTGACATTTATGTCACCGACGCGCAGACCGGCGCGCTGACGCGCGTCAGCCGCCGTCCGGACGGCGGCGAGCCGACGGGCCGCAGTTTCGATGCGGCGATCTCCGGCGACGGCAGCCGCGTCGCGTATCAGTCCGACGCGACCGATATCGTGCCTGGAGCGCAGAGCGGCCGCGGCGTGTTTCTCGTGGAGGTCGCGAACAGCCAGACGCGCCGTCTGACGCCCGCGCAGCTTCCGCCGGCGAACGGGACGCCGGCGCAGATCAGCGGCATTGCGCTCTCGCAGCAGGGCACCCGCGCCGTGTTCATCACGAATTCGCCGCTCGTGCCCGAAGACCAGGATGAACTCGACGATCTCTACGGCTGGACCGACGGCAGCGGCGCGCTGCAACTGCTGAGCGTCGATGCGAACGGCCAGCCGCTGGCCGGAGTCGTCGACGATGCCTCGGCGGCGCTGACGCCGGACGGCCGCTATGCGAGCTTTTCGATGCGCACGATCACCGGTGTCGCGAGCGAAGGCGGCGTGTTCGTGCGCGACCTGGAACAGCCGTTGCTCGATTGCGTCTGGGGGCCGCCCCTGGTCGCCTCGATGTCGGTAACGGCGCTGTCGGCCGACGCGCGCCACGTGGTCTTCAGCACCTACGAAGCGATCGTGCCGGGCGACGCCAACGGCAGATCCGATGTGTACGTGTTCGACCGCGTCACGCGGACGGTCGAGGCCGTCAGCGTCGCCGCGGGCGGCGCGACCGGCAACGACGACAGCGTTCACGCCGTGATTTCGGGTGACGGCCGCTATGTCGTGTTCGGGTCGGCCGCCACCGACTTCGAGCCCGGCGTATCCGGCCCGCACCTCTATCGGCGCGATCGCGTCGCCGGGACGACGACGCGCCTGACGCCGTCAGCGGCCGGCGCCGCGTCGTGGATGCCGCAGCCGGCGTTGAGTCGCGACGGCCATCGCGTCGTATTCGATTCGCCCAGCGACGATCTCGTCGACGGCGACGACAACCGGCGCGGCGACGTGTTCGCGATCGACGCGGCCCGCAGCGTCGAGCGCATCAGTCAGGCCCGCGGCACGCTGCAGTTCGCGGGTGCGACGACGGGCCGCCATTTCAGCGTCGGCATGGGCCGCGCGTTTCCGCTCGGCGACGACGGCAGCGTGGCTTTCGCGAGCGAGGCGGACAATCTCGGCCCTCAGCGCCGAGCCGGCGTGTTTCGCGCTGACATCGCGGGCGTGGCGCCGGCGGAAGTGCCGCTGGATCTGCAGGCTCCTTCGAGCTGGCCGGTCTCGCTGATGCTCGCGGGCGCCTCCACGGACGGCAGCGCGCTGCTCGTGCGACGCGAACCGTTCGATCTGACCGGCGGCTGGGGGCCGGGGCAACTGCCGTCCGAGCCCTGGGATCTCTGGCGCGTCGACGCGGCGGGCCAGACGCGCATCGACACGCCTGCGGCGGTCGGTATCGGTGCACGCACGACGCAGGCGATGCTGTCCGACGATGGCCGGTTCACGCAGTTCGTGTCGTACGTGCGGCCCCCTTACGTGACGCCGCCCCACTCGCGGCTGTTTCTGCACGACGCGCAGACCGGCTTGCTGACGCGCGTCGACGCGAACGACCAGGGCGTGCCGGCGGACACGTCGATACAGCCGCGCAGCGGCCTGTCGCGCAACGGGCGCTACAGCGCATTCGTCACGGGCGCGAACAACCTCGTCGCGAACGATACCGACGGCAGCGTCGACCTGTTCCTGCGCGACAACCAGACCGCGCAGCTCACGCGCCTGCGTCATCCGCAGACCGGCGCGCCGCTGATCGTGCAGGCGAGAAGCAACACCGAAGCCATCACCGTGTCGGACGACGGCCTGCGCGTCGCCTACGTCGATACCGGCGGCGTCAATGGCGAAAAACAACGGCTGCAGCTGCTCGATCGCACCGCGCAGACGCTCGTCAATGTCTGCGGCAACGGCGCGCCTGGATTCGTGCGCTGCGTCGAGCCGACGCTGAGTGCCGACGGCGCCGTGCTCGCTTTCGCGGCCACGCAGGCGCTCCTGCCCCATGACATCGACGAACTGACCGACGTCTACAGCTACCGTCCCGCGCTCGACTGGCTGCAGCTCGAAAGCGTCGACGCGGCCGGCGCATCCGGGCGCGGCATTCGCATGTCGCCGCAGCTGTCGGCCAGCGGCGAGTCGCTGACGTTCCTGGCCATCGGCGGCGGCTGGCGGACGGCGCCGCAGATCACCGGCGATTCCGACTGGCTGTACAAGCGCGTCGCCGGCGATGCGATCTTCTACGACGGTTACGAAATGCCGTAACCGTCGCGCGCAGCGCTGCGCAACGATGCGAAGCGCTGCGCGCATTCAGAACGGCATCACCTTCAGATCGAAGCTGCGCTCGACGAACCAGCCTGCCGCGAGCAGCAGGATTCCGAGCGACCCGCCGCGCAGGACCAGCGGCCGGTACAGCACGGTCTGCCGCAGCAGCCAGGCCAGCGGCATCAGCAGCGCGACGACCGCGAGCTGGCCCAGTTCGACGCCGAGGTTGAAGCCGACCAGCGACAGCGCGAGCACGCTGCGCGGCAGTTCGAGATCGGCCAGCACGCTGGCGAAGCCGAAACCGTGCACGAGGCCGAACGCGAAAGCGACGATCCAGCGCCGCGCCGGCAGGAACGGCACGAGATTGTCGAGCGCGGTCAGCAGTACCGACAGCGCGATCAGCGCTTCGGTCAGGCGCGACGGCAACTGCACGAGGCCCAGCGTCGCAAGACTCAGGGTCACCGAATGCGCCAGCGTGAACGCGGTGACGATCTTCAGCACCGCGACGATCGCGGCCGGTGCGCGCGGCAGCGGCCGCCATTCGCGACGCTGACGGTCGAGCACCGCCGGCAGCAGCAGGACGACGAGAAACAGCAGATGGTCGTAGCCGATCGCGATATGGAACACGCCATCGCCGACGTAGCCCGCGAACGCGCGCCAGCGCGAGGCGCCGGCCGCGTCGAAGGTCTGGCGCGCGGCGTCGTGCGAGAACACCGCGCTCAGCGGCGGCGCCTGCGCGGTTTCGAGCTTGAGCAGGCCGCGATGCTGCGCGTCGATATCGAACAGCGCGCGATAGTCGATCGTGACGGCATCGGCATGGCCGCTGCCGCATTCCCCGGCGAGCGACAGCACGAGATACGCACCGTCGCTGTGCCGGTCGATCGCATGGCCGGTCACGCGCAGCGGACAGGGAGCCGTTGCGTCGACCGCGAGCCGCTGCGTCGCGTAGGTGTCGATCGCGTCGCGGCGCACGCGCAGCTCGCCCCAGTCGATGCGGTCGTCGCGGTTGCGGTCGAGATCGAACACCGCGTCGAGGTCGCGCACGGCGATGTCCCAGCGGCCGACGAGGCGGCCGGCGTCCAGGCGCAGGCTCAGATAGCTGTCGCTGGGCTTGTGCGCGCGCGCCGGCGCCACGGCGAGCACGAGCAGCAGCACGATGACGGTCCGTATCAGCATACTCACGGCGCGCGCACGCCGGCGAGCAGCGGAACGAGCCGCACGTCTTCGAGGCCGCTCGCGTGGATCCAGCGCGCGATGTCGGCCGCGGCCTGCGGTTGCCGAGCGGCATGCGCCGCTTCGAGCGCGATGCGCGCATCGAGCGGCTCTTTCTGCACGGCCCAGTTCTGCAGGGCGAGTTCGAGCGCGGCGTCGGGATCGCGCGCGAGCGCGAGCCGGAAGCGCGACTCCTCGCGCCGGTGCACGCGGTCGCCGCGTGCACGCAAGGCGTCGAAGCGCGCCGCGAGCGTCGCGGCGCCGGCCTGCGCGGCGCGCGCATCGAGCGCGCGGTCGGCCTGTACGCGGCGCAGCAGCAGGCCGTCGATCGCCGAGTCGGGTGCGATCAATGTGGCGACATCGGCCGCGCGGCCGCGATCCAGAAGAAAATCCGCGTACGCGGCGAGCGCGTAGCCGTCGGTCGGATCGAGGCTCAGGCTCTGCCGATACCAGCGTTCGGCGTCCTCGCCGTGTCCGCGGCGCTCGGCGATTTCGGCGAGCAGCGTCGCTGCCCAGACACGTACCGCCGGCGGCTGGTCGGCGAGACGGCCTTGCGCGACCGCGTCGGCAACTGCCGCGTAGCCGGCGGTGGCCTCGCCCATGAGTGCGTCGACGCTCGCGCGGCAGATGATGCCGACCGTCGATGCGCCGGTCGCGACGACGCGCTCGCAGCTCTGCGCCGCGCCGGCGAGATCGCCCGTCGCTTGCTGCAGGCTCGCGAGATCCAGCCAGGCCTGCGCCTGCTGCGGCTGTTGCGCGACGGCCCGGAGCAGGTCTATTTCCGCCGCGTCGAAGTCGTGGCGGTTCTGGCGAATCGCGGCGCGCGCGAGCAGAACCGGCACCGGCGCGGCGTCGAGATTCCACCAGGGGGCGAGCGCCGCCTGCGCCTGGCCCCACAGACGCGGGTCCGCCGACGCGCGCGCCGCGGCGATCTGCGTCTGCGCGAGGCGCAGCGCCACGTCGAGATTCGACGGATCGCGCGCATGCCACTCGCGCAGCGTACGCGTGGCGGCGTCGCCGCCACGCGCGGCGGCGCGCGGCAGCGTCTCGATCACTTCCGCATCGTGGGTCGGTCGATACGGGTCGGCGGCAGCGAACGTCGCGAACGCCGCGCCGATCGACAGTAGCGCGCGGGCAGGCCAGCGGCTGTGCGACATGGATCGGATTCCAATAGGTAAAAAGTTATGTATGTGAAAATGCCGCCGGCACGAAAGGCCCGGCGGCAGCGGCGATCACGGCGAGACCGGATTGCCCGGCAGGCCGTTGCTGCCGTTCGGCGAGCCGGGCAGCGGCGTGGTCAGGTACGGAAAGGCCGCATCGAACTGGCTGTCGTCGACGAGCACGCCGTCGGTATAGGGCAGGCCGGCGCTTGCGGGCTTGCCCGCACCGGGCGGCAGCAGGGCGCCCATCGCGACGCGCAGTTCGATGTCGACGACGTCGTCGCCGGGGCGGCGGCCGTTCGGAAAGCCGGCCGGATCGCAGCCCGGATTCGACACGGTCAGCGCGCCGTCGACGAAGCATGCCGCGGCACCGAGACTGTTCTGCTGCCCCTTCGGCGTTGCCGGCAGGCTCGTGTTGAGCCGCACCATCTCGGCCGGCACGCCGTTGAGCTGGCGGTTCACGCCGGTCACGCCGGTCAGGAACGCGGCGACGAGATCGCTGCGCGGAAACGCGGACGGCGCCTGCACGCCGGCGGTTCCGAACAGGATTTCGAGCAGTGCCGGCAGTGTCGGGTTCGTGACGTAGGCGGCGAACTGCGCGTCGTCCTTCGGTTCGCTCGCGTTGAAGCGGTCCTTGTCCTTGAGGCCGATGACGATTTCGTTGACGAGCGGCATGCCCAGGCGCGACACCTGGATCATGTTGTTGTTGACGATGATCTGTGCGAGCGGATCGCTGCTGACCAGGCGCGAGCGCGGCAGGCTCGCGGTCGTCCAGACGCCGATCACCGGGTCGCCGTCGGTGATGCAGCTCGCCGGCAGTTCCAGCGCGAGCGAGGTCACGTTCTTGCCCGCGGTCGAGTTGTAGCCGCCGGAACGGCTGCCGATCACGCGCGCGGCCGGAATATTCACGAGATCGAAGATCTCGCCGAGATTCACGCCGAAGCCCTCGCGACGCTGGCCGACGAACACGCGGCCCGGCACGGCGCAATCCGGAATCGTCACCGGATACACGTGACTCGCCGCATACGCGGCGTAGTCGGGAATCGACTTCGTGCCGATGTTGTCGAGCGGCTTGGCGAACTCGCTGGCACCGTTGCTCGTGTTCTTCAGCAGCGAGCCGACCGCGGTCGGACGCGTGCGCGAGCCGCGGATCTGGGTCACGGTATAGCTCTCGGCGTCGTTGCGCGCCGAGGCGTCCATCGCGTTGACCGGCCCGGCATTGCGCAGCGGAATCGCGACGGTCTTGTCGCCGACCTGCAGCGCGATGTTCTTCAGGTCGTAGCGGAACTTGAACCGATAGGTCAGGTCTTCGCGCGCGTCGCCGTCGTTGTCGATATGGACTTCGTAGATGCCGTCCGGGTCGAGCGTGAAGTAGTTCGGGCCGCCGTAGGCGTCCTGCAGCGGCAGGTAGTTCGCGACGATCGTGACGAAGTCGCTGCGGCCCGGCTCGTAGCTGCGGAACGCATAGAGGTCGGTTCCGTCCATTTTTGGATATTGCGTGATCGTCGGCGCCTCGCGGTGGCTCGAAGCGTGGACGGCCGGCGCGGCGGCGAAACCGGCGATCGCGGCCGCTGCGAGTGCGGCGGCGACGGGCCGGAGGGCGGTGCGGTGTTTCATGTCTGTCTCCTCGTCGAGGATGGCGGTGCAGTTCGGAAGTGGTTCGATCCGCTGCCGATCAGGGGCAGCACCGCAACGGCGGCACGAGGATCTACGGCGCCGCGTCCGCGCCGGATGCACGCGCGTCGAACTTTTTGTTTTTGTGCAATGACACGGGCGCGGCGCCGGTCTGTGCTCAGAACGTACCGCGCAGGCTCAGGCGGAACTGGCGTGGCTCGATCGGATGGAAATGGACGTCGGCGACGGGTTCGGTCTCGCCGGGCAGCTGCGATTCGTAGAAATACGTGATGTCGTTGCTGCGGCTGTCGAACAGGTTGAGTGCGTCGAGCGACAGCGTGAACGCATCGCTGACGCGATAGTCCGCGCGCGCGTTGAATACCGTCGTCGAACGCGAGCGCACGCTGCCGTCCTCGACCAGCGGGGCCGGGCCGAGATAGCGTCCACGCAGCGAGGCCGACCAGCGGCGCCCGCCGCGCCATTGCACGCCGAGCGAGGCAACGCGCTCGACCGCGTTGGGCACCTGAGTTCCGGCGGGAGTTGCGGCGGAGAAGCGAGCGTAGGAGCGCGCGTAGTCGGCGTCGACGAGCCAGTTCGCATTCGGGCGGTAGTACGCCGACACCTCGATGCCGTGACGCGTCGCGGGAAAGCTCGGCTCGGTCGTGCCGCCGTCGCCGGCGAAGACGAGTTCGGAACCGACGTTCAGCCGCCACGCGGCAAAGGACAGCGCGAGCGGCGGCGTCGGACTGCTGCGCAGGCCGATTTCATGGCCCGTCGTCGGCACGAGCAGACGCTGCGGCAGCGCGGCCTGCGACGGATCGTTCGGGTCGACGCGCAGCGTGCTGCCGCGCGCGTCGTTGGAGTGAAAGCCGCGGCCGCCGTTGAGGAACAGTTCGGTATTGCGCCAGGGCCCGAACACGAGGCTCAGTTTCGGACTTGCGCGGCCGTCGCGCGAGGTACCGGTATTCGCGGCGACGCTGCTGTCGACATCGGCGCGGTAGTGGTCGTAGCGCAGCCCGGCGACGCTGCGGAAATGCGCATTCCAGCGCGTCGCATAACTGACGAATACGCCGGCCGAGCGTTCGTCGACGGCGTCCTCGCGGATCGCTGCGAAGCGTTCGCGCGCCTGCGTGCGATAGAGCCCGACCGTGCCGATGTCGTCGCCGCGCGCCTCGACGCCGGCGGCGAGTTCGTGTGTGACGTCTCCGGTTTTCCACTGCTGCACATATTTCGCCGTACCGCCGTAGTAGATGCGCGCGTCGCGCTGCTCGAACTCGTCGCCGCGTTCCGGTTCGGCGAGGAAATAGGTGAAATTGGAAAACAGGCTCAGGTCGTAGCGCGTGGCGTAGGCGTCGACGAGCACCTGCCCGGCGCCGAGCCGCGCATGCCAGCGTGTCGCTGCGGTGTAGCGCGAGGTATCGCCGCCGAGGTCCGGATCGAGCTGGCCGAGCCGGTCGACGAGTCCCTGCGCGACGGCGCGCTGCGGGATCTGGTCGGTCGCATCCCAGCGGCTGTCGTAGGCCGCGAGCGAGACGCGCAGGCCGCGCTGCGCGTCGCCCTGGCGGTAGCGCAGCAGCAGCGACGCCTTGCGCGCGTCCGCGGGCTTGCGCCAGGGGCCGTCGTACACGCCGAGATCGACCGCACCGAGCCAGCTGCCGCCGGCCGCGCCGCCGGACGCGGCAAGGAGCCCGCGCGCGTAGCCATGCTCGCCGCCGGCCACGGTGTAGAAATCATCGTCGAGCCGGTCCCGATAGCGGATGCGCAGCGCGCCCGCCGAGGAAAAATCGCCGTCTTCGGCGTAGTAGGGGCCTTTGCGGTATTCGATCGAGTCGACGAGTTCGGGAATCACGCCGTTGAGATCGTTGTAGCCCTGGCCGTGGCCGTGCGTGCGCAAATTGTTGGGTACCCCGTCGATCGACACGGACAGATCGGTGCCGTGGTCGAGATTGAAGCCGCGCAGGAAATACTGGTTCGCCTTGCCGTCGCCGCTGTGCTGCGTGGCGATGAGCCCCGGCACGACCTCGACGATTTCCGCCGGACGCGACAGCGGGCGCGGCGCGATCTGATCGACGGTGACGACCCCGCCCGAGGCCGCATCGGCCTGCGCCAGCGCGTCGGGATCGGCGGTTTCGGCGACGTAGATCGCTGCGAGCTGCGTGGCGGGAAAGCCGCCGGGGTGCACATCGGCCGACGCCGAGGCCAACGCGACAACGGCTGCCATCTGACGCGCTGTCCCTCGATGCATGGTCGTGCTCCTTCGCGTGATGGCGAAAGTACGCAGCGACGTGGCCTGCGGATGCAGCGACGGGCGCGAAAGCGCAGGGGCAATAACCGAAGGGTATTGCGCCAGGTCCGTTGCCGGCCTCACCGTTGGATGGTTGGCGAAAGGCGCGGTGTGTTTGCTTTGTGCGTGCGTGCGACGGTGTGAGACGGCGCAATGCCCTTCGGTTATTGCGCCCTGCGCAGTCTAAAAAAGACTCGGCTCGAACAACGCGCGCACCGGCGCGAAGCTGCGCCGGTGCTGCGCGCAGGGACCGAGGCGCGTGAGGCAGTCGAGATGTTCGGGCGTCGGATAGCCCTTGTGGCGCGCGAAGCCGTAGCCCGGGTGCAGTTCGTCGAGCGCGGTCATGCGGCGGTCGCGCGCGACCTTCGCGAGTATCGACGCGGCGCTGATCGCGGGCTCGCTCGCATCGCCGCCGACGACCGCGCGCGCCGGACAGCACAGCTGTTTCGGCAGACGGTTGCCGTCGATCAGCGCCAGCTGCGGCGCAAGCGCGAGGGCGGCCAGCGCGCGGCTCATGCCGAGCATGGTGGCCTGGAAGATGTTCACGCGGTCGATCTCGGTCACGTCGATCTCCACGACGCTGAACGCGAGTGCGCGTTCGCGGATACGCGGTTCGAGCACGTTGCGGCGTTCCTCGCTGAGGAACTTGGAATCGTCGAGGCCGCGGATCGCGCGCGCCGGATCGAGGATCACGGCCGCGACGACGACGGGTCCGGCCAGCGGGCCGCGGCCGGCTTCGTCGACGCCGGCGACGAGCGTGCCGGGTTCCAGGTCGGTGACGGTGCGGCGGCGGCGCATGTCAGTCCTTGATCGCGCCGAGCTGCCCGTAGACGTAGTCGTGGTACGAGTCGAGCAGCGTCTTGTCGGGACAGTCGAAATAGCGGCCCTGGCAGCGGTCGCGCAGCAGCGCATTGGCTTCGTAGAAGTCGTCCTTGCGCAGGTCGGCGACGTCGAGCAGCAGCGAGCCGAGGTAGATGATGTCGAGTACGTCGAAATCCACTTTCTTTCGCAGTGGAAAGTTGGACTTCAGCATGTAGTAGGTGACCTTGGTCGGATCGGTCACGCCTTTCGGGATGCGCTTGGCCAGCGCGTTGATCGCGCCGTCGAACGAGGGCTGATGGTCGCCAAAGTGCATGAGCACGGTGCGGCGCTCGGTCGCGAACAGCTTCTGCTCGAGTTGGGACATGGCCTGCTCGGACTGCTCCAGCCGCGACAGGTAGTTCGCGAGGTTCAGGTTGAGCCACGCGTCGAGCTGCTTGGGGAACAGCGGCTTGTTGTACGGCGAGGGCAGCTGGCCCAGCGGCGTCATGTGCGGGCCGTGCTGATGCAGGGTCAGCATGAACACGAACAGCGGAACGCCCGGATGCGCGCGGCGTTCGTCGGCGAGCACGCGGTCGAACACGCGCAGCAGGTCGAAATCGGTCGAGTCCCAGCCGAGCCCGTTGTCGCTGCCGTCGTAGAACGCGTCGAAGCCGTAGAAGTTGTAGGCGTTGCGCGCGTTGATGAAGCTGCCGGACATCGGATAGATCACGACGGTGCGGTAGCCGTTTTCCTTCATCACGCGCGGCAGGCTGTAGGCCACGCGCGGCGCGAGATTGAACGGCGCGTACAGGCCGGCGTTGCCGAACAGCACGTGCGCCATGCTGGTCAGGAACGCGAATTCGCTGGTCCAGGTGCCGCCGCCCCAGGTGTGCACCTGCAGATAGCCGTGCGCGCGCGTGCGCTTGTCGTCCTGGAACAGCTTGCGCTTGCACAGCGGCAGCTTGCAGACCGCGAGCATGGTCGGATCGAACGTGCTTTCCTCGAGCACGACGAAAATGTCCGGGCGCTGGCGCGGATCGCCGCCGACCGCGACCTGCTCGTTCCAGACCTGCTTGCCCGCCGCGCCCGGCACGAGTTCCGGCAGCTCGATCTGGGTCGAGTGGAACGAGATGAAAAAATCGGTGAGGTAGCTCTTGTCGTTCATCGCCGCCCACATGCCCTTGCCGTAGACCGCGGCGAAAGGGCCCTGCGGCGCGAGCGCCTGGGCGAGCGCGTAGCCGGACAGCACGGCGGCGACGGCCAGCGCGAGCCGGCGATGCAGCGGCGGCGAGTCCGGCAGCACGCGCGGACGGTCGATGCGCCAGATGCCGACGAGCGCGAGCGGCAGCATCACGAGGCCGATGAAGCTCGCGATCAGCAGGATCGGATAGCGCAGGATGACTTCGAGCGTGTCGGCGTTGACGAAGTAGACCAGGTCCGGCGCGAGCAGCGGCGTCGTGAGATAGGTGACCTTGAGCACGCTGCTTGCGAGCAGCAGCGAGAACAGCGCGGCGGTCGCGACCAGGCTGAAGGCGATGCGCCGCGTGAGGCAGATCAGCAGCAGGCAGAGGCCGCCGCTGAGTACCGTCGTGAACAGCCGTTCCTCGCGCGTGCCTTCGCTCAACGGGCCGTACAGCATCATCGCCGCATAGGCCACGACCGCGAGCAGGTACAGCAGCAGGCTGCGGCGGTCCAGCGGAGGAAAAAGGCGCATCACCGGCACGGGTTCGCGGAATTGGCGCGCATGGTGCGGTTGGCGCCGGAACGCGTCAATGGCCGGCCGCTGGCGCGATCAGGGCGTCCACGGCAGCGGCCGCGCTGCGGTCGGCGTCGCCGATCAGCGCGCGATGCAGGCGCTCGAATTCCGCAACCAGCGCGACACGCGCGGCGCTGTCGCCGTACAGCGCGAGCACTGCATCGGCCAGCGCCTGCGGCGTGCAGGCGTCCTGCAGGATTTCCGGCACGAGGTCGCGCCCCGCGAGCACATTGGGCAGCGAATAGCGGGTCGTGCGCATGAGCTTGAACCAGGTGACGATGGCATAGGTCAGCGGTGCCACTTTGTAGGCAACGACCATCGGCCGTTTCGCGAGCATGGCTTCGAGCGCGGCGGTGCCCGAGGCGACGAGCACGATGTCGGCGGCGAGCAGCGCCTGCGCCGCCTTGCCGTCGACGAGGTCGATGCTGCCGCGCGAGGCCGGGTCGGCGCTGCGCAGGTCGATGCCGAGACCGTCGGCGATCTGCTCGAACGCGGTGCGGCAGGCCGGCGTCGCCATCGGCACGATCACCTGGAGATTCGGAATCTGCTGCTGGCATCGCCGCGCGGCCTGCAGGAAGTCGGCACCGAGCCGGCGGATCTCGCCGAGCCGGCTGCCAGGCAACAGCGCGAGCACCGGCGCCTGCATCGACAGCCCGAGTTCGGCGCGCGCCGGCTCGCGGTCGGTCACCAGCGCAAAGCGGTCGGCCATCGGGTGTCCGACGAACTGCGCGCGCACGCCGTAGCGGTCGTAGATCGGGGGTTCCATCGGAAACAGGCACAGCACGAGATCGGCGCTGCGGCCGATCTTCGCGGCGCGGTTCTCGCGCCAGGCCCAGATCGACGGACTCACGTAGTGCACGGTGCGGATGCCCTGCGCCTTGAGCTTGCGTTCGAGCGTCAGGTTGAAATCGGGCGCGTCGATGCCGATGAATGCGGCCGGTTTCAGCGCGGCGATGCGGCGCAGCAGATCGGCACGGATGCGCAGCAGCTCCGGCAGGTGCCGGAGCACTTCGACGAGGCCCATGACCGCGAGCCGGTCGGCCGGATACCAGGCTTCGAGCCCGGCCGCGATCATGCGCGGCCCGCCGACGCCGACGAAACGTGCGCCCGGATGACGTTCGCGCAACGCGGCGATCAGTCCCGCGCCGAGCTGGTCGCCCGAGGCTTCGCCGGCGACGAGCGCGAACAGCGGCGCCGCGGCGTCGGCCGACTGCGGCGGCAGCGCTTCATGCACGGGACGCGGCGAAGCCGCGATCGGGGAATCCTCCGCGTCCCGCGGCGTCATGGCGCGATCAGCGCACCAGCGAGCGCTGGCTGCGGTCGATGAAGTCGAGCATGAGCTTCACGTCGGGCGCGTCGGACGAGGCACGCGCGAGTTCCTCGCGCGCTTCGGCCAGCGGCAGGCCCGACTTGTACAGCGTCTTGTAGGCACGGCGGATCGACAGGATGCGGTCGCTGTCGAAGCCGCGGCGCTTGAGCCCTTCGCTGTTGATGCCCTTGGGTTCGGCGAAGCTGCCGGCGACGGTCACGTAGGGCGGCACGTCGCGGTTGATGATCGAGCCCATCGACGTGAACGCATGCGCGCCGACCTGGCAGAACTGGTGCACGAGCGTGAAGCCGCCGAGGATGACCCAGTCGTCGACCGTGACATGGCCGGCCAGCGACGCGGCGTTCGCGAAGATCACGTTGTTGCCGACGATGCAGTCGTGGGCCAGATGCACATAGGCCATCAGCCAGTTGTCGTTGCCGATGCGCGTGACGCCGCCGCCGTCGGCCGTGCCGCGGTTGAACGTGACGAATTCGCGGATCACGTTGCGGTCGCCGATCTCGAGCACCGACTGCTCGCCGTGGAATTTCTTGTCCTGCGGCGCGGCGCCGACCGAGGCGAACTGCCAGATGCGGTTCTCGCGCCCGATCCGCGTCGGGCCTTCGATGACGACGTGCGGTCCTATCCAGGTGTCGTCGCCGATCTCGACGCCGGCACCGATCACGGTGTAGGCGCCTACACTGACGTTGGTCCCCAGGCGTGCGGCCGGGTCGATGACAGCGGTGGGATGGATCATCAGTCGTTACGCTCCGCGCACAACAATTCCGCTTCGGCGACTACCTTGCCGGCCACGAGGGCCTGGCACCAGAACTGGCCCATGCGGCGGATCATGCGCTTCTGCTCGACTTCGAGCACGAGCTGATCGCCGGGGGCCACGATGCTCGAGAAGCGCGCCTTGTCGACCTTGACGAGATAGAACAGCGGGCTCGCGCTCGGCGATTCGATGTTGGTCAGCTGCACGAGCAGGCCGGAGGCCTGCGCGAGCGCTTCGATGATGAGCACGCCCGGCATGACGGGATGGCCCGGGAAGTGGCCCTGGAAGAACGGTTCGTTGATCGTGACGTTCTTGAGCGCGGTCAGGCGCTTGCCCGATTCGAAATGAGTGACGCGATCGACCAGCAGGAACGGATAGCGGTGCGGCAGCAGGTCGAAAATGCGACCGACGTCCAGCGGCAAGGTCAGGCTGGCGTTCGAATCGTTCATGGAGCGGAATCCTTTTCTAGAGCCTTCAGGCGGCGCGCCATCTCGTCCAGATGGCGGAATCGCGCCGCGTTGCGACGCCACTGGCGGTTTTCCTGGATGGGCGTACCCGAGGAATACTCGCCGGCGGCAGTGATCGAGTGGGTGACGAGCGTCATCGCCGTCACGGTGACCCGGTCGGCGACGCTCAAGTGGCCTAGGATACCGGCAGCGCCGCCGATCAGACAGTAGCGGCCGATGCGCGTGCTGCCGGCGACTGCCGAACAGCCGGCCA
Organism: Tahibacter sp.; assembly: GCF_035481375.1. Taxonomy (GTDB): domain Bacteria; phylum Pseudomonadota; class Gammaproteobacteria; order Xanthomonadales; family Rhodanobacteraceae; genus Tahibacter. Next base: position 76,125 of record NZ_DATIGT010000206.1, read on the forward strand.
TCGCGGTATGCGCGCCGATGAACACGTTGTGGGCGATCTGGATCTGGTTGTCGAGGCGCACGTCCTCTTCGAGCACCGTGTCCTCGAGCGCGCCGCGGTCGATCGTGCAGTTCGCGCCGATCTCGCAGTCGTCGCCGATCCGCACGCCGCCGAGCTGCGGCACCTTGATCCAATGATCGCGCTCGAACGCGAGACCGAAGCCGTCGGAGCCGAGCACGGCGCCCGGATGCACGAGCACGCGCCGGCCCAGACGCACGCGCGTGACGAGCGTCACGCGCGCGACGAGGCGCGAACCGGCACCGACGACGCAGTCCGGACCGACGATGCAGCCCGGGCCGAGCACGGCCCCGTCCTCGATCACGGCCCCGGCCTCGATCACGCACAGCGGACCGATGCTCGCGCTCGCGGCAACCGACGCGGCGGGATCGACGACGGCGCTCGCATGAATGTCCGGCGGGGCGAGCACGGGCGGTTCGAACAGCGCGGCGATCTGTGCGTAGGCGACGTAGGGATCGCGCGCGACGAGCGCGGCGCCTTCGCGCAGCGCGGCATCGTCGGCGCGCAGCACGACGACGCCGGCACGCGACGCCTGCATCTGCGCGCGATAGGTCGGGTTCGAGAGAAAGCTCAGGTGTTCGGGACCGGCCAGCGCGAGCGTCGCGACGCCGCTGATCCGCTGGTCGGGATCGCCGCGCAATTCCAGCGCGAAGCGCTCGGCGAGGTCGCCGACGCGCCAGCTCGGTACCGCGGCGCTCATGGGTTGGCCTGTCGGGTCTGGAACTCGCGACGCAGGCGTTCGAGCACCCGGTCGGTGATGTCGATGCGCGGGTCGGCGTAGACCACCGGACTCGGCACGACCAGATCCAGCCCCTGTTCGCGTGCGTAGTCGACCACGGTGTTGTTGATCTCCTGCCAGCTCTTGTCGAGCTCCTGGTCGCTGCGGCTCTTGAGTTCGCCGCGCAGTTCGTCGCGCGTGCGCTTGACGCTGCGTTCGAGTGCGTCGATCTCGCGTTTCTTCGTGTCCGCGTCGGCCTTGCTCAGCAGCGCGCCGTTGCGCTCGAAATCGGTCTTGAGTTCAGCCAGCCGCGCTTCGTCGCGCTTGAGCGCCATGTCGCGCCCGGCGAATTCGCGCTGCAGCCGTTCGCGTCCGGCCTGTACCTGCGGCGCGTTGTCCAGCAGCCGCTTCATGTCGACGTAGCCGAGCTTGCCCTGCGCGTGGACCGCGAGCGGCACGAGCGCGAGTGCAAAAGCGAGTCGACATGCTGCGCTTGCGTGCTGGCCCACGCGAGTCCTCCGTTGATCCGGTCGCGGCGACGGCGGGGCTGGCTGCTTCGCCGTCGGTGCGATGATGCCAGTTTCGATCAGAACATTGATCAGAACATTCCGATCAAAACTGGGTGCCGAAGGAGAACTGGATCGACTCGGTCTTGTCGCCGTCCTTCTTGCGGATCGGGCGCGCGAGGTTGATCGTGATCGGACCGACGGGCGCCTGCCACTGCAGGGCCAGACCGGTCGACGCGCGCAGTTCGCCGGCGTCGAAGTCGCCGAACGACTTGTACACGTTGCCGACGTCGACGAACGCCGAGATGCGCACGGAATCGCTGTCCTTCGCGAACGGCGTCGGCAGGATCAGCTCGGCCGTGCCGAGCACCTTGAACGCGCCGCCGAGCGGCTGGCAGTAGTCGCTGAGCACGCTGACCTTCTGACACGGGCCGAGCGTGTTGTCCTCGAAGCCGCGCACGTCGCGCACGCCGCCCGCGTAGAAGTTCTCGAAGAACGGCAGGCCGCCGATCTTCAGCGGAATCTTTTCTTCGGAGTTCGGGTTGAAGCGGCCGGTCGCATCGCGGTAGGAGTCGCCGTAGCCGAGGTTACCCGACAGCAGGAACGTGAACTTGTCGCTGAGCGGGAAGTAATGCAGGCCCTGGTAGTAGAGCTTGTAGTACTCGAGCGTCGAACCCGGCAGCGCGATTTCCGCGGAGATCGACTGCAGGCCGCCGCGCGTCGGCGTGAAGTACTTGTTGCGCGTGTCGTGCGCCCACGACGCGGTCAGGTTCCAGGTGTGGATCGTGCGGCGATCGAGGTCGGTGATGTAGTCGATGATGAACGGCGGCGTGAAGCCCGGGAACGTGTTGATCTCGGTCTTGTTGACGCCGAGCTGCAGCTGCACCGAATCGGTTTCGCCGACGGGCAGCCCGACGAAGGTCGAGAACGCGGCCGTGTCGGTCGAATAGTTCGCGATGTTCGCCTCGCTCTGGTCGAGGTTGCGCACGCTCGCGTTGTAGCCGAGCGAGATGCCCGATTCGTTGAGATAGGGCTGCGCGTAGCTGACGTCGTAACGCTTGAGGTAGGAACTCTTCTGCACGGTCATCGCGATGCGGTCGCCCGTGCCGAGGAAGTTGTTCTGCGACACCGACACCGACGCGATGAGCTTCTGCACCTGCGAATAGCCCAGGCCGAACAGCAGGCTGCCCGAGGGCTGTTCCTCGACCGTGACGACCATGTCGATCTGGTCTTCGCTGCCGGGGACCTTCGGCGTCTCGATCTCGACGTTCTTGAAATAGCCGAGGCGCTGCAGGCGCACCTTCGAGCGGTCGATCGCGGCCTGCGAATACCACGAGCCTTCGAGCTGGCGCATTTCGCGGCGCAGCACCTCGTCCTCGGTACGCACGTTGCCTTTGAACGTAATGCGGTTGACGTAGACGCGCTTGCCCGGCTCGATATAGAACGTGACCTCGACCGTGCGGCCTTCCTTGTCGGTCTTCGGCACCGGCGTGACTTCGGCGAACGCGTAGCCGATGTTCGACAGCACCGCGCTCATCGCCTTGGCCGACTGTTCGAGCTTGCGCCGCGAGAACACGTCGCCGGCCTTGGTCTTGAGCAGCGCGCGCAGGCTTTCTTCCGGCAGGATCAGCTCGCCGAGCAGCTTGATGTCGCTGATGTTGTAAAGCTCGCCTTCCTGCACGTTCGCGCTGACGTAGATGTTGCGCTTGTCCGGGCTGATCGCGACTTCGGTCGATTCGACGTTGAAGTCGGCATAACCGCGGTCGAGGTAGTACGAGGCGAGCTTCTCGAGATCGCCCGAGAGCTTCTCGCGCGAATACTGGTCGTCCTTGGAATACCACGAGGTCCAGTTCGTCGTGTTCGACTCGAACTCGTCGCGGATTTCCTTGTCGGTGAACACGCTGTTGCCGACGACGTTGATGTGCTTGATCTTCGACGCCTTGCCTTCGGCGATCACGATGTTGATGTCGACGCGGTTGCGATCGAGGTTCGTGACCTTCGGCGTGATGGAGACGTTGTACTTGCCGCGGTTGTGGTACTGGCGCGTGAGTTCCTGCTGCACGCGGTCGAGCTGCAGGCGGTCGAAGGTTTCGCCTTCCTCGAGGCCGATGCCCTTGAGGCCCTTGCGCAGTTCCTCTTCCTTGAGTTCCTTGTTGCCCTTGAGCGTGATCTTCGAGATCGCCGGGCGTTCCTGCACGGTCACGACGAGGATGTCGCCCTGGCGCGACAGCTGCACGTCGTTGAAGAAACCCGTCTTGAACAGCGCGCGGATCGCCTTTTCGGCGGCGTCGGCCGTCATGCGGTCGCCCTTCTCGACGGGCAGGTACGTGAACACCGTGCCGGGCGCGATGCGCTGCAGACCGTCGATGCGAATTTCCGAGACGACGAACGTGTCGAACGCGTGGGCCTCGGCAGCGAGGCAGGCAAGCAAGAGCAGGGCGGCGATACGCTTCATCGTCAGTCCGTCAGGGGTTCTTATTGTGCGGCGGGCGCTTGCCGCGGTTTGTTGTTGTGGAGGCGGCAGCCGTCAGGTCAGCAGCCGGTGCACGATGTCGTTGTAGAACGCCAGCCCCATCAGGGCGGCCAACAGCACCAGACCCGCATATTGACCGGCGATCAGCGCTTTCTCGCTGAGCGGGCTGCCCTTGATCGACTCGATAAGGTAATACACGAGGTGGCCGCCGTCCAAGATCGGGATCGGCAGCAGGTTCATGATGCAGAGGCTCAGCGAGATCAGGGCGAGGAAGAAGAAGAACCAGCCGGGACCGCGCTGGGCCGAATCGTTCGCGACGGTCGCAATCGTGATCGGACCGGAAATGTTCTGCAGCGACGCCTTGCCGGTCACGATGCGGCCGAGCATCTCCAGCGTCTTGCGCGTCAGATTGCCCGTCTCGCGCAGGGCGGCCGGCACGGCCGCCAGCGGGCCATGGCGCCGCAGCGCATCGTGCGGCGGCTCGATGAAGGTCGGCGTGATGCCGACGCGCCAGACCGGCTTGCCGTCCTCGACCTCTTTGTGCGGCATCACGGTGATCTGCTTCGGGCCGCCGTCGCGGACGATGTCCAGCGTCAACGGCTTGCCTTTGGCCGCGCTGGTCTGGATCGCGGCGACGAACACGTCCCAGTCGCCGATCCGCGCGCCGTCGACGTTCACGAGCTTGTCGCCGACCGCGAGCCCGGCGGCTTCGGCGGCACTGCCCGGTGCGATCTTGCTGACCGCGGGTTCGCCTTCGAGCAGGAACTTCGGCGTCAGGCCGACCTCGCGCATCGCGGCCATGTCCTGCTTGTCGGCCGGAATCGTGCTGAGATCGAGCTGACGCACGGCCTCCCGGCCGTCGCCTGTGGTGACCTTGACCGCCACACTGCGACGGTCGAGTGCGTGGCCGAGCAGCACGAGGCTCAGTTCGGTCCAGTTCGTCACGGATTCGCCGTCGACCGCGTCGATGCGATCGCCGGGCGCGAATCCCGCGGCTGCCGCGATGCCGTCGACGCGGCCGACCAGCGGCTGGTAATCGGGCTTGCCGATCACGAACATCGCCCAGAGCGCGAACACGGCGAAGATCAGATTGAACATCGGGCCTGCCAGCACGATCAGCATGCGCTGCCAGATCGGCTTGGCGGTGAAGTCGCCGCTACGCTCGGATGGGTCGACCTCGACTTCGCGCGAATCGAGAAACTTGACGTAGCCGCCGAGCGGAATCGCGGAAATGCAGTATTCGGTTCCGTTCTTGCCGATCCGGGTCCACAGCGGCTTGCCGAAGCCGACGGAGAAACGCAGTACCGTCACGCCGAAGCGGCGCGCGACCCAGTAGTGGCCGAACTCGTGGAAGGTGACCAGCAGGCCGAGCGTGACGACCAACCACCAGAGGGATCCGAAGAAGTTGCTCATAGGGGCTCAACAGTGCAGGCGGCGCATCATACGTTGCGCGGTTTCCCGGGCGGTTAAGTCCGTCTGAATGAGCTGGGCCAGGTTTTCGACGGGTTCAGCCGGGACCGCTTCGAGACAGGACTCGATGATTTCGCCGATCGCGAGGAACGGCAGCTGGCTATCGAGAAACGCCGCCACGGCGATTTCGTTGGCCGCGTTCAGGATCGTCGGCGCGGTGCCGCCGCGACGCAGCGCGGCATAGGCGAGCCCGAGGCAGCGGAAGGTGTCGAGATCGGGCGGCTGGAAGTCGAGCCGCGCGAGCGCGACGAGATCGAGCGGCTTGACGCCGGCCTCGATGCGTTCGGGCCAGGCCAGGCCATAGGCCAGCGCCGTGCGCATGTCCGGATTGCCGAGCTGAGCCAGTACCGAGCCGTCGGCGTATTCGACCAGCGAGTGGACGATGCTCTGCGGATGCACGACGACCTCGATGCAGTCGGGTGCGGCGTCGAACAGGAAATGGGCCTCGATGACTTCGAGGCCCTTGTTCATCAGCGTGGCCGAGTCGACCGAGATCTTGCGGCCCATGCGCCAGTTCGGATGCGCGACGGCCTGTTCCGGCGTGATCGCGGCCAGGTCGGCGCGGGTGCGGCCGCGGAACGGCCCGCCCGAGGCGGTCAGGATCAGCCGGTGCACGCCGTGGACGGCGAGGCTCGCGCGACGCGTGGCCGCGGCCGTCGGCAGTGCCTGGAACAGTGCGTTGTGTTCGGAATCGACCGGCAGCAGCTCGCCGCCGCCTTCGCGCAGCGCGGCCAGCAGCAGCGGACCGGCCATGACGATGGCCTCTTTGTTCGCCAGCAGCAGACGCTTGCCGGCCCGTGCGGCGGCCAGCGTCGATTCGAGGCCGGCCGCGCCGACGATCGCGGCGACGACGGTGTCGCAGAGCGATGAAGCCGCGGCGCCGGTCAGCGCCTCGCTGCCCGACGCTACGCGCGTCGCGAGGCCCGCGCGCTGCAGGCGGGCGCGCAGATCGGCTTCGAGCGCGGGGTCGGCGACGACCGCGAGGTCCGGCACGAAGCGCTCGCAGAGTTCCGCCAGTGCCTCGGTGCTCCGATGCGCCGCGAGCACGCTCGCGCGGAACCGGTCCGGGTGGCGCGCGATCACGTCGAGCGCGCTGCCGCCGATCGAGCCGGTCGCGCCGAGGACGGCAACGTTTCTCATGCGCGCAGCAGGGCGAGTCCCGCGGCCCAGACGGGCAGTGCGGCGAACACGCTGTCGAGCCGGTCGAACATGCCGCCGTGGCCCGGGAACAGGTCGCCCGAATCCTTGAGGTTGGCGTGGCGCTTGATCAGGCTTTCGTAGAGGTCGCCGACGATGGACGCGAGCACGGTCAGCATCGCAAGCACGAAGATGCCCGCGAGTGCGACGCCGCGCATGCCGAGCAGCCACGCGCCGACGACGCCGACGAGCGCCGATGCGGCGACCGCGCCGTAGACGCCGGCCCAGGTCTTGCCGGGGCTGATGCGCGGCGCGAGCTTGGTCGTACCCCAGCGGCTGCCGGCGAGGTAGGCGCCGCTGTCGGCGACCCAGACCAGCATGAGACCGAACAGCGTCCACCAGGGGCCGCGGTCGGGACCGGCATGGACGTCGACGAGCCCGCACCAGGCCGGTACGACGATCAGAAAGCCGGCGATGAACTTGAGGCCCGTGTTTTCCTTGGTCGGCGCGGCGCCGAAGCTGAAGCGGGTCAGCCAGAACGCGGCGACCGGCCACCAGGCGACCCCGGCGAGGATCACGCCCCACCACGCCGTGCCGCCGCGGTCGAACCACAGCGCGAGCATTGCCGCACCGTGCAGCACGACGACGGTCGCACGCGACGCCTCGGCGCGCAGGCCCAGCAGGCGCGTCCATTCCCAGATCGCGTAGAGAAACGCGGCACCGGTGACCGCGGCAAACAGCGCGGTCGGTACGAACAGGATCAGCGCGATCGCGAGCGGTGCGAGCACCAGCGCCGTCAGCGTGCGCGTTTTCATCGGGGAGGCCAAGGTCAACGCGCTCCGTGGTCGAGGGGTTGGCCGCCGGACGGCAGCGGCAGGCAGGCAGTGTGCGCGGGGCACCGCGCGCTGGCGCGTGAAGACGATGCTGCGCCGGCGATACGAACGCGATGCGGCCGATGCGCGGGCGGGCTCATCCGTTTCCCGCGGCGATCTGGGCGCTGGTCTTGCCGAAGCGGCGTTCGCGGCCGGCGTAGTCGGCCAGCGCCTGTTCGAACGCGGCGGCGTCGAAATCGGGCCACAGGGTCGCGCTGAAATAGATTTCCGCATAGGCGATCTGCCAGAGCAGGAAATTGCTGACGCGCTGCTCGCCGCCGGTGCGGATGAACAGGTCGACCGGCGGCTGGTCGGCGAGGCAGAGGTAGGGGGCGAGGCTGCGCTCGTCGATCTGATCGGGGGCGATCTCGCCGGCCTGCGCGGCGCGGGCGAGCCGTGCCGCCGCCTGCGCGATGTCCCAGCGGCCGCCGTAGTTCACTGCAATGTTGAGCATGAGCTTGGTGTTGGCCGCGGTCTTGTCCATCGCGGCGCGCATGCGCGAAGCGAGCGCCGGCGCGAATGCGGCCAGTTCGCCGACGAAGCGGATGCGCACGCCGTGGCCGTGCAGTTCGTCCACCTCGCGGTCGAGCGCCTTGAGAAACAGTTCCATCAGCGCGCCGACTTCGTCCTCGGGGCGCTGCCAGTTCTCGCTCGAAAACGCGAACAGCGTCAGCGCCGCGATGCCGCGGCGCAGGCAGAACTCGATCGCGTTGCGCACGGCCTTCTGGCCGGCGTGATGGCCGAAGGTGCGCGGCCGCAGGCGCTTGCGCGCCCAGCGGCCGTTGCCGTCCATGACGATGGCGACGTGGCGCGGCAGTCGATGAGGGGCGCCGGCGGGCGGGGGAGTCAGCGGATCCAGGATCGTGCTCCGCTCAGAGCGCCATCAGTTCTTCTTCCTTGGCCTTGACTACGGCGTCGACGTCCTTGATCGCCTTGTCGGTCAGCTTCTGGATGTCTTCCTCGGCCTTGCGCTCTTCGTCCTCGGTGACCTTCTTTTCCTTGAGCAGCTCCTTGACGTGCTGCATCGCGTCGCGGCGCACGTTGCGCACGGCGACCTTGGCGTCCTCGCCTTCGCTGTGGACCTGCTTGGACAGCGCCTTGCGGCGTTCTTCGGTCAGCGGCGGCAGGTTGATGCGGATCACCGTGCCGGCGGTGTTCGGGTTCAGGCCGAGGTCGGAGGAGATGATCGCCTTCTCGATCGGCTGCACCATGGTCTTTTCCCAGGGAGTAATCGTCAGCGAACGCGAGTCCTGCACGGCGACCGTCGCGACCTGGGACAGCGGCATGTCGCTGCCGTAGTAGTTGACCTTGATGTGGTCGACCAGCGCCGTCGTCGCGCGGCCCGTGCGCAGGCGCTGGAGGTCGTGCTTCAGCGCGTCCACGCTCTTGGCCATTCGGGTCTGAGCGTCTTGCTTGATGTCGTTGATCATGGCGGCGAATCCTTGGGCCGAAACAAAGCGGCCGGAGTATAGCAGCGCCCCGGCGGGCGGCGTGCCGCACGCGGCGGCGCTGCGCCCTCTGCCCGCGACGGAACGCCTGCGGCTACAATTCCGGCCCATTTTTCGACGCGAACAGGTAACGCAATGGGCAGATTGATGGCCATCGAAGGGCGCAAGAACGCCCAGGATGCGCGGCGCGGCAAGATTTTCACCAAGGTGATCCGCGAACTCACGGTCGCCGCGCGCGCCGGCGGCGGCGATCCGAAGTCGAACCCGCGCCTGCGACTGGCCATGGATCGCGGCCTGGCCGTGAATATGGCGCGCGACGTCATGGAGCGCGCGATCAAGAAGGCGACCGGGGAGCTCGAAGGCGTCAGCTACGAAGAAATCCGCTACGAGGGCTACGCACCGGGCGGCGTCGCCGTCATCGTCGACTGCATGACCGACAACAAGGTCCGCACCGTCGCCGATGTGCGCCATGCCTTCACCAAGTGCGGCGGCAACCTCGGCACCGACGGCTCGGTGTCCTTCATGTTCAAGCGCCTCGGCGTGCTGAGCTACCTGCCGGGCACCGACCAGGAAGCCGTCGAGAACGCCGCGATCGAAGCCGGTGCCGACGACATCGTCGTCTATCCCGACGACGGCTCGATCGACGTGCTGACCGGCCCCGACAGCTTCGAGGCCGTGAAGCAGGCCATGGAAGCCGCCGGCCTGCCGCCCGAGCACGCCGAAGTCGGCCTGCGCGCCGACAACGACATCGCGGTGTCGGGCGACACGGCACAGGCCGTGCTCAAGATGATCCACATGCTCGAAGACCTCGACGACGTGCAGAACGTCTATTCGAATGCGGACGTGAAGGCGTAGGGCAAAGAAAGAAACCAGGGGGTAGCGGTTAGAAACTGGAGAAAGCCTCCGCTCGCTCAAGTTCTAACCGCTACCCCCTGGTTATTTGCGTGTGATCCGCGCAGCGCAATTGCGGCGCCCGAGTTCACGTCACCAGCGTCCCCACCGCTTCCCCGCGCGCGATGCGCAGCAGGTTGCCCGGCACGCCCATGTCGTAGACGCGCAGCGGGATCTTGTTGTCCCGGCACAGCGCGATCGCGGTCGTGTCCATGACCTGCAGGTTGCGCTGAATCACGTCGGAATAGCTGAGCTTCTCGTAGCGCTCGGCGTTCGGATCCTTCTTCGGATCGGCGCTGTAGATGCCGTCGACCTTGGTCGCCTTGAGCAGCAGGTCGGCACCGACCTCAATCGCGCGCAGCGCCGCGGCCGAGTCGGTCGTGAAGAACGGATTGCCGGTGCCGGCCGCGAACAGCGCGATGCGGCCTTTTTCTAGATGGCGGATCGCACGGCGGCGGATGAAGTCCTCGCAGACTTCGTTGATCTTGATCGCGCTCATGACGCGCGCGTAGGCGCCGAGTTTTTCCAGCGCGTCCTGCATCGCGAGCGCGTTCATGACGGTCGCGAGCATGCCCATGTTGTCGCCGGTCACGCGGTCCATGCCGGCCTTGGCCAGACCTTCGCCGCGGAAGATGTTGCCGCCGCCGATGACGACGCCGACCTGCACGCCGGCGCGCTGGATTTCGATGATTTCCTTCGCGAGGCGGGTCAGCACTTTCGGATCGATGCCGTAGTCGGCGTCCCCCATGAGCGCTTCGCCGCTGAGTTTGAGCAGGATGCGCTTGTATCTGATCTCGTTGGGCATGGGCGAACTCCGGGCAAGGCAAGGCCACCGTGCGGACTGCTGACGGCGCCGGCCTGGGTGATGGGAAGCGGATACGGGGCCGGGCGGCCCGCAAAATGCGCGCGATGATACAGCAATGTCATAAACGCGGGCGCAGCTGCAGGTGCGCCCGCGCGAATTTCGTCGTCCGCCGCGCGATTCACGCGTGCTCCGACGATGAGCGCGACGCGGATCACGCCGCCGTCAAGCGCGTGTAATCGCATCTTCACGATCCCCTTCTACCTTCGCGGCCGGTTTTCGCGGTCGTCTGCGCCGCTGCGTCTTCAGGGAGGGGGTTCGCATGATCCAGCGTGGTTTTCTGGCCGGCCTGCTGCTGGCGCTCGCCAGCGGCGTATCCGCGCATTCCTCGTCTACCGAGCCGCCGGCGCTGCGCGTCGCACCCAAGGTATTCGCGGTCGACGGCGTACTCGATGCGCCGCCTCGCGATGTCGCCGAACTCCGCTTCCAGGATGTCTACACGCTGCCGGTCGGTCCGCGCGGACTCGAGATCACCGATCGGCTGCGCGAGCTCGACGGCCGCCGCGTGCGCCTCGTCGGCTACATGGTCCACGCCGACGTGGCCGGCGGCTTCGTCCTGAGTCCGCTGCCCGCGGCACTCGGCGATGCCGACGAAGCGCTCGCCGACGATCTGCCGCCGACCGCCGTGCTCGTCGACCTGCCGCGCGAGACCGCGCTGCGCAGCGGCCACATGCCGGGACTGATCCAGGTCATCGGCCGCCTGCGCGTCGGCCGCGCCGAAAGCGAAACGCTGCCCGGACGCGTGTTTCCGGCGCGTGTCGAACTCGACGCACGCTTCGAGAAAGCCCTGCGCAAAGCCAATAAATAGAAATGTGTAACGCGGTTTCCGGCCGCGTCTCTTCCAGTCCATCCATCGTAAGGAACGCCTATGCGCATCTCCCGTCTCGCCCTGGGCACGGCCCTGGGCCTGCTGGCTTTTTCGGCGCACGCCGCTACCGTGTCGCGCCTGACCCCGCCGAGCGAGCTGTTCGCGTCGGGCGCGGTGGATCCGGTCATCTCCCGCTTCCTGCCGGGCCAGCGTTTCGACCTGCAGGCGACCGTGCGTCCGGATGCCGGCGAGACCGTCGTCGGCTTCCAGTTCCTCGTCGACGGCGTCTGGGTGAACGGCCCGCTGCCGGTCGGCGGCGGCCCGAACGACGCGCGCCTCGCGCGCAACGGCCTCGTGACCGAAACCGGCGCGGCCGAAACCTGCATCCGCGAAGGCAAGACCACCGGCGCGAGCGGCTGCGTGCTGAGCGCCGGCCTGCCGTCGAACGCCGCGGTCGTCAGCTTCCGCGCCTATTCGAACTACACGGCCGGCGTGCATGAGTTCAAGGTCGTCGCGCGCACGAGCGGCGGCCGGGCGATCACTGCGACCGGAAACTTCGAGATCGTCGGCCTCGCCGACGGCGGCCGCACGGCGAAGAACATCATCATCATGCTCGGCGACGGCATGGGCGCCGCGCACCGCACCGCCGCGCGCGTCATGGCCAAGGGCTACGCGCAGGGCAAGGCGCGCGGCAAGCTCGCCATGGACACGTTCCCGGTCAGCGGCCAGGTCATGACGGCGTCGCTGAATTCGATCGTGACCGACTCGGCGCCGGGCATGGCCAACTATGTCTCCGGCAACAAGGCCGCGAACAACGAAGAAGGCGTGTGGCCGGACGACACGCTCGCCGCGTTCGACAATCCGCGCATCGAATACCTGTCGGAATACCTGCACATGCTGCAGGGCAAATCGCTCGGCGTCGTGACGACGTCGGACGTGTTCGACGCGACGCCTGCGGCGAATGCCGTGCACACGGCGCTGCGCGGCAACGGCACCGGCATCGTCGACCAGTTCCTCGACGAACGTAACAAGACCGGCCTGACCGTGCTCATGGGCGGCGGCCGCAAGTGGTTCCTGCCGAATCCGTCGAACAGCACGAGCCCGCAGCCGACCAACGGCTCGCAGCGCGCGGCGCGCAACGACTACGTCCTGCCGTCCGATATCGTCAGCGGCTGGGGCGTGGCCCCGGGCAAGCTCGATCCGGAGCGCGATCTGATCGCCGACTTCATCGGCGCGGGCTTCGCGTATGCGCCGGACAACACCGCGCTGAACGCGGCGTTCTCGCGCGGTGCGCCGGACAAGCTGCTCGGCCTGTTCTCGTACTCGAACATGAACGTCTCCTACGACAAGATCGCGGCGCGCCGCGGCAACCGCGAAGTCGTCGATGCGTTCGGGTTCCCCGACCAGCCCATGCTCGAGGACATGACCGACAAGGCGCTGCAGGTGCTCGCACGCAATCCGAAGGGCTTTGTGCTGACCGTCGAGGGCGCGTCGATCGACAAGCAGGCGCATCTGATGGATACCGATCGCTGGATCCATGAAGTCATCGAGTTCGATCGCGCCGTCGCCGTCGCGCAGCGCTTCGCCGAGAAGAACCCGGACACCATCGTCATCGTCACGGCCGACCACGAGTGCTCGGGCGCGGCGATCATCGGTGCGTCCACGGTGTCGGCTGCGCAGCTCGCCGCCGACCGGCTCGCCGGCAAGAATGTCGTCGGTCTGTATGAGGCGGCGAAGTTCCCGCGCTATGCGATGGCTGCCGACGGCTATCCGGAGACGACGAACGTCGACAACAAGATGCTGATCGGCTACGGCGCGAATGCCGACCGCTACGAAAACTGGCTGCCGAGCCGCTTCCCGACGCGCGACTCGCAGCAGCCGTTCCCGCCGGCGCAGTCGCCCGCCAACCCGAACGTGCGCAACAAGGACGAGGGCGCGCTGATCACCGGTCAGGTTGCCGGCGACCAGGCCGCCCACACCGGCAGCGATATCCCGCTGTCGGCCTACGGCCTCGGCGCGTCGCACTTCACCGGTACGTTCGACAATACCGACGTGTTCTTCAAGCTCGGCCAGATCGCGGTCGGCGGCGAATGACACGAAAAACGGGCAGGTCGTAAAAAAGCGCCGGCATGCCGGCGCTTTTTTATTTGTGGCGAGTGAAGAGAAGTCGGAAACGAGTGCCGGCGACCGGCGGGGTCCGCCAACGCGTTTCTCACTCCTCCTGACTCTTTTCCGCAACGAATGCAGCAACGAAAAAGGCCGCGGCATCAGCCGCGGCCTTTTTTCGTTCACCCTCCGGCAGATCGCGCGCTTAGGCGAGACCGGCCTGCTTCATGACTTCGGCAGCATAGTCTTCGACGACCTTTTCGATGCCTTCGCCGACGACGAGGCGCTTGAAGCCGACGATGTCCGCGCCTTCCTTCTTCAGCACGGCTTCGACGGTCATTTCCGAGTTCAGCGCATACGGCTGGCCGGTCAGCGTGACTTCGTTGACGATCTTCGCGATCTTGCCGCTGACGATCTTCTCGAGGATCTCGGCCGGCTTGGCCTTGTCCTTGTCGGTCATCTTCGCGAGTTCGATTTCCTTTTCCTTCGCGATGAAGTCGGCCGGAACGTCCGAGGCCTTCGCGTAGGGCGGGTTCATCGCGGCGACGTGCATCGCGATGCCGCGGGCCAGTTCGTCATTGCCGCCGGTGAGTTCGACGAGCACGCCGATGCGGCCGCCGTGCACATAGCCGGCGACGGTATTGGTCGAGTCGATCTTGACCAGACGACGCAGCTGCACGTTCTCGCCGACCTTGGCGATCAGCGCGGCGCGCGCTTCTTCGACGGTGCCGCCGTCGGTGTAGGCGGCGGCCTTCAGCGCCTCGACGTCGCCGGCACCCGTGGCCAGTGCGATCTGCGCGACCGTGTTGGCGAACTTCACGAAGTTCTCGTCCTTGCCGACGAAGTCGGTTTCGGAATTGACTTCGACCAGCACGGCCTTGCCGCCGTTCTGAGCCAGGACGATGCGGCCTTCGGCGGCGACGCGGTCGGCCTTCTTGATCGACTTGGCCAGGCCGGACTTGCGCAGGTATTCGATCGCGGCGTCGATGTCGCCGGCGTTCTCGGTCAGTGCCTTCTTGCACTCCATCATGCCGGCGCCCGAGCGCTCGCGGAGTTCCTTGACCAGACTCGCGGTGATTTCCATGTAAACCTCGATAGTTGCGGCAGCGACCGGAGTCGCGCCAGGAAAACGGAATCGTGTATCGGCGTCACGACAGGGTCATGACGCGACGGTCGCGCGGATGCCCGCGCGACCGTGCTGCGTATTACTCGCCCTGCGGGGCCGGACGGCCGCCGCCCGGACGGCCGCCGCGCGGCGCACCCGGACGCTGGCCCGGCTTCGCACCCGGCTTGCCACGCGGCGGAGCCGGCTTGCGGCCACGCGGCTGGTCGTCGGTCGCGGCCTTGACGTTGCCTTCGGCGTCGAGTTCGACGAACTCGTCCTTGTCGCTGCCCGCGGCCTGCGGCGCGGCGGCCTTGCCTTCGAGCACGGCGTCGGCGGCGGCGCGGACGTAGAGCTGCACGGCGCGGATCGCGTCGTCGTTGCCCGGGATCGCGTAGTCGACGAGGCTCGGGTCGTAGTTGGTATCGACGACGGCGACGACCGGGATGCCGAGCTTCTTGGCTTCCTTGATCGCGATGTCTTCATGACCGATGTCGATGACGAACAGCGCGTCCGGCAGGCGGTTCATGTTCTTGATGCCGCCGAGCGAGATGTTGAGCTTTTCCGATTCGCGCTTGAGGCTGAGCACTTCGCGCTTGACGAGGCGGTCGAAGCGGCCGTCGGTGGCCATGGCTTCGAGTTCCTTGAGGCGGGCGACCGACTGCTTGACGGTGCGGAAGTTGGTCAGCGTGCCGCCGAGCCAGCGGGCCGACACGTGCGGCATGCTGCAGCGTTCCGCTTCTTCCTTGACCGCTTCGCGCGCCGAACGCTTGGTGCCGACGAACAGGATGGTGCCGCGCTTCTGCGCGAGACCCGAGAGGAAGTTCATCGCGTCGCCGAACAGCGGAACGGTCTTCTCGAGATTGATGATGTGGATCTTGCCGCGGGCGCCGAAGATGTACGGCGACATCTTGGGGTTCCAGTAGCGCGTCTGGTGACCGAAGTGAACGCCGGCTTCCAGCATCTGGCGCATGGTGACTTGAGGCATGGTAGTGCTCCAAAAAGCGGGCGCGCACGCACATATCGTGTTGGCGATGCAGCAGCCCGGGGTTGTTGACCTCCACGTTCCCCCGCGACCGACCTCTTGCGAGGCACCCCGGAGCGGTGACGGAACGTGTGTGGATTCGGCAGGATCGCCGTGGTGGCGGGACTTGCTCCCGGCCTGGATTTCACGCCGGGGCCGGGTAGGGCGGGCGAAAAATCCGCGGAAGCATAGCGGCTCAGACGAGCCTCAGGCAAGTCGATGGCCGGAAGCTACGTCCCGGACGTGGCTTCGGCGGGCTTGCATGGCTTGTGCGCGGACGCAATCTGGGCCGGACGCCGCCACGATGCGGCCTGCTATCATTCGCCGTTCCGACCGCCGCCAGGGGCTCACGACCGGAGGAAACCATGCCCGTAACGATCAAGACTCCCGAAGACATTGCCAAGATGCGCATCGCCGGGGCGCTCGCCGCCGAGGTGCTCGAAATGATCGGGCAGTACGTCAAGCCGGGGGTCTCGACCGAAGAGCTCGATCGGATCTGTCACGACCACATCGTCAACGTGCAGCATTCGATCCCGGCCAATCTGGGCTACAAGGGTTTTCCCAAGACCATCTGCACCTCGGTCAACCATGTCATCTGCCATGGCATTCCCGACGCGCGCAAGGTGCTCAAGGACGGCGACATCGTCAACATCGACGTGACGGTGATCCGCGACGGCTTCCACGGCGACACGAGCCGCATGTACTACGTCGGCAAGCCCGAGGTCCGCGCGCAGCGGCTCTGCACGATCGCCTACGAATCCATGATGCTCGGCATCGCGCAGGTGCGCCCCGGCGCGCATCTCGGCGACATCGGCCATGCGATCCAGAAGCACGCGGAAGCGGCCGGGTTCTCGGTCGTGCGCGAGTACTGCGGCCACGGCATCGGCCGCGTCTATCACGAAGAACCGCAGGTACTGCACTACGGCAAACCCGGCGCCGGGCTGCGCCTGGAGAAGGGCATGTGCTTCACGGTCGAGCCGATGATCAATGCCGGCAAGGCCGCGACGCGCCTGATGCCCGACGGCTGGACCGTCGTCACGCGCGATCATTCGCTGTCGGCGCAGTGGGAGCACACAGTCACCGTGACCGACGACGGCTACGAAATCCTGACCCCCTGGCCCAAGGCGGCCTGAGCCCGCCGGACCGCGTAGCGGCGCGGCTCATGCGCTTGCGGGCCGTTCGCGCGACTCGCTACTGTGGCGACGATTCCCGTCCTGACGCCGAGGCCCGATGAGCGCGACACCGGCCAGACCTGCGTTGCCGCGCCTGCCCGCGGCGGTGCCGCGTTCGGGCATCTCGCCGGAAGCGCGGCTCGCGCTGCGCCAGTGGCTCGGCGATGTGGATCGCGCATTCGCCGAGGCGTTCCGCGACGGCGTACCGGCCGATGAACTCGTGCCGCTGCGTGCCGAGACGCTGCAGCGGCTGCTGCGTCACATCTGGATCGCGATCGTCGGCGAGGCCGGCGGCGCCGCGCTGTATGCGGTCGGCGGCTTCGGCCGCGGCGAACAGTTTCCGCGTTCGGACATCGATCTGCTCGTGCTCGTCGACGCGCCGCCGCAGGGCTCGCTCGCTCGCTCGCTCGAAACCCTGTTCACCTGCCTCTGGGACTTCGGCCTCAAGCCCGGTCATGCCGTGCGCACGCTCGAGGAATGCCGCGAACTCGCGGCACGCGATGCGTCGGTCTATACGAGCCTGCTCGACGGTCGACGGCTCGCCGGCAGCGACCGCTTCGACGCGGGCTGGTCGGCGTTGCGCGAGGACGCCGCGCTGTGGCCGCCGGCGGCCTATCTCGTGGCGAAGCGGCAGGAGCAGGAGCTGCGCCACGCGCGCTACAACGACACGGCCTACAACCTCGAACCCAACCTCAAGGACGGTCCCGGCGGCCTGCGCAGCCTGCACGTGATCGCCTGGCTCGGCCAGCGGCTGTTCGGCGTCGGCGACTGGCGCGAACTCGAGGCGCAGGGACTGCTGACCGCGACCGAGGTCGCCGCGGTCGACGCGGCGCGCAGCGTGCTCTGGCGCGCGCGCTTCGCGCTGCATCTGCTTGCGCCGCGGCTCGAAGACCGCCTGCTGTTCGACTATCAGCGCGAACTCGCGCGGCGGCTCGGCTACGAGGACGAGCACGCGAACAATCTCGGCGTCGAGCAGTTCATGCAGGACTATTTCCGCGCGGCGATGACGCTGGAGCGCGCGAACGCCGCGTTCCTGCAGCGCTGCGACGAGGCGCTGGCCGCGCCCGTGCTGTTCGCGGCCGAAACGGTCGGCGAGCATTTCGTGGCGATCGGCGAACGTCTCGACCTGCGCGAACCCGACCTGTTCCTGCGCCGTCCGTCCGCGCTGATCGACATCTTCGTCGTGCTCGCGGAAAACCCCGAACTCAAGGGGCTGCGCGCGAACGCGCTCGCGCGGCTGCAGAGCGCAGTCGAGATCCACGCCGAGCGGCTGCGCGACGATCCCGCGGTGCAGGCTGCATTCCTGCGCCTGCTGCGGCTCGGCGCCGCGGCCGTTCCGGCGCTTGCGCGCATGAGCCGCCACGGCCTGCTCGCGCAGTACCTGCCTGCGTTCGGCAAGGTCGTCGGCCGCATGCAATATGATCTTTTCCACGTGTATACGGTCGACGAGCATACGCTGCGCGTGCTGCGCATCGTCGCGCGCTTCGCCGAGGCGGCGACGAGTCGCGAGTTCGCGCTCGGCCACGAGGTCTATCAGCGCGTCGCCAGGCCCGAGCTGCTGCTGCTCGCCGCGCTGTTCCACGACATCGCGAAAGGCCGCGGCGGCGATCATTCCGAACTCGGCGAAGTCGAGGCGCGCGCGTTCTGCTATCGCCTCGGCCTGCCGACGAGCGAGACCGAACTCGTCGCCTGGCTCGTGCGCTGGCATCTGCTGATGAGCGTGACCGCGCAGCGCCAGGACATCACCGATCCCGACGTCGTGCATCGCTTCGCCGTGCAGGTCGGCGAGTGGGAGCGGCTCGATCTGCTCTACCTGCTGACCTGTGCCGACATCGCGGGTACGAGCCCGAAACTGTGGAATTCGTGGAAGGACCGGCTGCTCGCCGATCTTTACGTCGCCGCGCGCTACGTGCTGCGCGCCGGGCTCGAGCGCCCGCCGCAGGCCGCCGCGCAGCTCACCGAATGCCAGGAACAGGCGCGCGAGATCCTGCGCGCCGACGGCCTCGCCGATGCCGAGGTCGATCGCCTCTGGGACGACTTCCCCGAGCAGGCGTTCCTGCGCTATCACCCCGAGCAGGTCGCCTGGCAGACCCGGCTGATCCTCGCGTCCGATGCGAGCGATCTGCCGCTCGTTGCCATCCAGTCCGACGGCGTTCGCGGCGGCAGCGAGATCTTCGTCTATGCCGAAGACCGCGACGGCCTGTTCGCGACGGTCGCGGCGACGCTCGACCGGCTGAATCTCTCGGTCCAGGAAGCCCGCGTGCTGACGACGGCGTCGGGCATGAGCCTCGATACGTTCCTCGTGCTCGACGCGCACGGCCGCGCGCTCGCCGATGCCGGCGACGTCGAGCGCGTGCGGCGCGAACTCGCGAGGGCGCTCGCGCAGCAGCCGTACCGGCCGCAGCTCGCCAAGCGCCCGCTCGCGCGGCCGCTGCGGCATTTCCAGACCGCACCGCGCATCGCGTTCCGCATCGACGCGGCGACCGGTCGCACGCAGCTCTCGCTGGTCTGTTCCGACCGGCCCGGACTGCTCGCCGTCGTCGCGCTCGCGCTGCGCGAGCGCCGCGTGCGCGTGCACGACGCGCGCATCGCGACGTTCGGCGAACGTGCCGAAGATTTTTTCCAGATCACCGATCAGAACGACCGGCCGCTGGTCGCCGAGGCCGAACAGGCGCTGCTGCAGGCGCTGAAGGCGCGTCTCGATCCGATCCCGGCCGGTATTGCCAAGGAGCACCATGCAAGCACTTGAACAGCAGATCGACGCGGCCTGGGAACGCCGCGCGGACATTTCGCCCGCGAGCGCCGACGCGCTGACGCGCCGCGCGGTCGAGGCCGCGCTCGCCGCGCTCGAAAGCGGCGAACGCCGCGTCGCCGAGCCCGACGGCAGCGGCGGCTGGACGGTCAACCAGTGGCTCAAGAAAGCCGTGCTGCTGTCGTTCCGCCTGAACCCGAACCGCGTGATGGCGGCCGATCCCGCGCCGTACTACGACAAGGTCGATCTGCGCTTCCAGGACTTCGACGAGGCGCAATTCCGCGAACTCGGCGCACGCGCCGTGCCCGGCGCGATCGTGCGGCGCGGCGCCTACATCGGCCGCGACGTCGTGCTGATGCCGAGCTTCGTCAACATCGGCGCCCATGTCGGCACCGGCACCATGGTCGACACGTGGGCGACGGTCGGCTCGTGCGCGCAGATCGGCGCGGGCGTGCACCTGTCCGGCGGCGCCGGCATCGGCGGCGTGCTCGAACCGCTGCAGGCCGGGCCGACCATCATCGAGGACGGCTGCTTCATCGGCGCGCGCTCGGAGGTCGTCGAAGGCGTCGTCGTCGAGCGCGGCAGCGTCATCGGCATGGGCGTGTTCATCGGCCAGTCCACGCGCATCTACGACCGCGCGACCGGCGGGATCTCCTATGGCCGCGTGCCGGCCGGCAGCGTCGTCGTGTCCGGTTCGCTGCCCGCGGCCGACGGCAGCCACAGCCTCTACTGCGCCGTCATCGTCAAGCGCGTCGACGAGAAGACGCGCAGCAAGACCTCGGTCAACGAACTGCTGCGGGGCGACTGAGATGAGTGCAAAGGTATACGGATTGGAAAAGTGCGACACCTGCAAGAAGGCGCGCAACTGGCTGCAGCGGCACAAGATCGAGCACGACTTCATCGACTACCGCGAACAGCGCGTGCCGGCCGAAACGCTGAAGGCCTGGGCGCTCGCGGTCGGCGGCTGGGAGAAGCTCGTCAACCGCAGTTCGACGACCTGGCGCAGCCTGCCCGAGGCGCGCAAGACGCCCGAGAGCACGCCGGAGTGGACCTTGCTGATCAAGGAGCACCCGGCGATCGTGCGCCGGCCCGTGCTCGTCACCGACGACGGCCAGGTCAGCGTCGGCTTCAACGACAAGCTGTTCGCGCAGCGTCTGCCCGGCTGACATGAGCGCGGTTTTCGAACTCACCTGCGATCTGATCCGGCGAGCTTCCGTCACGCCGGACGATGCCGGCTGCCAGGCGCTGATCGGCGAACGCCTGCGGCGCGCGGGCTTCGCCGTCGAGCACCTGCGCTTCGGCGACGTCGACAATCTCTGGGCGACGCACGGCGGCGACGGCCCGGTGCTCGCGTTTCTCGGTCATACCGATGTCGTGCCGAGCGGACCGGCCGCGCAGTGGCGCAGTCCGCCGTTCGAGCCGGTGGTGCGCGACGGGCTGCTCCACGGTCGCGGCGCGGCCGACATGAAGGGCTCGGTCGCCGCGTTCGCGCTCGCGCTCGAAGCCTTCGTCGCACGGCACCCGCACCATCCCGGGCGCATCGCGCTGCTGCTGACCAGCGACGAGGAAGGCGTCGCGCGCGACGGCGTGCGCCGCGTCGCGGAGACGTTCCGCGCACGCGGCGAGCGGCTCGACTGGTGCGTGG
>NZ_DATIGT010000207.1:0-3100 GCF_035481375.1 Tahibacter sp.
GAACCGGTCGCGCTGCAGGTCGGTGCGGCGGTCAGCGTGACGCCGGCCGGCAGCGTGTCGGCCAGGCTGACGCCGCTCGCATCGCTGGGGCCGGCGTTGCCGACGGTCAGCACATAGGTCGCCGTGCCGCCCGGCGTGTAGATCGCCTGGCCGTCGTCCTTGCCGAGCGTCAGCGCCGTCTGCGCGAGACGCGTGTCGCTGTCGCTCGCCGAACGCGGGCTGCCGGCATCGGCCGGATCGCTCGCTGTCGCGATGTTCACGAGTGGATTCGTGGAAAGATCTGCCGCGAACGCGACCGGCAGCTGGTAGACCAGCGAATGTCCGCCGCCCGGCGCGAGCGTCGCGCCCGCGACGCTGAAGCTGCTGCCGCCGACCGCGCCGGTCAACGTGCCGCAGCTCGCCGTGCCGGTCGCGGTGCAGGTCGCCGTGCCCGCCAGCGTCACGCCGGCCGGCAGCGTGTCGGCGACCGACACCGCCGCGGCGGCCGAGGGCCCGGCGTTCGTCACGGTCAGCGCATAGGTCGCCGTGCCGCCGGGCGTGTAGGTCGGCGAACCGTCGGTCTTTGCAAGTGCGAGGCTCGTCGTCCGCACGATCGGCGTCACCGGCGGCGTCGGATCGGCGCAGGGCGTCGCGACCGTGCAGGCCGGATCGCCGCCGCCGCTCAGGTTCACCGGATTCGTGACGCTGGGTGGCGCGTCCGGCGCCACGTCGACCGTGAAGCCGAACACGCTGCTGCCGGCCGCGGCGATCGCGACGCCGCTCGTGCAGGCGATCGTGTTCGCCGCGGCGGTGCACGACCAGTCGGCCGCATTCGCGCCGCTCAGTCCGACGGCGCCGTTGGCGACGCTCAGGCCTGCCGGCAGCACGTCGGTCACGGTGATCGTGCCGCTGCTCGGCGCCGCACCGGTGTTCGACACGGTCAGCGTGTAGCCCCCGGTCGCGCCCGCCGTGAAATTCGCCGCATTGGCTACTTTGTCGATCGACAGCAGCGGCGCCGCCGACACGGTAACCGTGTTCGGCGGGCAGGCATTGTTCGCCTCGCCGATTTCCGGCAGCACGCCGCCGGGATCGGCGGCGCAGGTGCCGCCCGCGCGCGGATTCGCGAGTACGCCGGGTGCCGCGGTCGTCGTCACGACCGCGAGCGAGAAGCCGCCGCCCGGCGGCAGCGTGACCGCACCGGCCGCCGTGCACGTGACGGTGTTCGCGGCAAGCGCGCAGTTGATCGTACCGGTCGTGCCGCCGGTGTTCGTCGCGGCCGGCGGCACGACGTAGGTCGCGCCGGTCGCCGGCAGGTCGTCGACCAGCAGCACCTGCCCGTTCGCGACGTTCGCGGTTCCCGCCGCCGCGCCGTTCGTCAGCGCGAGCGTCCACTGGAACGTCGCGCCGAGTGCGGCCGCGCCGCCGGTGTCGTTGCTCTTTGTCACCGTGAGATCCGGAGCGAGCGGCACGCTGACGCTCGTCGTCGGCGATGTCGCGCCGCCCGCCGATGCGAAGGCCGTGTTCGTGACGACGCGCGCGGCCACGTCGGCCGCGACGACGACGTAGCTCGCGGTGCATACCAGGCTCTCGCCCGGATCGAAGAACGCGTCGAGATCGCCGATCGTCGTCAACGCCGGACACGTGACCGTCGTGCGGTCGTCGGCGACCGTGACCGGTCCGTCGAGCACGGCCGCGCCGCTGTTGGTCACGGTGTAGGTGTAGGTCAGCGTGTCGCCGACCGCGCGGAACACGGTCTGCGCGGCGGCCTTGACGATCGTCAGGCCGGTCGTCCCGTAGGTCGCGTTCGAGTCGGGCGAGTCGTACGGCGTCGCGGCATACGTGCCGGTCGCATGCGCGATGTTGGTATGCGTGCCGGTGCTCGCGGCAACCGGGCCGACCACGCAGCTCACGATGTGGTTGTCGTTCGCCGCCACCGCGACCGGCAGCGTCAGCGCGGCCCAGGTCGCGTTGCAGGACGCGACGTTCAAGGTGTTGTCGGTCAGGCTGATCGGACTCAGCGGCACGTCGCCGGTGTTTTCGACGGTGAAGCGGTAGTACACCGGCGTTCCGGTCGTGACCGCGCGATAGTCGCCCCACGGACCGGCGGCACTCAGGCCGACCTGCTTGAGCAGGCCGATCGACGGATCCGGCGGCGTGACATCGAGCGTCGCCGACGCGGTGTTGCCGTTGACGGTCTGCGCGTTGATCACGTGCGAGACGTTGCCGCTGGTGTTCGCGTAGCTGCCCGGTGCCGCCGCCGTCACGACGACCGATACCGTGCAGCTCGCGCCGCCGGCCAGCGTCGCCGCGGAAAGGCTGACGCCGTTGCCGCCGGGTGTCGCACTGGCCGAACCGCCGCAGCCGTTGAACAGCGCCGGCGAAGCCGCGTTCGCGAGACCCGACGGATAGGTGTCGCTGAACGCAATGCCGCCGAGCGCGGCATTGAGGTTCGGATTCGAGAGCGTGAACGTCAGCGTCGAGGTCGCGCCGGCCAGGATCGGATCGGGCGCGAACTGTTTCGCGATCGACGGCGGCAGCACGCCGGTGATCGACGCCGTCGGCACGCCCGCCGTGTTCGTGCCGCCTTCGGTCGTCGACAGGAACCCGCCGATATTGGTCTTCGGTCCCGCACTGGTGACCGTCGTGTTGACGCTGACCGTGCAGGATCCGCCCGCCGGCAGGATGCCGCCACTGAACGTCAGTGCCGTTGCGCCCGCGACCGGTGTCCAGGTGCCGCCGCAGGTCGTGGCCGCGGACGGCGTGGTGGCGACCTGCACGCCGGCGGGCAGCGTGTCGGTGAACGCCGCGCCGTTGAGCACGGCCGGGTTCGTGTTCGTCAGCGTGAAGGTCAGCGTCGAGACGCCGTTGACCGCGACGGCCGCCGGCGAGAACGCCTTGGTCAGTGTCGGCTTGACCGCGCTGCCGCAGCCCGTGAACAGCACGTTGTCGAGATTGAGATCCGAACCGCTGTTCGTGTTGCCCGAATTGAAGCCGTAGATGCGGAAATACGTATTGCCGCTGGCATTGAGTCCCGACGTGAACGCGATGCTGTTGCCCGCGCCGAAGGAACTCCAGGCGTTCTGCGTCGGCAGCGCGGTCGCATTGTTGAACACCGATGTAC
>NZ_DATIGT010000208.1:0-2864 GCF_035481375.1 Tahibacter sp.
GGGGAGCCACTGGCGCTGCGCGGTCGCGACGAGGCGGGCGAGCTCGGGGTAGGGACCGTCGGCGGCAAGCAGGCGTTCGCCGCGTTCCCAGGCGATGTAGGCGTCGAGCACGTGCCGCGGGCTGTCCGCGGGCGCGTCGCCGGGCGTCGCGTCGATCGGGCGCCACAGCGGATTCAGTACGAGATGAAAGCTCGAGAAGCGCTGCAGGATCGCGAGATTGGTCAGCCGTGCGACGGCCTGGCGATACGCGCCGATGAAATCGTCGCGCAGCGCGGCGTGGATGACGTTGCCGTCGGCAGCCAGCTGCGCGTCGAGCGCCGCGGCCGCGGCGGCGATCCACGGAGCGACGATTTCGGGAATGACCGGTTCGGTTGCCAGTCGTGCGGCACATTGCGGTGTGATCGTCGGGCGCTCCGCCGCGGCCCCGGTGCGCTCGTCGGCATCGTCAACGGGACGGCAGTCGCCTTGGTCGGTCACGTGCGCACCTCGATGTCGGTCGTCGGAGGAATCGGTCGTCGGAAAGCGGCGGCGCGCAGACACTCCCGTGCATCCGCGCACCGCCGAAGGCTGCTCCGGCGCGCAGGCGTCCGGGGCTCCGGCAGGAACCCGTTCGACACGCGCGCGGAGCGAGGAGCGGTGTTGCTTACTTGTTGCCGACGCAGGTCAGCGACGCGAGCGAGCCCGCGCAGATCGGCGAGGTCGGCGTGCAGGTCGTGCATTCCCAGGTCGAGGCGGCGGCGGTGGCGGAGCCGAGCGACTTGTTCGACAGGTCGGTGCCGACGAACGGCGGCAGGGTCAGCGTGTGGGTGTCGGCGGTGTCGGCGACGGTCTTGACGGTGACGCCGTCCGGCACGGAAATGCCGTTTTCCGCGAGCACGGCGGCGGGATCCTTCAGCAGCCGATCGCGCAGGGACTGATTGACGGCGCTTTCGATGCGCAGCTTGTCGAGCGTGGACAGCGACAGCGTATTGGGCCAGTTGAGACTCATGTGCGGAGACT
This sequence comes from Tahibacter sp., assembly GCF_035481375.1. Lineage (GTDB taxonomy): Bacteria > Pseudomonadota > Gammaproteobacteria > Xanthomonadales > Rhodanobacteraceae > Tahibacter. Next base: position 1,000 of record NZ_DATIGT010000208.1, read on the forward strand.
CCAGGTGGCCGCGTTTCCGCGGCGATCATGTGGGTGCGCCCGATGCGGGCGTTGCCGGAGCCTGCGTTGTATACCAATGCGGAATGCTGCATGCAATAAAAAATTGCGATTGGGAATCAAATTTTCCGCGCTTTTTCACGGCAGCGGAAATATTTGTCGTTCGGCGGTTTTCCTGTGATAGCCGGGGGCGCTTCCCTGCGCTTTGCGAGAAGGAAACCATGCATGCGAGAGGCATGCGTCGGCATGGTGCGATGTCGTTGGCTGGTGCATCGCAGGTGTTGGAATGGCGCAGTGCGCTTCGCAACAAGCAAGGCGCATTGCGCCGCCTCGATGCGGCGAAGGTCCGGCCAACGCGCGGCGTGCGTCGATTGGGCGCGATGCCGTTCGGTTGCTGCGTCGCAGGCGTCGAGACGGCGCAATGCCCTTCGGTCATTGCGCCCTACGTACGCACAATTCGCCGTCGATTTCGGCTTCGAAGCGATCGGGCAGCGCCTGTCCGAGCACGTAGAAATGTCCCGTCGCGCCGGCGTAGCGGCCGGTGCCGGATTCCACCTGCTGGAAGGCGGTAAAGAACCTGTCATCGCCCTGCACGAATCCCGACAGGCCGCTTTCGCGCACGACGAGCGTGCCGTCGTCGAACGCATAGGTCAGCAGGCCCGATGTCGCGAGCGTGCCGGGTGCCGTCGCCGGGCCGCGCACGGCGCCGTCCATCACGAAGTAGGTCGTGCCTCTGAAGTTGCGATTGCCGTCGACGGTGCCGGCGGCGCAGAAGCCGTTCGGACTCGCGCAACCGTCGGTGACCTGCACGTCGTTGATGACGCCGCGTATCGCGCGGCAGTGCGGGTGCGAAGCGGAGGCGCTGCCGGCGGCGCAGAGAACGACGAGCGCGAAGCTGGTGACGAGCAGGGGTTTCATGGCGTGTTCCCGGTGAGCGGCACGGATCGGCCGCGCCCGCAGCTCAGCGTCGCCGCCGATCGGCGGCAACTACCAGCAGGTAATCGGCCGCATGCCTGCCGGCGTCGGCGCTGCCAATGCGCAATAACTGGAAAATGCGCAGGTGTTCACCACGGCGCAGCGACGCTCGCCGCCGATCTGCGGATGTTGCAGCGCTGCGCAGGCGTGTCGCCGCGACGGCGCGCGCGCGATTTGCCGCGCTAGCATGGCGCTTCGTCGTTTCCGCGAAGCTCTGCATGGACACCGATCAGCCGCTCGTCGCCGATTCGTTTCCGGCCGTGTTGCGTGCGCACCGCCGCCGCATCGGCCGCTCGCAGTTGCAGACCGCGCTCGTCGCCGGTATTTCGCAGCGTCACCTGAGCTTTCTCGAAAGCGGGCGCGCGCGGCCCGGACGCGGCGTCGTGCTCGCGCTGAGCGCGGCGCTCGGTCTGGACGTCGCGCGGCAGAACCAGATGCTGCTGGCGGCCGGTTTCGCGCCGGAATACGACGGCGAAGTGCGTTCGCCGGCCGAGGTCGAACTCGTCGAACGCGCGATGCGCGCGTTTCTCGACGCGCACGAACCGTTTCCGGCGCTGCTGTTGCGCGACGGCGCCTGGATCACGGAAGGCAACCGCGGCGCGACGCGGCTCTGGTCGGCCGTGCGCGGCGAATCGCTCGCGGCGGTTCCGCGCGACAACGTGTTCGAGCTGATGCTGCGTCCCGGCGCGCGCCGCGAACGGCTCGAAAACTGGAGCGAAGCCGCGGCCTGCCTGCTGCGCCGCTACATGGCCGAGCACGTTCAGCTGCGCCGGCCCGAACTCGATGCGCTCGTTGCGCGTCTTGCCGAGAATCCGGAAGTGCGCGAGCTGCTGCAGAACGATTCGGGCGCGCAAGCCGCGCCGGTCGTGCTGCTGCGCTATCGCTTCGACGAC
>NZ_DATIGT010000209.1:0-3103 GCF_035481375.1 Tahibacter sp.
GTACCGCGACGACCAGCACCGCGTGATTTCGCGCGAGGTGCTGGCGCGCAAGGTCGCGATGGCCGTCGCGATGGCCGAGTACTACCTCGGCCGGCCCATCCGCAACGTGCTCGACGTCGGCTGCGGCGAAGGCGCCTGGCATGCGCCGCTGCACGCGCTGCGGCCCGATGCGCGCTATCTCGGCCTCGATTCGAGCGAATACGCGATCGCGCTGGGGCCGCACGCGCAATCTGCGCCTCGCGACGTTCGGTCAGCTCGAACACCTGCGCTTCGACGAACGCTTCGACCTCATCGTCTGCGCGGACATGCTGCACTACGTGCGCGGCGCGGAACTGCGCCGCGGTCTCTCGGGCATCGTGGACCAGCTCGAAGGACTGGCCTTCATCGAGGTGTATACGGCGCGCGACAAGCTCGTCGGCGATCTCGACGGCTTCCACCGCCGCACGCCGCGCTGGTATCGGCAGACCTTCGCCGAGGCCGGGCTGCTGTCGGTCGGTTCCATGGGCTGGGTCGGACCGCGCCAGGCGCCGTGGGTCACCGCAATGGAAGCGGCCGCCGACTGACCGTCTCCGGAAAGACGAACGCCGCGCCGCAGATTGAGCGGTCTGCGGCGCGGCGTTCCAGGGCGTGCCGCGCACCGGGGGGTATTAGGGGGGATGGGAGCGGCACGCCGTACCCGGACGCGAATACGCTGCGGAACGTCGCAACGGATTCGCATTTTCCCGATTCGGCAACGATTTCGATCTTTGTACAAATAACCAAGCAACAAAAGCCAGGCCGTGCGCGTATGTGCATTTCGTCACTCACGCGCCATGTCGCGCTGCAGCATGCCACCGAAGAAGCACGCTGCGGCGGTTTTTCCGGATCCGGTTACTCCAGTCCGTCGGCGAACAGGCGATCGGCCGCGTAGACGAAAACGCCGCCCATGCCGGTCAATGCATAGACGCGCGCGTCGGCGCCGACCTGCACGCGCGTTGCCGTCGTCGGCAGGTCCCAGTGCTGCAGGCGCAGCGGCTGGGCCGGGTTCGCGAAGCTGACTTCGTCGAGGCCGGTGCCGCTCGCGATGAACGCGCGGTCGCCCTGCAGCGCGACGCTGTTGCCGGCATCGGCGTAGGTGCCGAGCTGCTGCGGCTGCGCCGGGTTCGTCAGGTCGACGTAGTGCGCGGTCTCGCCGCAGGCGACCAGCGCGCGCCGGCCGTTCGTGCTGACCGCGACGTCGCGCACCGTGCCGCAGCCGGCGTAGCTGCCGACCGGCGACGGCGCGCCCGCGGCGATGTTCATGACGAGCAGGCCGCCGCCCTTGCTGCCGAACTGCGCTTCGTCGGCGACGTACAGGTAGTCGCCGTGCAGCGCGAGGCGCAGCACCTTGCTGGTCGTCTGCGCGCCGAGTACCTGCGGCTGCGCCGCGTTCGTCACGTCGAGCGCGACGACTTCGCCGCCGTTGGTCGAACGGCCGACCCAGGCGCGGTTGCCGCGCGCCGCGATCGCGGTCGCGAACGGGTATTCCCAGTAGCCCAGTTGTTGCGGTGCGGAAGGATTCGTGAGGTCGGCGATGATCAGGCCGCTGCCCCAGCTCGTGAGGTAGGCGCGATTGCCGTCGACGGCGAGCTGCTCGAACGCGCGGCCCTGCAGCGACGGATCGAGACTGGTCTCAAAGCGCGCGAGCGGCGCGAGATCGGCCGCATCCGCCACGTTGAGCCCGTAGGCATTGCCGAGCAGCAGCGCGCGATCGCCGCGGACGCTGACGTCGTAGGCCGCCGTGCCGGCCGGCAGCATCGCCTCGCTGCGCTGCACCGGCGTCGCCGGCTGGGTCGCGTCGATGCGCACGAAGCGATCGGCGCGCGTGGCGAGGAACGCGTCGCCGTCGAGTGCCGCGGTCGCATCGGTCGCGAACGTGCCGATCGTCGAGTGGCCGACCGAGGTCGGCTGGTCGGGATTCGAGACGTTCCAGATGTCGAGGCCGTCGAGGCCGAGGCTCCAGGCGTGATTGCCGAGCACGATGCCTTCGTAGGCGACCGGCGAATCGACGCGGCCGCGCGGCACGATGTTGGCCGGATTGCTGATGTCGCTGATGTTCACGGCGAGGCCGAAGCCGTAGGCGAACGGCGGCTGCACCTTGAGGCGGAAATTGTCGTAGCCGTCGAGCGACGCGCTGCCGACCTGCTGCGGCGCGAGCGGCGTGGTCAGGTCGAAGATCGCCAGCGCCGTGCTGGACAGAAACGTCCGGCCTACCGTGTAGAGGTGATTGCCGGCCGCATAGACCTGATCGTAGTTGCCCCAGCCGGTGTTGACGTGCGTGAAGGTCGGCACGGCCGGGCTCGTCAGCGGGCTCGCGAACACGCCCTGTTCGTTGTCGAACACGTACAGGTGATTCGCCGCGACGGCGATGCCGCCGGCGAACAGGAACTCGGCGTCGCTGTAGGCGTATTGGCCCAGCAGCTGCGGCACGTTGCGGTCGGCGATCGAATAGACCGCGACGCCGGAGTCCTCGGTCGCGTAGCCGCGGTAGCTCGCATACAGATAGTCGCCGGAGCGGGCCAGTGCGTTGATGACGCCCTGCACCGGTGTCGCGCGGCTGTCGCCGGTCGGCGTCAGCGAGCCGTCGCCGCCGCGATTCCAGGCGGTGACCGTGCTGCCGGTCGCGAGATAGACGTGGCTGCCGTCGGCCAGCGGCGCGCTGACGCTGCCGCCGCGGGAGAACAGGAACGTGGCGGCCGCCGGCGGCTCGGCCGCGGCGGCGGTGGCGAAGAAAGACAGAATCAGTGCGGCAGACGCTTTCATGGACACTCCAGGCAGGAATTGCAGCCGGGGCAGTGTCGATACGCGGGCGTTCGCCCGCATTCGTTGCATGCTCGTTTCACATGCGTGAACGATTCGATGGGCGTTGGGGCGGTTGCGTGATTGCGTGCGAAGGCCTATCCGTTTGCGATCCTCTCCCCCGAGCTTGCTCGGGGGAGAGGGGAGCAGGCGCGGGTTCCCACGTTTTGCGGATCTCCGGAAGCAGGCAGCGCTCCGCGTGGCTCCACCGGTTCCCGATTTCCCCTCACGGCACCGCCCGCTCTCCCGCGAGCTCGCGCGCACGCCGCTGCGCCGCGTCGAGCGC